>CAYRGZ010000127.1:0-8147 GCA_964423785.1 uncultured Desulfobulbia bacterium
CGTGTCAATCTGTCGCCACAGCTCCTTGCCGAGCCCGGCCGAGTTCCGGAAATCCAGCTTTCCCTCCGGGTTGGGCGTGGAGGCCCTCCCATCGTCCAATTTCGGCATGGTATCCTCCCGTGTGCTCATGGAGTCGAAGAACTGTTGAGCCTTCGGTCTTTCTGAGTATAGTGATGATCAGGCGTTGTTGCCGATCACTTTTGGCTGAAAAGTGATGGACTCGTAAAAAGTCGCAGTCGGTCCAGGCCTGACACGATAATTCAAAAATTTACAAAGCGCGAACTCGATGAAATCGTACTTTTTACGATTTCATCAAAAGTGATCGGCAACAGAATTTGTTGTGAATACGTGATCGACAACCGCCCGGACCATCCCATGACCGCAGCACCGTCTTCGCCGGCAACAGTGCCGTCCCCGCAGCCTGATAACGCGCCTGCCGCCTGCCGCTTCGATCCGTTCAACGACCGGCGGGCGCGGGATATCCGGAACCGGCTCTCCCGTCTGTTCATGGAGGCCCTGGCCCGGGGCGACATGGATGTGCTGGAATCCTGGTTCTGGCGGCAGGATATCGGGCCGCCGTACCGGCCGTGGGCGGAGGCGCGGCTGCAACGGTACCGGGAGCTCGTTGCCTGCTCTGCTGGCCGCAGCCTCCCGGCACTGGCAATTTTTTGCTGGATGTGGAATAAGGAACTGTTCTTCGAGTGTCACGAACTCGTGGAGGAGGAGTGGCGCCGGGCCACCGGTCGGCGGCGCGCCGCCTTGCAGGGACTCATCCAGGCGGCCGGCTTTTACGTTCATAGCGAACGCGGCGCCCAGGCGGCGGCTGCCCGTATCGGCCGCAAAGCGGTGGCCAATCTCCGTGGTCATCGGGAGCAGTTGCCGGCCTGGCTCGACGTGGAGACCATCTGCGTCGCCATAGAGACCGGAAGCCGCCGGCCGCCGCGTTTGTCGTGCCCGGACTCGTAACCAGCCGTGCCGGGCGCCCTCAATATCATCCCCGTGGAGTATCGGCTATGTTACCGGAATTCATCGACTATTTGTGTGATCCGCGCCACCTGCCCCATCCGGCCGCCGACGTGCGCCTCGTCCAGACCCATATCTCCTACGTCATCCTCGCCGGTGACTATGTTTACAAGTTCAAGAAACCGGTGGACTTCGGCTTTCTCGATTTCACCACTTTGGAGAAACGAAAATTCTACTGTGCCGAGGAGGTGCGTCTCAACCGGCGGTTGTGCCCGGATATCTATCTCGGCACGGTGACCGTCTGCCGCAGTGACGGCGGTTACGTTCTCGACGGTGATGGCGAGCCGGTGGAATACGGGGTCCGTATGGCCCGCATGCCGGAGGAGGGCATGATGGGGCGGATCATCGCGGCCGGCAAGCTCTCGGCCGATCATATCGACCGCATTGTCGATACCTTGGTGCCCTTCTACGAACGGGCCGCCGGTGATGAAGATATCGCCGCCTTCGGCCGCGCCAGCTCGGTGGCGGTGAACGTGCTCGAAAATTTCGACCAGACCGAATCGTTCGTCGGCGGTGAGGCCCTGAGCCGCGACCAATTCGACACCATCAGCCGCTGGGCCCGGACCTTTCTCGACCGCGAGGAGATCTTCGAGGCCCGGATCGAGGCCGGCCGCATCCGCGATTGCCACGGCGATCTCTACTCCGCCAACATCTGTTTCGACGGCGACCGGGTGCATATCTTCGACTGCATCGAGTTCAACGAACGGTTCCGTTACAGCGACGTGGCGAGCGACATCGCCTTTTTGGCCATGGATCTCGACTACCACGGCCTCGACGAGCTGTCGAACCGGCTGGTCGAGCGGTTCATGGCCCGTTCCGGCGACCAGACCTTGACCACGGTCCTTGATTTCTACAAGGGATACCGGGCCTATGTCCGGGGCAAGATCGGTCTGTTCACCGCCGCCGATCCCAAGGTGGACGACGATACCCGCCGCGCCAGCGCCGAGGCGGCCAAACGGTACTTTGCCCTCGCCGAACGCTATGCAGCCTGACATCACGGTCTTTTTCGGCATGATCGCCACCGGCAAGAGCTTTCTCGCCGAGGCGTGGGCCTCCCGGCAGGGGGCCGCCTACTACAATTCCGACCGGGTTCGCAAAGAATTGGCCGGCCTGTCGGTCACCGAACGGCGGCCCGACGGGGTGGACCAGGGGATCTATACCCCGGAGTTCAGCCGCCGTACCTACGATGCGCTGCTCGATCGGGCCGCCGCCGCCATCGCCGACGGGCGGCCGGTGGTGCTCGACGCCTCGTATCAGTCGGCGGCCGAGCGGGCCCACGTGTTGGAACTCGGCCGGCGGCTCGGAGTCCCGGTGCGGTTCGTGTACTGCACCTGCCCGGAAGCGGTGATCCGGCGCCGGTTGGAGCTGCGGGCCGCCGATCCCGCCGCCGTGTCCGACGGCCGCTGGGAGATCTATCTGGCCCAGAAAGAACGGTTCGAACCGCCCGACGAGCTGGCGCCGGAGAGTCTCGTAGTTCTCGATACCGATGCCGACCGCGATACCCTGCTTGCCCGCCTTGCCGACCAACTCCAGCACCGATGAGGAAACCATCCATGTACACTCGTATCTACGTGCTGCATTTTCCACAGGAGATCATCGACAAGCCGATCATCTGCCACCTGGTGAAAAAATTCGACGTCGAGTTCAACATTCTGCAAGCCTCCATCAACCTGCAGGAAGAGGGGGTGATGGTCATCGAACTCATGGGCCACAAGGCGAACGTGGGCAAGGCGGTGGCCTATCTCAAAGACCAGCAGGTTGAGGTGGAGCGCCTCGCCACCTCCATTCGCCGGGACGACGATCGCTGCTTCCAGTGCGGTGCCTGCACCGGCATCTGCCCCACCGGGGCGCTGGCCATCGAGCGGCCCGGGATGGCGGTGCTTTTCAATCCGGAATTGTGTACCGGCTGTGGCCTGTGCGTGCCGGTCTGCCCGGTGCGGGCCATGGAGGTCTCCATCAGCCGCACCATGCAGCGGCTTGCATAGCAACCCCTCCTCCATGCCCGTTTCTATCACGTTTATTATCGGCAGTCGACGGCAGCGGATCGAGGCCGAACCGCATCGCAGCCTGCTCAACAATTTTCTCGCCCAGGGCGTTCCCATCGACACGCGCTGTGGCGGCAAGGCGATCTGCGGCCGCTGCCGCATCCGGATCATCGCCGGCGGCGAGCGCCTCACCCCGGTCCGGGAGGCCGAGGCCCGGCGGCTGGGACCGGAGCTTCTGGCCGACAATTGGCGCCTTGCCTGCCAATGCTACAGCTTTGGCGATCTCGAGGTGGAGATTCCTGCCAGGGAGTGAGGTGCTAGGGCTGCACGAGGCGTTGTTGAACGCGGGGAAAGAGCGAGAGATCGGTATGGGGTAGAAAGAGGGAGGCCACGTACTGGTCCTTGAAGGTGGGAACCTCGGACAGTTCGAAACTGGTCATGCGCCGCACCACCTCCACCACGTCGCGGCGGATGTGGTTGCTCATCTCGCTCATCCAGCAGCCGAGCAGCGAACCGTTGCCGACGTACATGATCCGCTCCGGGTCCACCTCGGGCAGCAGACCGACGGTGAAGGCGCTGTCGAGATCGATATAGCTGCCGAAGGCGCCGGCCAGGATGATGCGCTCGATATCGCCCATGCTGAGGCCCACCGCCTCCACCAGGGTCTTGATCCCGGCGAAGATGGCCGCCTTGGCGCGCATGAAATTGTCGATGTCCACTTCGTTCAGGGTGATATCGCTGTCGATGCCGCTTTCCTCTCGCCAGGCAAGAACGTACTCGTAGCCGTTTGGTCCCGGGCGCAGGCGGGGTGTGTCGAGATCGCGCCGGAAGCGGCCCTTCTGGTCGAGGACGCCGTGCTCGAACAGGGTGGCGATACAGATGAGCAGGCCGGAGCCGCAGATGCCGATGGGCGGCTTGTTGCCGATGGTGAGATTCATCGGCTCCAGGGTGTCCGGGTCGATACTGAAATCGTCGATGGCGCCGGCCGCGGCTCGCATGCCGTGCGTGATGCCGCCCCCCTCGAAGGCCGGCCCGGCTGAGCAGGCGGCGCAGACCAGCCAGTCGCGGTTGCCGATGACGATCTCGGCGTTGGTGCCGATGTCCACGTACAGGGTCAGCTCCTCTGCCCGGTACATGCCGCTGCCCATGACGCCGGCGATGATGTCGCCGCCGACGTAACTGGAGACCGCCGGATAGACCAGGGCGACGACGGCCCGCGGCAAATCGAGCCCCAGGTCGGTGGCCCGGATTGGCGGAAAGATGGTGGAAACCGGCACGTACGGCGCCCGCCGGATGTTGTCGGGTTCCAGTTCCAGGAGGAAATGGGTCATGGTGGTGTTGCCGGCCAGAGTCACCGAGGTGATCTCGTCGGCATCGACATCGGCTTGTTTGGTCATGGTGGCGATGATGCGGTTGATGGTCTCGACCATGACGTCGTGCAGTTGGCGAAGCCCTTCCGGTTTTTCCGCGTAAATGATCCGGGAGATGACGTCTTCGCCGTAGGAAAGCTGGGCGTTGTAGTCACCGGCCCGGGCCAGGACCCGGCCGGAGGTGAGATCGACGAGGTTGCCGTAGATGGTGGTGGTGCCGATGTCGATGGCCAGCCCGAAACTGCGTTTCGCCCAGTTGCCCGGCTGGATGTTGACCACCATGCTCTTGCCGGTCTCGTGCACCGGCCGGGCCAGGGTGACGGTAACCAGGAAGTTCTTTTCCCGCAGGGCGCGGCGCAGCTTGCGCAGCGTATCGAGGGTGATGATGAGGCGCCGTTCGTCGTACTGGTTGTGCAGCCCCTGGACGAGGCGGGCGGCGTCGGCCCGGTTGTCGGCGGCCGAGGGCGTCGGCAATTCCAGGACCAGCTTTTCCACCGGCGGCACGAAGACACCAGCCTTTTTCACCTCCTCGATGGAAAAGACCCGCAGCCGGGCCCGGTGACGGGCCGGGGCGTCCACGGCTAGGCCGCCCCGGGTCATCTGGGATTCCGCCGGGATACGGACCACCACGTCCGTGGTTACCACCGCCCGGCAGGCCTGGCGGTAGCCGCGCGCAAAATCGTCGGCTGAGAGCTTTTCCGATTTTCCCCCCTCCACCGAGCCTTGGTCCACTATCACCCGGCACTTGCCACAGACGCCGGCCCCACCGCACGAGGCGTTGATGTGCAGGCCCGCCTGCCGCGCCGCCTTCAGGATGGTGGTGCCGGCTGGCACCGTCACGGTCCGGCCGGCCGGCAGAAAGGTGACCTTCATGGCTGCAGCTCCTCGATATTGAGTCCGAGTAGTTGTCGGCGGCTGAAGACCGGACCGTCGACGCACACCAGCTTGTCGTCCATGTGGCAATGGCCGCCGATGCTGCATTTCATGTGCCGTTCCATGCCTCCGAAGCACATGCCGACGCAGCGGCCGCAGCCGACGCAACTCGGCCGGCGGTGTTTGCGCACGTCGTGCAGTAGCTTGTGCTGGAAGCGTTTCTTGATGGCGTGCCGGGCGTGATCCACCGCATCAGCGGCGTGGTGAGCCGCCGACGGTCGTAGATGAATTCGTGGATGTGCCAGCCCTTGGCGCAGAGGTTGTTACGGGATATCGGGTGGTTGCGACTTGGAGAGGCCCCGACGATGCGGCCGTTGCGGACATGGAGATAGAGCCCGCAGCCACAGCCACAGTAGCAGCAGGTGGTGAGCATGTCGCGGTGGATGGCGGTCATGCATCCAGTCTATCACACCGGGATAGAAAGCAAAACCCGTCTGCTGCAGAGATGACCGGACCTTTTCTTGGCGGCCCGTTGCCCGTTGAAAAATGGGTTTCCGGGGTCAACGTTCACGGGGCTTCAATGTCCATGACAGGGTCATCCCCGTCAGGGCAGTGGCTGAGGCCAGATAGAAGCCGCTGGAGAAACTGCCGGTGAGGTCGGTGAGCAGGCCTGCTGCCGCTGGTCCCAACATCTGTCCTGTCGCAAGGACCAGAGTGACGAGAGAAAAAAGCCTGGCGGTGTGGGCAGGACCGGCGGTATCGGCTACCAGCGCGGTCATGATGCCGGGCACGCTCCAGGCCACAATGCCATAACAGACCACGGAAGCCCTGGCGCCCAGGTCGGAGGAAAGGGGCAGACCGGCCAGCAGGTAGGCCAGCGCCTGTATGGCGAAGACCAGGCAGAGTGCGGTCCGCCGGCTCGTCTTGTCCGCCAGCCAGCCAGGTACCGGGCCGGAAAAGAGGCTCAACAGCCCGATCAGGGCCCAAAGCCTGCCGGCGGAGGCCTCGGAAAGTCCCTTCTCGCCTATCATGGCCACCACGGCAAAGGTGATATAGATCACGTAGCTTGCCCCGAAACAAAAATAGATCGCCGCCAGCCGGACGATCCTGTCCGTCGACACCTGTTCCCAGAGGCCCTGATACCTTCCTGGATCACGTGGCCGGGAGAAGTCCGTTCCGTGTCCCAGGGGGGTAAGCTCCATCTCTTCAGGCCGGTCCCGGATCACCATGTGGCATACGAGGGCGGCGGCCAGGACGATTCCCCCAAGGAGCCACCAACTGTACCGCCACCCCTGGCCGGCGTATATCCCGTTGAGAAAGGGAATCAGGAATCCTGACAGCATCATGGCGAAACCACTGCCAATAACCATGAATCCCGCGGCCCGTGCCCGGAGTGACGGGCGGAACCAGGCGGATACCAGGGCCATGGCCGGGATGTTTGCCAGGCCGCTGCCCACGCCAGTGAGGATGTAGAGCAGGGCGGCGGTCAGGAACCGGTCGGCTCCCCCCATGAGAGCCATGGAGCCGCCTGTCAGGATCAGGGCAAGGGTTATGAGCCGTCTGGGGCGGATCCGGGGTCCCATGGCCAGACATCCAAGCACTGCCGCCAGGTACCCTCCGAAGTTGGCAGTGCTGATTATTCCCATCTGGGTGGCGGTAAGGGCCAGGCCCCTGCCCATGGACGGCAGGACCATACCCAGGGCGAAGCGGCCCAGCCCCAGTCCGGCAAGGATGCAAAGGGTGCCGGCGGCCACCACGTACCAGCCGTAGAAGATCTTTTGGCTTATTTTGTCCTCCCCGGTCATTATCGTTTTTACACCAGGAGTTGATGGAGCAGGGGCAGGGTGAGGAAGGAAACAAGAATCCCCAGCCCCACCAGGGAGGCCACCAGCCGGGGCGACATACCCGCCATCACGGCCACCGCCCCGGCCGACACCATCGGCGGCATGCCGGCCTCGAGAACCGTCACCTTTGCTATTAGATCTCCCCGGCCCAGGGCGGAGGTTATCAGGAGGGCCGCGATCGGCGAGAGCACGAGCTTGATAACCAGCCCGGCCACAAAGGGTTTGAAGGTGCCTGGCTCCAGGCGAGGTTTCAGTTGCATGCCCACGGCTATCATTACCACCGGCACCAGCGTGGAGGCCAGGGAAGAGATGACGGCACCGGCGATATCCGGGAGGTGGATCCACGAAAAAAGGGTGGCCGCCAGGACCAGGGCCACGAAGGGAGGAAAGGTAATGATTTTCCGAACCACCCGGCTGATGTCTGGACGGTGCCCCTTTTGGTCTGGTTCGGAGGGGCCATAAACGGCCAGGACCAGGGCGCCAAAGGTGGACAGTCCGAGAAAGGAACCCAGTTGATCATAGATGAGGGCGTAGGGAACGGCTTCTTTGCCGAAAAAGGCCTCTACAACCGGGATGCCCAGAAAGGCGGTGTTGCCAAGGCAGGCCAGCAGCAACAGGGTTCCCGTGATCTGCCGCTCCCAATGGAAGAGACGGGAGATCAGGAGCACCGCTGCGGCGCACAGGGCCAAGAGGCACCAGGGCATGATGGCGGGGAGCAAGAGTTGGGGGGTGAAGGTGAGGCCCGGCACTTCCCTGATGACCAGAGCGGGCAGTGCCACATAGATGATATAGGCATTGAGGACCACCGGCCCTTCTTTGGGGAATTGGCGGGTCCTTGC
The DNA here is from genome assembly GCA_964423785.1 of uncultured Desulfobulbia bacterium. Taxonomy (GTDB): domain Bacteria; phylum Desulfobacterota; class Desulfobulbia; order Desulfobulbales; family S012-135; genus S012-135. The sequence goes on from CAYRGZ010000127.1 coordinate 7,935, forward strand.
CAGTGCCACACCTATGGCAAGGTAGCACAAGGTCGCTATGAAGTTTTCCATTCCTTCTCTGCCTTTTTCTTTGGGGAATTGTCAAAAAGCGCACGGTGGCGCGTTGGGCCGCCCACCTTATCCCAATTTGGCGGCCAAGAAAAGTGATGATGGCCCCGCAAAAAATCGCAGTCGGTGCAGGTCTGACACGATAATTCAACGGGTTACAACCCA
>CAYRGZ010000128.1:0-8072 GCA_964423785.1 uncultured Desulfobulbia bacterium
CGCCGGCGGCCACGAGGACCACACTCCCCACCAGGCAGCCGATGCCGAACCAGTGGCCGCCGCGGCCATAGGGGGTGTCGGCGGTGGAGCGCTCCACCGTGACGGCCAGGGTGGCCGGAACGAAGAGACCGGTAGTGGCGGTGACGCGGCCCAGGGGATCGATGGCACCGCTGATGCCGGTGTTGGCGGCCCGCACCAGGCTGCGGTGGTTTTCCACCGCCCGCAGCACCGCCATGGCAAAGTGTTGCCACGGCGCGTTGGAGCGGCCGAACCAGGCGTCGTTGGTGATGTTGACGAGCAGGTCGGCACCTTGCGCCGTCGTTTGTCGGGCGAGCTGCGGAAAGATACTTTCAAAGCAAATTAATACCCCAAGACGGGCCGGGCCGCAAGCGAGCGGCGAGCCTGTTTGACCGGGACTGAAATCGGCCATGCTTTCCACCACCGGCGAGTCGATGGGCAGCATACCGCGCAGCGGAATGTACTCCCCGAAGGGGACGAGGTGTTGTTTGTCGTAATGGCCGGTTATCCGGCCGTCCGGGGCCAGCAGGATGGCGCGGTTCGTGTACCGCGGCCCTGGCTCCTCCCACGGAACGCCGGTGAGGAGCGCCGTGCCGGAGGGGGCGAGCATGGCGGAGAGCGCCGGCAGGAATCCCGGCAGCCGGTTCGGCGGTAGCGGCAGGGCGGTCTCCGGCCAGACGACGAGATCGGGGGCGTGCTGCCGGACCACGGCACCGGTTAGCGACAGGTGTCGGTCGATGGCGCGGGACAGTTCGGAGGCAATCCACTTGCGGTCCTGGTCGATGTTGCCCTGGACGATACCTACGGTCATGGTGGCCTGCGGCGGCCGGCCTGCCAGGTGCTGGTAACGCCAGACGGCGCCACCGAGGGCGACCGTCAGGACGAGGAGGCCGACGGTGCCGCCGGTTGTCCATCGTCGGCGGATGAGAACGGTGGCGAGGATAGCGTTGGCGAGCACGAGGCAGAAGGTGAGGCCGTGGTGACCGGTGACGGCCGCCACCTGCAGGAGCGGGGTCTGGCGGTAGAGGTCGTAGCCCAGATCCATCCACGGAAAGCCGGTGAAGAGCAGGCCGCGCAGTACGTCGAGCCCCACCCACAGCACCGGGGCGGCAAGGAGGGGCAGGCGGCGGATGCCGACCGCAAACAGGGCCGGATAGAGGGCCATGTACCCGGCCAGCAGGCCGGTTGCCGCCATCGCCTGCGCCGTCGGTAGCCCTCCGTAGGTGGCCAACACGGTATGGATCCAGCCGAGAAGCGGCAGGTAGAAGGCGAGGCCGCAGGCAAGGCCGGCGCCGATAGCCCGCCGGATACCGCCTTGATGCACGACGAAAAAGAGCGGCACCAGGGCGACCCAGGCCAACCAGGCCTGCTGGTGGGGCCCCGGCGAGGCCAAGTAGAGCAGGATGCCGCCGGCGCTGGCGAGGGCGAGGTGAACGATGGCGGACATATGGTTTTCGCAAGGGAGCCGGCCGGCGGCTCAACCGTCGGTGGCTGGTTCGCTGCGGCTGATCCGCACGGAGATGACCCGCCGTTTCGAGGCCAGCACGATGGTGAACACGAGGGGTGGAATGTTGAGGCGGGCGCCGGGTTGGGGAACCCGACCGAGTTGGTGGGTGATGAGGCCGCCGATGGAGTCGTACGGGCCTTCCGGCAGGTTGACCCCAAAGTACTGCTCCACCTCTTCCAGGCGGGTGCGTCCGTCGGCGAGCACCACCTGGTCGCCCACCGGCCGCAGATTGGGTTGTTCGTCGTCGTGCTCGTCGGTGATCTCGCCGACGATTTCTTCCAGAGCGTCTTCCAAAGTGACGAGGCCGCGGGTGACCCCGAACTCGTCGGTGACGATGGCCATGTGGGCGTGTTTTTGCTGGAAGAGCTTCAACAGGTCGGCCACCGTCTCGGTCTCGGAGACGAAGAAAGCCGGATTGGCCAGTTTTTCTACCTTGCTGGTGGCGGGGTCATCGGTAGTGAGCAGAAGATCCTTGGCGTGGACGATGCCGATGATCTGGTCCGGAGTGCCGGCGTAGATGGGGATCCGCGAGTAGCCTTCCTTACGGATGAGTTCGATGACCTCGGCGGTGGTGGCCCCGGCCGGGGCGGCGACCATTTCGGCCCGTGGAGTCATGATCTCCTTGACCAGGGTGTCCTTGAGGTCGAGCACGCCGGAGATCATCAGCCCCTCGGTCGGGCTGATGAGGCCATGCTCCTCGCCTTCCTCGATCAGTTCCTGGAGTTCGTGTTCCAGTTCCTCGGCGGTGTCTATCCGGCTGAGACCAAGGAAGTGGAGCATGCGTCGGAACGACGACGGCTCGTGACGGTCTTGGGGAGGCTCCTTTTCCATTATGGTCGGCCACGGGACCGATCGGTGGCCCCATGATATGAGGAGGGTGTTGACGGGAAAACAGGTAAACGGTATATATGCCGGCTTGCCCATGTCGGCCGCCGGCGACCTCGTGCCTCGGTGGACAGGGCGATATTGATCTGGTATTATAGTCCAATTTCGATGAAATCGCAAAGATGATGAACCCGTAAAAACTCGCAGCCGGTTCAGGCCTGACACGATAATTCAATGAGTTACAAAGCGTGAACTCGATGAAATCGCATTTTTTGCGATTTCATCAAAAATCTTCCTGAGATTGTCACCCTGCTGATTCCCGCCGGACGACCGGCGCCATTCCACGAATTCGAAATCCCTTGGCCGACCCTTGAAAGATCGAGTACTGATAGCCAACCGGGGCGAGATTGCGCTCCGGATCATGCGGGCCTGCGAAGACCTGAACCTTGAGTACGTGGTGGTCTATACCGAGGCGGATCGGGACTCGGAGCACGTCCACCAGGCCCGGAAGAAAGGTCGTGACCGTGCCTGGCGGATCGCCAGTTACACCGATCCCAACGATATCCTGGCGGTGGCCGACCACACCGAGTGTACCGCCATTCATCCGGGCTACGGCTTCTTTTCCGAGGACTTCCGCTTCGCCCGCCGGGTGGCGACCCGGGATCGGGCCCTGACCTTCATCGGCCCGCGCTGGGAGGTCATCAAGGCCCTGGGCGACAAGATCAACACCAAGCGGACCGCCAACCAGCTCGGCATTCCCACCATTCCTGGCACCGACGCGCCGATCTACAACGAGATGGAGGCCGAGGCCCACGCCGCCGAATTGTTCGAGCGGCAGCAGGCCGACAACGTCCGCAATCCGTCCGTTCTCGTCAAGGCGGCGGCCGGCGGCGGCGGTATGGGGATCGAGGAGGTGTTCCGGCTCGAGCAGTTCCGCCAAGTATACCGCCGGATCCAGAACTACGCCAAACGTCAGTTTGGTGACGGCGGCGTGCTCATCGAGCAATGCCTGCGCGACTACAACCATCTCGAGGTTCAAATTTTGTGCAGCCGGCACGGTGAGCGGCTGCATTTCGGCACCCGCAACTGTACCATTCAGAGCACCGGCCGCCAGAAGCGGTTGGAGGCGGCACCGGGATTCGATGCCTGTTGTTTCGACTACGCTTTCGATCCGGAGCGGGTCCAGCAGCAGATCATCGACTACTCCCTGCGGCTCGCCGCCCACGTTGAGTACGACAACGTCGGTACCTGGGAGTGGATCGTCACTCGGGACGGCCGGCCCTATCTTTTGGAAGTCAATACCCGCATCCAGGTGGAGAACGACGTCTCGGCCCGGATCAGTTACGTGGAGGGCAAGCAGCCCAATTTGATCCGCGAACAGATCCGGCTCGCCCTCGGCGATCGGATCGGCTACAGCCAGCGGGACGTGGCGTTCCGGGGGGCGGCCATCGAGTTTCGTATCGTGGCCGAGGACCCGCGCCGTGGTTTCGCCCCCTGGATCGGCACCATCACCCGCTTCGAATTCGCCGAGGAGCCCTGGGCCGCGGTGTATACCCACGTGCCCTCGAACCGCGACTATCCGATTCCCAGCGAGTACGATCCGAACCTAGCGCTCGCCCTCGTCTGGGGGGATTCCATGGACGAGGCCAAGCAGCGCGGCGCCCGCTTCCTTGACGCGGCGCGCATCGAGGGCCGGGATGCCAAGGGGCAGCCGATTACCACCAACCTCGAATACCTGAAGGACAACATCGATCGGCTGCTGACCTTCTGACCGGCCGGCCGCTATACCGCACCACACGTTGGCATGGAAGACAATCGGAAAAAACTCGTTCTGCTCGAGGAGCGCATCGCCTACCTCGCCGCCGTCAAGGGGCAGAGGGTGGCCGCCAATATCGAGGGCCTGCAGGAGCAGGCCGCCCGCCTGAAGCGAATGTTCTACGATCTCGAGGAGCGGGAACTGACGGCCCGGCTGCAGGAACTCCTCGAGGCGGTCTCCTTCCTCGAGGCCCGCTGCGAGGAGGACCTCACCGCCATGGATCGGGTGCGCATCGTTCGCAACCCCATGCGGTTCACCCTGAAGGACATTCTCGAGAATGTCTATGACGACTATACGGAACTCGGCGGCGAGGAGGAGTTGAGCATCGACCCGGCGGTGGTGGCGGCCAAGGCCACCATCATCCGGCAGGTGAAGAACCGCCTGCGCACCCAGCACGTCATGGTCATCGGTCACGAGAAGGGCCACGGCGAAGAGTACCGTAACGGTGGCTCGGCCAAGCCGTGGGGCAACGAGAAGGCCCTGCGGTTCATGCGGGTGGCCGAAACCGAGGGTATCCCAATCCATTTCTACAACTTCACCCCCGGCGCCTTTCCGGTGGAGGACTATCCCGGCGCCGCCCAGCAGATCGCCCGCAACCTTTACGTCATGGCTCGGCTGCGGGTGCCGATGGTGTCGGTGATCTCGGAGGGTGGCTCCGGCGGAGCCGAGGCCATCGGGCTCGCCGATATGCGGCTCATGTTCTCGCACGGCTACTATTCGGTGATTTCACCCGAGGGGGCGGCGGCCATCGAGGGCAAGATCCGGGAGGGTGAGCAGTTGCCTCCCGAACTGGTGGAAGCGTGCGCCGAACGGCTCCACATCACCGCCGCCGACAACCTGCGTCTCGGCACCATCGACCGGATCATCGAGGAGCCGCCTTTGGGGGCGCGGCGGGATGACTTCGCCTTCTTCCGGCGGGTCCGCTCCGAGATCATCCGGGCCACCGACGAGGTGGTGTTGCGTACCAAGAGCCTGCGGGTCCTGCGGGCCTATGAACTGGAACGCAAGAAGGCCGCCGCCGCCAGCGGCGATGAGATCCCCATCGTCAATACCTGGGAACTCGACGACGCCGAGATCCGCCGGTTGCTCTCCCTACGGGCCAAGAAATACCGACGCATGGCCGCCAATGCCTACGGCGGCGGGCCGTCCGCCGTGGCGGCCGCCGGTCAGCGGCTGGTCCGTGGGGTGGAACGGGTCTTCTATACCTTCCGGTACGACATCCTACGTCAGCAGCAGAAGCTGGTGGAAAAGGTCATCGAAGACGTCTCCGGCGAGGGAACGATCCTGCTGCAACGGGTGGCGGGACCGATCTCCGCCGCCTATGATTTCATCGCCGGCAAGCGCCGCCGTCGGCCCGCCCTGTCGGCCAAGGGGCGCTCCAACTGGGGAGAGGTGGAGTTCGGCGATACCTACACCAGCCCGCTGGCCAACGAGGACCGAACCGTCACCTGTCCCAATGCCGAACGCTACGGTTGTCAGGATCTTTGGGTGCCGGATCTGTACGGTGAGTTTTGCGGCGTGTGCGAGAATTGCGGGCACCATTTTCCCCTCGAGTACGAGTGGTACTTGAAAAATCTCTTCGACCGGGGGAGTGTTCGCGAGTTCAACGCCCATATCCGGGCCATCAATCCCCTCGGGTACCCCGGCTTCGACCGCAAGCTCGAGGCCGCCCGGCGCAAGACCTTCCGGCAGAGTGCCATGATCACCTTCGAGGCCCGGGTGATGGGAATCGAGGTGGTGGTGGCCATGCTGTACAGCGATTTTCGTAACGGCACGGTGGGAGCCGCCGAGGGGGAGAAGTTCGTCCTCGCCTGCGAGCGGGCCCAGGTAAAGCGGCGGCCCCTGCTCGCCTATGTGCATACCACCGGCGGCATCCGCATCCACGAGGGGACCCTCGGCGTGATCCAGATGCCGAAATGCACCATGGCGGTGCGTCGCTACATCGATGCCGGCGGCCTGTACGTGGTGGTGTACGACAACAATTCTTACGCCGGGCCGGTGGCCAGCTTCCTGGGATGCTCCAACTACCAGTTCGCCATCCGGTCGAGCCGGATCGGCTTTGCCGGCCAGCGGGTGATCCGGGAGACCACCGGTTCGGACATTCCGCCCGATTACCACAGCGCCAAGAACGCCCTGCGCCGTGGCCATATCCACGGTATCTGGGATCGGCGCGAGTTCCGGCGCAACCTGCACCGGGTGCTGACCACCATGGGCGGCCGCAAACTCTACTACCGTTAGCCCGTCATGCACACCGACTTCGATTTCGACGAGATTTTCGAGCAGTACCGGGCCGATCCCTACAGCTACGTCGATGTCCGCGCCATGCATACAGGCCGGGTCCATCTGGCGGTCAAGGAAGGGGATGCGGTGGAGGGGCCCTCCGGCACCTGGCACCATATTCCGGGGACAGTGCTTTTTCATTTGGTGCGGGAACGTAACCGCAAGCCGGTCCATGCGCCGAGCAGCGGCACCATCTCCTTTGTGGCCGCGGACAAGGACGGCGCCTTTGTCGAGGCGGGCGAAAAGCTCATCACCATCCGGCATCCGCTCAAGAAAAAAGAGATCATCGACCGGATGCTGCGTCGGGTGCTGAGTCCGGTGGTGGCGCCGGAACGGGCCAAGTACTTCTTTTCTCTCGATATCCAGGCCAGGATCGACAAGTTCGGCCAGCGGGCCGTGCGGATCGAGCCCGGCGACGAGCTGTTCACCATGTCGCTCATGAAACGGGACACCCCGGTGTATTACGAGGGCGAGCCGGGCATCATCCATACGGTCTATTTCCAGCCCGGCGTTTCCGTCGAACAGGGTGAGCCCCTCATCGGCGTTTGTCCCGAGGAGACCCTGCCACTCATCGACAAGATCATCAACCGGGTCAAGGCGGAGTGGGAGTGAAAACGATAGCGGGCCGTGAACGCCGTTGATGCCCGCATAACCCCGGCCCTGGTGGAACAGATGGTGGCGGCCGAGGAAATTCCGGCCCGGCGCCGCCTGCATGCACCGGTGATGGTGGAGGAGGTGTTGCGGTTTGGCGGGGTAATCGGCAGCCGCATCCTGTACCACGAGCGGCTGGAACGGGGCATGGCCGTCGCCCGCCGTCTGGTGGCCGAGCACGAGGCGGCGGGGCGGGCGCTGGCCAGTGGCACGGTGATCGTCGCCGCCACCATGACCGGTGCCCGGGGGCGTTTCGATCGGTCCTGGCATGCGCCGGCCGGCGGCATCTGGCTCACCCTGGTGTTGGCCGATACCCTGCTCGATGATTTTGCCGCCCTCTATTCCGTTGCCGCCGGCGTCGCCGTGTGCGAACTCCTGCGCGATCTCGGTATCCCCGCCGCCATCCGCTGGGTGAACGACGTGCTGGTGGCTGGCCGCAAGGTGGCCGGCATCCTGGTGGAAGAGGAGCGCAGCCGGCGCTCCGGCGAGCGGTACGTGTTCATCGGTATCGGTATCAATCTGAACAACCGATCCTTTCCCCCCGAACTGGAGGGGCTTGCCGTGGCGGCCGCCGAGGCGGCCGGCCGCCAGCTGTCCCTGGTTTCCTCCACTGCTCGGCTGCTGGCCAAGTTACGCTGGAACGTCGGCCTGCTCCACTGGACCGAACGGGCGCAGCTCGCCGGCGACGAAGCGGTCAATCCCCTTATCGCCCGCTACCGGCAGCTTTGCGACACAGTCGGCCGCCGGGTACGGTTCGGCTTCGACGTGGTGCGCCGCCCGCAGTACACCGGCCGGGTACTGGCCATCGACGACGATGGCGCCCTCGTTCTGCGTCTCGACGAGGATGGTACCGTGGTACGGGAGCGGGCCGGTGAACTGATCTATCTCGACGATTCTTTCCCGTAATTCTTGACAATCTCGTAAAAAGTCGCAGTCAGCTCAGGTCTGATACGGTAATTTAAAGGGTTACAAAGC
>CAYRGZ010000129.1:0-8024 GCA_964423785.1 uncultured Desulfobulbia bacterium
TGACAGCCCGACGAGAGTTCCACGCCAACCGCCAACGCTGTCGAGGCAAGGCTGGGAAGCGGTATGCCCGCCAGCGAGCCTGCCTGGTGGAGCGCAGCTTTGCCCTGTTCAAGCGCTGGGGATGGCTGGGCGTCCGGGCGGCTTTTTTTCCCTGCTTGCCTCCTCGTTCTTGCGTTTATTGCGTTGCTGTCGGCCGTATATCACCGATTTTCGACCCTGCAGGCTGGGGAGTTCCCGTTCGCATTCCAGCGGAAACTATGTGCCGGATGAAGGAGCACGTGTTGACGAGCTAAATATCTTCCATTCTTCAACGGGCTGCTACCAGCGACTCATGATCTGCTACAAAGCCCAAGGTCGGACGGGGGGGCCGCGGCTGTCTTTCAGCGCTGCAAAAAAATCCTGGGCTGCATGCTCGACATCGAGCCCTCGAGCGAGACAAAACGGATATTGACACGCACAGAGACTGTTGTTCAACGGGCTGTTAAAACGACGAATCCTCCTTACCCGCACAGCCGGCAGACCCGCTCGCCGTAGGTCACCGGGCAGCGGACCAGGTGGCCCGCCTTGTTACGGAACAGGAAATAGCCGTTGGCAAGGCCGAACAGGAAGAGGTCACGGGTGAGGGCCACGTCCTTCTTGCAGTACTCGACGATGGCCGGAATGTTTCCCTCCTTGTACCAGCGCAGGGCGTCGAGCCCGGAGCCGTTCTTCTTCGCCCCCAGGGTGTGCTCGCCCAGGCTGTCGAGGCTGAGGCGGTAGTTCAGGTGACGCTGCACTTCTTCTAGAAGATCGATGGTGGGCAGGGTCGTCAGCCGGCTGCCGCCGTACGGCAGCAGCACCCGGTTGTCGAACCGCCGGTTGTTAAAGCCGACCACCAGATCGCACCCTTCCAGATGGGCGATCATCGCCGGAATTTCTTTCTCCTCGTACACCTGGAAGGCATCCTGCTTCGAATCATAGAGCACGGCGACGCTCACCCCCATGCGCTCGGCCCGGTGCCAGCCGCCTACCTCCTGGGCCGAACGCTGGGTCTCGACGTCGAAGACGCAGTAGTGCACCGTGGGACGCACGATCGCCGGCGGGACCGGCCCGGCGGTCGGCTGTCCGTCATCCGCATCCGCTTCCTGACCGACCAGCGGCCGGATCCGGGGTGGCCGCCGGTCGGCGGTGAGCAGGCGCTCCACCACCATAGCCGCCGCCTCCTTGTCGATGGGCCGGTTACCGGAGCCGCATTTCGGGGAATGCACGCAGGAAGGACAGCCGTTGTCGCAGGAACAGGACTCGATGACCTCCCGGGTGCGGTCGAGCAGTTCCCGGCTGCGCGAAAAGACCTGGCGGCAGAGGCCGACGCCGCCCGGATGGCCATCGTAGATGAACACCGCCGCCTGGTCGAGCTGGGGGTGATCGGGTTGCGAGATGCCGCCGATATCGTTGCGGTCGCACAGGACGATGAGCGGCAGGATGCCGATGGCGGCGTGTTCCAGGGCGTGGATGCCGCCCATAAAATGAAGCCGTTTCTCCACCACCTCCCGCTGGAGCCAATCAGGAATCTCAAACCAGATCCCCTCGGTCATAAAGACGTGCGGCGGCAGATCAAGAGGCTCGGTGCCCACCAGCTTGCCGCCGCGCACCAGCCGCCGCTGGAAGCCCACCACCCGGTCGGAGACCCGCAATCGACCGAAGAACACCCGGCCGGCCCCCACCACGGTCTCGCGTTCGACGCTCAATATCTCGGTGTGTTTCTCGGCCAGCGGCCGGGTGTAGTAGTTGACCCGGCCGGGCACCACGGTGACCTCCCGGCCCTCGAGATCCAGAGAGGCGACGAGCCAGGTCTCTCCCCGGTGGAGATAGACGGCGCCGGGATGGCATTCCCGCAGGCAGCGGTATCCGTCCACCTCGCCGAGCAGCCGCCGATTCCGGTCGGTGTAGATACGAAACGTGGCGCCGGTGCCCCGCAGGCTGACCTGTCGGTGCGGATAGCGGCGGCTTGCATACCATCGGCGGCCGTCGCCGCCGCGCAAGAGCCGGCCGCCTGCTTCCAGCTCGGCCACCGCTTCCTCGGCCCCCGCCGTATCGAGCAGGGGATCGTCGTGATCGAGGGGCATCTCGGCCGCGGCGCATTGCAGGTGGTCGGCCATGATGATCGGGTTCGACGGGTTGAGCACCGCGTCCTCCACCGGCCGGTCGAAAAAATCCTCGGGATGGCGCATGAAATATCCGTCCAGGGCGTCTTCCTGGCCGATGAGCACCGTGAGGCTCGGCCGCTGCCGCCGCCCCACCCGGCCGCTGCGCTGCCAGGTGGTCATCACCGTGCCCGGATAGCCGACGAGCAAACAGAGATCGAGTTCGCCGATATCGATGCCGAGTTCCAGGGCACTGGTGGAGACCACGGCGAGCAGGTCCCCCCGGGCGAGTCCGGCCTCGATGGCCCGCCGTTCCTCGGGCAGATAGCCAGCCCGGTAGGGCGAGATCTTGTCGGCCACCCGTTGCAGCCGCCGCTGGGCCCAGAGTGACACCAGTTCCGCTACCTTGCGCGACCCGGCATAGACGATGGTCCGCAGGCCGCGATGGACGGCGGCGGCCAAGAGCTGGCAGGCCGCCCCTGGAGCGGAATCGATGGGATCGAAAAACACGAAATGCTGTCGGCCGCGCGGGGCGCCGCTTTCCGTCACCACCGCCGCCTCGACGCCGAGGAGCTGCCAGGCGAGCTCGGCGGGATTGCCCACCGTTGCCGACGACATGATGCACTGCGGCTCACTGCCGTACGCCCGGCAAATGCGGAGCAGGCGGCGCAACAGCCAGGCCATGTGGGAGCCGAAAACGCCGCGGCAGGTATGCACCTCGTCGATGATCACGTAGCGGAGCCGCGGCCACAGCGCCGCCCATCGGTCGTGGTAGCCGAGCAGCGACAGGTGCAGCATGTCCGGGTTGGAGAGTAGGATGTTGGGCGGCTCCTGGCGCAGCCGGCGACGACGGTACGAGCTGGTGTCACCGTCGATGATCGCGGCGCTGGGCCGGCGGTCGGCCGGCAGACCGGCGGTGAGTTCCTCCAGGGTGCGCAACTGGTCCTGGGCCAGGGCCTTCAAGGGGAAGAGGTAGAGGGCGCGGCAATCGGGATCGGTGAGACACGATTCCAAGACCGGCAGGTTGTAGATCATGGACTTGCCGCTGGCCGTGGGTGTTGCCACCATGACGTGACGGCCGGCGCGCACGAGATCGAGGCTCTCGGCCTGGTGGCGGTAAAGCCGCCCAATACCACGGTTGGTCAACAGCGCACCCAAGGGGTCGGGCAGGGGCGCGGCCGGCTCGCGGTACTCGGCCGGCCGCTCCTCCAGCACCCGATGATAGACCACCTGGGAACCGTACCGTGGCGACGCCTTGAGGGCGGCGATGTATTCTTCGATGGGGGAGGTCTCCACGAAAGCGATCTTGCAAGGTCGAGGGCTGGGCAGGAAAGCGGTTGCCAAAGGAAAATTGCTCGTGGTAGGATACCGCCTCACGCGAGCAAGCACAACCCGGACTTCCGTAGGCGGCCATGACCACCATCGCCATCACCGGCCCGCCCGGCTCCCATGCCTGGCAGGCGGCCCAGCTCCACGACAGCGACGCCACCATTCTCCCCTGCCCGAGCACGGCGGCGGCCTTTGCCGCCGTGCGCGACGGCACGGCCGACGTGCTCCTGTTGCCGGTGTACAACACCCGGGAAGGGGAACACCGGGGCTTTTTCCGTCGGATGGCGCAACTGGCCGAGCTCTCCTGGTGCGGCAACGTCGTGCTTCCCATCCATCTCTCTCTCGGCGCCTTGGACGACCGGACGCCGCTCACCACCCTGGTGGGCACCGGCTCGGTCATCCGCCAGGCGGAAGAGTACATCGGCGCCAATTTTCCCGATTGTGACCTGTTGACGGTCCAGGACATCGACGCCGCGATCCGCGCCATCAAGCGCGACGACCGGCGCCACTGCGGTGTCATCGAGGCGGAAGAGCTGCTCAAGGCCCGCAACATGGTGATCCGGGACCGCGAGATCGCCAGCCACAACCGGACCCGCTACGCGGTCATCGGCCGGCAGCCGGCACCGCGTTCCGGCTACGACGCCACGGCCATTCTCACCATCCCCCTGAAGGACCGGGTGGGGCTCCTCTTCGATATCCTCGGCGAATTCACCCGCCGGGGCATCAACATCCTGGACCTGCGCACCGACTCCGACGTCAAGACCCAGGAACTGCGGATCTACGTCGAGGCCGAAGGTCATATCGACGACGAACCGCTTACCAGGGCCCTGGCGCGGATCGAGCGGGAAATCATCCAGGAGGACGAGGCCATCACGGTGCTCGGAAGCTTCCCTCGAGTGGACATGCGGACCAAGCTCATCGAGTCGTTCGGCTTCATCGGCACCGGCGACATGAGCCGCTGGTTCGCCGACCGGCTGGAAAACGAAGGCTACCGCACCATCCTCACCGGCCGCACCTCCACGCCGACGCCGGAAGAGATGATCCCGCAGGTGGACGTGGTGGTAATCTGCGTGCCGATCAGCGCCACCGCCGCCACCATACGCCGGTACGGCCCCATGCTGCGCGACGGCCAGGCCCTCATCCTGTTGGCCGGTGCTGCGGAAGAAATCGTCGATACTGCCATCGCTCACACCAAGCCCGGCGTCGAGGTCATGCTGGTCCACAACCTGTGGGGTCCCCAGGCGGCGACCATGAAGAACAAGACCGCCGCCGTGGTCCGCACCCCTCGTAGCGGCGCCTTCTGCAGCGAATTCGAGTCCTTTCTCTACAAGCACGGCGCCGACATCCTCATCGACAACCCCGAAAGCCACGATCTGTTCATGGGCGTAGTCCAGAAATTGCCTACCGTCATCTCGGTGGCGCTGGCCCGTACCCTGGCCCAGCACAACCTCGCAGCCGTGGATACCGGCGACCATGCCACCCTCACCTCCCTCTATACCCTGCTGGCCATGGCCCGCATCCACGCCCAGAACGACCGGACCTACGCCGAGATCATGGCCGCTCCCGGCCGTGGCATGGCAGTAGTACGGGATTTCGTCGCCAACCTGTCCCGTATCCAGGAAATCGCGGAAACCGGCGACCTGGACAAGCTGCTCGCCCTCATCGATGAAAACCGCCGCTACCTCACCGACGACTTCGTCCGCCGCAACATGCGCTTGGCGCTGGCGGTGGACGAAACCTTGACCCGGACCCTGCGCCGCTGACCATGTTGCCGCCGAGCCACCTCGCGCCGCCGCTCATCGGCGCCGCCATCGGGTATCTCACCAACAAGATCGCCATTCGCATGCTCTTCCGGCCCCTACGACCGTGGTACGTCTTCGGCATCCGGGTGCCGCTCACTCCCGGCGTGATTCCGGCCCGCCGCCGCCAACTGGCCGACAACATCGGGGCGATGGTCGGCGACCATCTCCTGACCAGCGCCGACATCCAGCGGGGCATCGCGGCGCCCGGCTTCCAGGCTGAACTCAGCCGCCTCATCGATGCCTGGGTAGCCGATATCCTCGACCGCGATCTCGGCCCCCTGCCCTCCCTGGTACCGAATCGCTTCCGGCCAGCTTTCGATGCTGGGGTCAAAATTTTACGCCGCCGTGGCGTAAAGTTGTTGCAGGAATACCTCACCGGTGACGATTTCGCCGACCGATTACACAAGCTGGTGGAAGGCGGGGCGGCCACCTTCCTCGACCGCCCCTGGCACACGGTGCTCGACGAGGAAACGACCGACAAACTGCTGCGTTTCATCGAGGAAGGCATCAACCGGCTGCTGGCGGCGCCGGAAACCGAAGAGTGGCTGACCGAGGAACTGCGACGGCTCGTTGGCAAGATCCAGGCCGACGGCCGCAGTCTCGCCGATCTTTTGCCCGACGAGACGCAGCGGGCGCTCCTCGACCTGCTGGCGGCCGAACTCCCCGGCCTCCTCGAACACCTGAGCGGCCTGCTCTCCGATCCCGCCATCCGCCGCCGCATCGCCGCCAAGATCGTCGGCGCGCTGACCAGCTTCGTCGAATCCCTGGGACCGGTCGCCGCCCTGCTGGGAGGATTTTTGTCGGCCGACACCCTGGCCGCCCAGGTGGAGCGGTATCTCGAGGACCACGCCGACGACATCGCCGCCTGGCTCGTCGATCCGGCGACCACGGACCGGTTGACCGGCATGGCCACTGAAAAACTCGACGCCGTGCTCCACCAGCCCCTGGCTCATCTCATTGAGCGGCTCGGGCCCGAACGGCTCGACCGACTGACGGTCCACCTGGCCGCCATGCTGGCCGGCTGGCTCCGCAGTCCGGCCACCGCCAGCCGCATCACAGCCCTGGTACGCCAGCATCTCGCCAGTGTGGAACAGGCGCCCCTGGAAAAGGTCCTCTCCACCGCCTTCGGGCAACAACGGCTGCAATCGACGACCGCCTGGCTGGCAGGCGAAATCCGGGCCGCGCTCGGCACCTCCGCCTTCCGCCGGTTCCTGGACGGCGTGGCCGTCGCCCTGCTGGATGAGGGGGTGCTGGCCCGGCCGCTCGGCCGCCTGCGGGATTTCCTGCCCCGGTCGGTGCGGGAAGGGATCGGAGCTTACCTGCTCCAGCAGGCCAGCGGCCTCCTGGTCCGTGAAGTCCCGGCCCTGGTGGACGGCCTCCACATCCGATCGATTATCGCCCGCAAGGTCAACAGCCTCGATCTGTTGCGACTCGAAGAACTCCTCATGGGCATCATGCGCGAACAGTTCAAGTACATCAACCTGTTCGGTGCCCTGCTCGGTTTTGTGATCGGCCTTGCCAATCTCCTGCTCCTGTGACGTGACGCTATGGAATTCCTCGACAACATTCCCTGGTCGATTCTGATCCTGTTCTGCCTGACTCTGGGCCTTGCGCCCTTTCACCCGCCCCACCTGTGGGAGAAAATCCAGATGCTGGCCCACGGCAAACCGCTGCGGCCCATCGACTGGTTTGACCTCGTCTTGCATGGCACACCCTGGATCCTCCTGGTGCTGAAGCTCCTGCGGCGGTGAGCCCGGCCTACGCCTGCTCCTGGACATCACCGGCGACGGCCGCCTGGGCTTGGACAACATCGTCATGCTGGTCCGTTACTTGGTCGGTTTCTCCGCCACCCTGCCCTCCTCTCCCCAGTAACCGGCACCACGACGGCCGGAGGCAAGGCGCAAAATCGCTTCCAGCCGGCGGCCGGCATGGCGTACAATGAAGGAGGTGGAACGACAACGCTTCCGGCTCCGGGGCCGGGGCACCACGACACCAGGGAGAGAATCATGGGCAACCGCTGGTACGATAGGTACGAACGCTTCGGCCGCTGCCTCGACGGCCTGAAGGAATGCAATCCGTGGGACCGCAACCGGCTCGTCCAGGGCATCATGACCATTATCCGGGACCACGCCCCCACCCTCCTCGACCGGTTCGTCCAGGACTTCCCGCTGGATATCCGGCGGCAGCGCTGGTACGACAAGGATCCGTACCTCTGGCTGGTGATGAACGGCCTCCGGTACGCCGACGCCGACCTGCGCGACCGGGTGACCGCCTACCTGGAGGAGGAATACCGCTTGCTGGCCGAACGGAGCGGCGCGGCCGATGGCGGCCGGCGAAGCGCATGACGGTCATCCTCGGAATCGACGGCGTCCTCGACCTGCACGCCTTTCATCCCCGGGAGGTGCGGGATCTCGTGCCCGATTACATCGAGGCCTGCCTGGAACGGGGTATCCTCTCCCTGCGGATCATCCACGGCAAGGGTAGCGGCACCCTGCGCCGCACGGTCCACGCCATCCTCGACCGCCACCCGGCGGTGGCCCGCTACCGGCTGGCCGGACCAGAAGCCGGCGGCTGGGGCGCCACCCTGGTGGATCTCCTCCCGCCCTGACCGTCAAGGTCTCGCCACAAAAAAACGGCGCCCAGACCGGGCGCCGCGTGTCTTGCGGTTCCAGCAGCTGCCGGTGGCAGCAGGCCGAGATACCGAGTTCCTCCTCCGAAGTTTGATGAAATCGCAAAAAATACGATTTCATCGAGTCCGCACTTTGTAACC
>CAYRGZ010000130.1:0-8017 GCA_964423785.1 uncultured Desulfobulbia bacterium
CGCGCCCCCGGAGCCTTCGGCACGGCAGCCGGCTGGGGAAAACACAAAAAGAGCCTGCGGAATTCGGCGGCACGTCCATGTGCCGCACACAGCCCGTTTTTCAACGGGCTGATAGTATTCCCTCGGCGGCCGCTCACCCGGCTGCCGGCGACACCGCCGCTTCCTCGAAGGTCAGCACCTCACCGAGCACCCGGGCCGCCGCCTCGATGATGTTCATGGCCAGGGCGGCGCCGGTTCCTTCCCCGAGTCGCAGGTTGAGGTCAAGAAGCGGCTCGAGCCCCAGGTGCTCCTGCATAATCCGATGGCCCGGCTCCAGGGACCGGTGGGCGGCGATGATGTACTGCCGGGCCAGGGGCTGGAGAGCGCAGGCGACGAGGGCCCCGGCGGTGGAGATGAAGCCGTCCACCAGCACCGGCCGGCGATGGGCGACGGCCCCGAGAATGACACCGGCGATACCGCCGATCTCGAATCCCCCCACCTTGGCCAGTACGTCGATGGGGTCGGCAGGATCGGGCTGATTGGTCTCTATGGCACGCTCGATCACCCGCACCTTGTTGGCATAGGCCGTATCGTCGATGCCGGTGCCACGGCCGGTGACCTCGGCCGCCGGCCGGCCGGTGAGCACGGCGCAGATGGCCGCACTGGGCGTCGTGTTGGCGATCCCCATATCACCGGTACCGAACAGGTCCACCCGGTCGGCGAGTTCCTCGGCCACCTCGATACCGGCCTCCACGGCCCGCACCGCCGCCGACCTCGTCATAGCCGGCCCACGGGCCATGTTGGCGGTGCCCAGGCCGACCTTCTTGTCGATGATCTTGCCGGTGGCAGCCAGGTCGCTCAGATCGGCGGCCACCCCCATGTCCACCACCACTACCTCGGCGCCGGCCTGGCGGGCCAGGGCGTTGATACCGGCACCGCCACGCACGAAGTTGTACACCATCTGCGGGGTGACCTCCTGGGGAAACTTGCTCACTCCCTCGGCCGCCACACCGTGATCTCCGGCCATGGTGACCACCACCCGGCGGCTGACCGGCGGCTGCAGCGACCGGCAGATACCGGCCAGATCCAGGCCGAGATCCATCAACCGTCCCAACGACCAATGCGGCAGGGCGAGCCGATCGAGGCGTTCCTTGGCCCGCCGCCGCCACTCCTCGTCCTGCGGCGCAATCGCCGCCACGGTTCGTTCAAGCAGGCTCATCGTTCCCTTCTTCCCTCTCCATCGGTTTTCCGTTCGAGCTCTGTCCTGACTTCAGCTCCAGGACCTGTCCGCACACCACCATGATCACCCGGTCAGCCGCCTCGCCGAACTCCTGGTTACAGAGGCCGAGGCAATCCCGGTAGCGCCGGGCAAGCGGATTGTCCGGCACGATACCGCAGCCGACCTCGTTGGTGACCACAAACACAGTCCCCGGCCGGTCACGGATCACGGCGATGACCCGGCGGGCCCGCTCGGCCACACCATCCTCGTCGAGGTCTTCCTGATACAGCAAGTTGTTGACCCACAGGGCCAGACAATCCACCAACACCACCGGCTCCGTGGCCGCGGCCAAGACGCCGGCCAGGTCGCACGTCTCTTCCACCGTTCGCCAATCAGCGCCGCGACGCCGGCGATGGCGAAGGATCCGGGCAACCATCTCCTGGTCGCACGTCTCTTCAGACGTCGGACAGGTGGCGATGTATGCCCGCGGCCCTGGCAAATCGCAGGCCAGAACCTCAGCATAGCGGCTCTTGCCGGACCGGGCACCACCGGTGACGAGAACAAGCGTTGCCATACGTAGTTACCCTCGTTCGTTGTCCAACGTTACGAGTCTGCCCCGCTCGCCCCAGCACTCCACCACCGCCAGACCGGCCGGCTCCACCGCAAAGGCGAACCCGTGCCGGGGATCGAGCCCCAAAAGAAGACAGAGCATCACCCGGATCACCCCGCCATGGCTGACCACGAGAATCCGCTCTTCGGCCCGCCCCCGTATCCGGTCCAGGACATCCCGGACCCGCTCGTTGAAGGCAGCCACCGCTTCTCCCTCCGGAAAGCGAAAATCCTCGAGTCCCGCCGCCCACAGCCGCACCAGGTCCGGATCACTGGCCTCGATCTCGGCAAAGGAGCGTCCCTCCCAGCGGCCGAAATCGATCTCGCGCAGATCGCCCTCCACCTCCACCGGACAGCCCACCGCCTCGGCGATGATGGCGGCGGTCTGACGGCAGCGCTGCAGAGGGCTTGCCAGGCAGCATTGGGGTCGCAGACCGGTAAGCCGTTCGGCGAGCAACGTTGCCTGCCACGGCCCCCTCCCGGCCAGGGGAGGATCCAGAGTGCCGACATACCGGCCACGCAAGACCGGTCCCGTCTCGCCGTGCCGGGCTAGGAAAAGGGTCTGCGCCGAGGTGGTGGTCATACGATCGCATCAAGAAAGATAATCCCGTAAAAACTCGCAGTCGGTTCCGGCCTGGGCCGCCTGCGAGTTTTTACGAGGTCATCATTGGTTGCGATACCGTCAAAAAAAATCCCGGACCGATGAAAACATCGATCCGGGATTGCCCTGTTCATCCACGTGATCCGTCCGGCGTCTTCTGGCCACGGAAGACGACCGACACCCGCAGGCAGGTGTTCTGACTTCCCCACCCTGGCCGGCAGCCTTCCCACCCGCCAACGCGGGCAGTGACTACGGGGCCGACGAACGATTCCGTCGTTGCCCCATCTGTATTTGGTTACAGGCCGGCAGGGTTTCCCTCACGAGGAGGGGCGGGGTCACAGCGGCGGGCCCGTTCCCGATTTGCACGGGATTCCCTTTCAAGCCATGACGGCACCTGCGGATTTGTCTCCTCAGATACCCGATTTACGGCCGACGGTCAAGGGATGAGTCGGACACCACGGGCACCGCGCCGCTACCCTACTGGTCGGCGGGCAGGCTGTCGATGAACTCCTCGGCCACGTCGAAGGGATTTTCGGCATTGTCGAGCAGGACGCTCTGCAGGTTGGTGAAGGTACGGTAATTCATGTCGGTGAACAGCAGGGCCATGCCCTGATCGTCCACCCGCACCACCTCGCCACCCAGCCGTAACAGCCGGTTGCCGATCATGCCGGTTCGGTGGAAGGTGATGGCACAGCGTTCACCGGGCTTGCGGTGCCGGCCACCGGCCACCTTGACACCGCTCAGACAGAGGTCGCTGGTCTCACAGGAAATCGTCTCGTCATCGAACTGGATGTCCACCGGCGTCCGAACCGGTACCCGGGTATGCCGTCGCTGATTCTCTCCGTGCATGGCCGATCCTTGATGCGATGGGCTTTACGAAACACTCCCTTTACTACCGCTTCCTCCTTCTTTACCGTATTTCTTTCTGCTTGCCAAGCAGTACGGCCGTCTTCGATTGACAACCCCGGCCACCGAGCTTATGGTGGCTGAAAAATGACGAACTCGTAATAACAATGATGGCCTCGTAAAAAATCGCAGGCGGTCCAGGCCTGACACGATAATTCAACGGGCTACACGCCGCGAACTCGATGGGATCGCATTTTTTGCGATTTCATCAAAAATACCATTCATTGCACCGGAACCCATGGCCACCATCGTCCCCATCGACGAACAACGCCTACAAAAACTGCCAGCCAGCGAACTGGCCGGGCAGCTGATGTCCCTGCCGGCCCGCCAACGGCTGGCCACCATCCTCGAACGGTCCGACAGCGCCGCGGTGGTCGCCGCCATGACCGCCCAGGACTTCTTCCTCACGGTCAAGGAGGCCCCCGACGCCGACGCCCTCGTACTGCTCTCCCTGGCCACCCGCGAGCAGCTCGACCACATCGTCGATCTCGAGGGCTGGGACGGCGACCAGGTCCAACCGGGCCGAGTACTGCACTGGTGCGCCACCATGCTGGCGGCCAGCGACCGCACCCTGCTCACCTGGCTCTACCACGCCGATTTCGAACTGCTGGTCGTCCTCTTCCGCCAGTGGCTCGAACTCCTGCCGGCGGAAGAGGACGAAGACGACAAACGCAACGCCCCCACCCGAGAAACCATCGACGGGGTCCGTTTCTTCAGCATCCGTTATCCCGATTACCGGGACGTGATCCTGTTCATGCTCCGGTATCTCTTCGAGGTCCACCAGGCGTTCTACCAGGAACTCTTCTGGACCATGGAGGCAGCCCTGCCCAGCGAGATGGAGGAACTCGCCTACCGGTTCCATCGCGGCCGACTGGCCGACAACGCCATCCCGGATCCGGACGAAGCCCACACCATCTACCATCCCCTGGCGCGCCACCGGATAAAAACCCACGAAAAATTCCGCGACGTACCGCACCGGCCGCCGGGCTTCGCCCTCACCGCCATCAGCGGCGACGGGCTGCTGGCCCAGGCCATAAGCCTGTTGCCGACAGGCCGCACCGCCACCATCGCCCAGGAACTCACCGGGCTGGCCAACAAGGTGGTCGTCGCCGACCGGCTGGCGGTGGAGGATCCTGCCAGCCTCCACGATGCCGCCGCCAAGGTTGTCGCCACCGTCAATCTCGGTCTCGAACTATACGGCGGCGACAATCCCGGCCAGGCGGTCAAGACCCTGGAAACGGTCTTCCTGGAAGACCTGTTCCGGCTCGCCCATACTGCGATCCGTAAGACGGTAGCGCCGCTCCACAAACAGGCCAAGGAAGGCTGGTTGGCCCGCTGGCCGCACGGCACGGCGATCCTCGATCCCGAATGGTCCGAGGCGGTGGAAGCGGCTCTGGATCCCACGGTGCGGCTGGTGGACGGTACCAGCGACAACCTGGTGCGCACCAGCGCCGATCTCAACCGGCTCGCCGAACTGGTGGAGACGATCACCGCGGCGGGCCGGCTCTTCGAACGACTCGAAACCCGGTTCGGCCGTTTCTGGACCACGCTCGCGCTCTGGCCCCAGGGCCAGGCTCCCTCCCTGGAGGCGGTCACCCTGGGGGCGGTGCTCCTGACCGGCACGGTCAACCTCTGGTGGCGGGGAGAGTGGCGGCCGGAACCGCTGCCGGTGGCGGCATGGCTGGAGGTGGCGGACCTGGTCTCCGCCGAACGTTTCGCCGAGGAAGTTGAAGCAGTGCTGCTCGCCGGGATCGAGGACGAATTCCGACCGGCGGCCCGACGCTACCTGGAGCCGGTCCTGCGACGGGTGACGGAAGCCGTCGCCGCCTGGGAGGAATCGGCACCGCCCGATGCCCGGCTGATCGACTTTCTCTTGTTCCGGTCGGCACCGTAACGGGAGCCAGAGGAACGTCCACAAAAAAAAAGCGGCCGTGCTGGCCGCTTTTTTTTGTGGCTGTTCCACCGCTCACCATTTAAGGACGCCGTCGCCCATGGCGAGGCTCTTCGGTCTCGGACACAACGGGAAAGACGGCGGCGGGTGGCAGATCGCCACCATCGATGGTGGCATCCATAGTGTCAGTACGGCGTGGAATCTCGATGATTCCCCCGCCTACCTTGATGATAATACTCTTGGCAACGGTTCCTTCTTGCATCACGACCCTCCTTTTAGTGGTTTTCCGTTCTCCTGCGGACGACACGTCCGCCCTACGGCAGCCCCAAGAAAGGAGCGTGATACGCGGCCGTCGGTTGCGGTGCGCTGGGCAGGGACCAATGTCCCCGGCTCCTTGCCGACGACCCGACTATTATAGGGTCTTTGGCGCCGACTGTCAAGTTTCCGCCATTTTGGCGACGCCCCCTGCACGAAATCGAATTTTATGGTATGGTAATCTGGTTTTTTGCCGAAAAGAACATCCACGATCGCTTTTTCTAACGACCACAAACGGAAACGACCATGGACACGCGCCGGTACACACCGGAACGATTGCGGGATGAAAACCCGCTTTTTTTTGCCATCGTCCACCAGGCGAAATCCCTCGACGAGTTGCGCCTCAAGCTGTCGGAACTGGCCCTGCAACTCGAGTTCGACGCCACCCTGGAGGCGGGCCGGGAGGCCGGACGGCTGGCGCGCATCCGCGACTGCGCCAAAGTCCTGAAGAACATCCTCAAAAAACGATCCGACAAACTGGCGGGATTCTCCGTCGTCCAGGCCATTGCCGACATCGGCTCCGACATCCCGCGCCCGGACCTCTCCCCTGGTTTCTATGCCGAACTCTACCACATCCTCCAAGGGATCCAGGGCCACGGCCCCCGCACCGCCCTCGACGACATCCACCTCTTCAGCGTCGAACATCTCTCCGGCCGCCAGGCGGCGGTGGAACGCTCCCGGCAACTCGACGCTCTCCGTCTGGAAGTGGACCGCCGAATCGCCGCCATCCCCACCGGCCTCGACGAGGCGACCATCGAGCGCCGCCAGGTGCAACGCCGCCGCATCCAGGAATTTTTCGGCGGCACGGACAAGGACTGGACCAACTGGCACTGGCAGGTGAAGCACATCGTGCGGGACCCCGATATCCTGGCCCGCCTCGTATCCATCGACGACGAACAACTCGATGCCATCCGCCTCGCCCGCAAGCACCGGCTGCCCTTCGGGGTGACGCCTTACTATCTCTCCCTGATGGACGAGGAAGCGGGACAGCGTGACGCGGCCATCCGGGCCCAGGTCTTCCCGCCTCTCGATTACGTCGAGCAGGTCCTGGCCACTCGGAACGCCGGAGACATGGACTTCATGGGCGAAGAAGACACCTCACCCTTCGATTGCATCACCCGGCGCTACCCGGCCATCGTCATCCTGAAACCGTTCAATACCTGCCCGCAGATCTGCGTCTACTGCCAGCGCAACTGGGAGATCGACGACGCCATGGCCGCCGGCGCCTATGCCGGCAAGAAAGGGGTGGAGGCGGCCCTCGACTGGATCCGCGCTCACCCGGCCATCCACGAGGTACTGGTCACCGGCGGCGATCCCCTGGCCATGGGCGACGCTGCCCTGGCCCACGTGCTCGACGGCCTGGCGGCCATCGACACAGTGGAACGAATCCGCATCGGCACCCGCACGCCGGTCACCATGCCCATGCGGATCACCCCCAAACTCGCCCGTCTGCTCGGCCGCTACCGGCAACCCGGCCGCCGGGAGGTGGCGGTCTCCACCCACGTCCAGCACCCGTACGAGATCACGCCGGAAACCTTCGCCGCCGTGGATCTCTTACGCCGCCAGGGAATCGCGGTCTACAACCAGCTTGTCTACACCTTCCACATATCGCGCCGCTTCGAGGCCAGCGCCCTGCGCCGCACCTTGCGCCTGTGCGGAATCGACCCGTACTATACCTTCAATACCAAAGGCAAGGAGGAGACCCGTTCCTACCGGGTGCCAGTGGCCCGGCTCGTCCAGGAGCAGCAGGAGGAGGCCCGGCTGCTGCCCGGCCTGGAACGGACCGACGAGGCGGTGTTCAACGTCCCGCGCCAGGGCAAGAACTACCTGAAATCACGGGAGCACCGGGATCTCATCTCCATCCTGCCCTCGGGCCGGCGGGTGTACGAGTTCCATCCCTGGGAACGCAATATCGCCCAATCCACCCGCACCTACATCTACCGGGACGTGTCCATCCTCGACTACCTATACCGCCTGGAAGCGATCGGCGAAGCCCCGGACGACTACGACACCATCTGGTATTATTTCTGAGCCGCCTCCATTCACGTATAGAGTAAGTAAAGCGCTACCAGCGAAGATCTTCAACGGCTACGCCCCGTCGCACGCGGTGAACAGGCAATTACCGCGGGTGGAGCGGATGCTCACCCTCCGCCGGACCTGCCGGCCTCGGAAGCGTTCCACCTTCCACACCCTGGTGGACGCCACGAAATGCTACTTCAAAGATGATGGCCTCGTAAAAAGTCGTAGTCGGCGCAGGTCTGACACGATAGTTCAACGGGTTACACACCGTGAACTCGATGGAGGTGGTGAGCGCAGCGAATGACCGATCGTACTTTTTACGATTCCATCAAAGATCAGCAGCCCGACCTGGCCTGGATCCAGCAGGCGAGCGGGCGGTCATCGATGTGACCCCGTGATCAGTAACGTCTCGTTCACCAAGGAGCACCGTAGCACACGTGCGAAGGCGGCCTGACGCGCCGAAGCCCTTGGGCATAGG
>CAYRGZ010000131.1:0-7970 GCA_964423785.1 uncultured Desulfobulbia bacterium
GCGTGGTAGTCCGGAAAACCGACGACCTCCCGCAGATGCCGGAAATCGACCCAGCCCTCGTCGTGGACGCCGGTCCGCAGGCGGGTCAAGGCTTCCTCCATCGCCGTTACCGCCACTCCGAGTAAGGTAAGAGGATAGGCGGCGATGGTGTAGCCCATATCCGCCAATTCGTCGATCGGCAAGATGGGGGTCTTGCCGTGTTCGAGCATGTTGGCCATCTTCGGGCACGACACGGCCCGGCAGAAGGCCTCCATCTCGTCACGGGACTCCGGGGCCTCCAGGAAAACGATATCCGCGCCAAGATCGGCGAAGGCGCGGCAACGCTCCAGGGCCTCGGCAAAACCGTGGGTGGCGCGGGCGTCGGTACGGGCCATCACCAGGATATCGGCCCCTTCCTCGCGGGCATCCACCGCCGCCCGGATGCGGGCCAGGGCCTCAGGCCGATCCACCACCCGTTTACCGGCCACGTGTCCGCACCGTTTCGGCCACTCCTGGTCCTCGATCATCACGCAGGCGAATCCGGCCCGGGCGAATTCGCGCACCGTGCGCTTGACGTTGACGGCGTTGCCATAACCGGTATCCCCGTCACCCAGTACCGGGATCGACACGGCGCCGGTGACCGCCCGCCCCTGATCGAGCATCTCGGCAAAGGAAAGCAAACCGGTATCCGGCAGGGCGAGACGAGCGGCGGCCACCGCAAAACCGCTCAGGAAGGTGAGCGCAAAGCCGGCCCGTTCCACCAGCCGGGCGGACAAGGCATCGAAACAACATGGCATGACGAGGAAATCCCCGCTCGCCAACAGCCGGCGCAGTCGGTCGGCACCTGGATTCATCCTGAATCCGTGACGGAATTTTTGTGACATCCGGTTTTGCGTCATGAATCCAGCGTGTTCGATGCAAAGATACCCAGTATCTTCGTTTCCCTGGGTATAAAGCCGCCCTTCGGGGCGTCCGTGCGCACGCCATCTACTTTGTCGGGAACCGTCCGATATAGTTCACTATGATCGAACGGTCCCCTTCGCGTATCTGGCGCACGCACGAACGCTCACGGATTCAGCAATCATACAAGGTTCATGGCAGGACGATTCGCTTGTCGGCCGCAAGATCGGGATTGGGCCGGTACAGGAGAATGGTGCGGCCGAGAACCTGGACCAGGGCGGCCGGGGCCCGCGCGGCCAAGAGTTCGGCCACCTGGTGACGGTCCAGCGGACAGTTCTGTTGCACCTTGACCTTGACGAGTTCGTGGGCGGCGAGACTCGCGTTGAGCGCCGCCAGCACCGTTTTCGTCACCCCTTCGCGACCGACCATCACCGCCGGCGACAGGTGGTGGCCACGGCCGCGCAAGAAGCGAACCTGCCGACTGGTGAGTTTTTTCATCGATGGACCTCCCCACCAGACGATTCCGCCTCCTGCTGCCGGGTTTCGAGATCGGTAACGGTTCGCCGCAGCACCTGCGCCTCCCTCGCCAAACGGTTGCACTCGACCATTGTCTGGCGCAGGGTGAAGACCGTCATCACGACAACGGCCAGCATGAACACGACGATAACGGCCACGGTGGCGACGATTCCCCGGAGCAGCCGATCCAGCCGTTCTTTCCGGGCAGTGAGATCATAATAGATCTCAAAGGCCCCCACGAACCTACCCTGCTGCAGGATGGGGACGTAGGTTTCGATAACATGGGCGTGCATGATCTTGCCTTCCAGCGTCGGTCGATCCTTGCGAATGAACTTGGTATAGTTGTTGCCTGCCGCAACCACGTTCCGGAAGTACTCGTTGGTGTTGATCTGGCCGATTTCGCTCGGATCGGTGGAGAAGAGCACCGTGCCGTCGGCGGAAAACAGCTTCACCTCCTTGAGCAGAAACTGGTCGAGGACACTCTTGACATGCCGGGCGAAATCGACCGGCAGTTCATGCGCCACCAACGGCTGGCCGTTGGGAACGAATTCGGCGGCGAGATAGCGAGCCACCCGTACCGCCTCGCGCTCCGTACTCTCGATGAGATAGCCGGTGATCGCCGGCTGGACGAAAAAGACGAAATAGGCCGGCAGCAACAAGACGGAGGCGAACAAGAGGCCCGCCAACACGACAATACGACGGGGTACGCATGGACGTGATTGGGTCATACGGTCCTCCCTTGATCACCAGAGGCCGGCGTATCGGCCTCACCCTCTTCCAGCAGGGCTGCCACCCGCTGGCGTACCGTCTCGGCCAACGCCTCCCTGTCCTTGACGGAATAGGCGGAGCAGTCGATGGGCTCCCCAATGCGGATCACCACCCGACCGGGCCGGGCCAGGAGCCGTCCCTTGGGCAGCACCTGGTGGGTACCACTGATGCCCACCGGCACGATGGGCACCCGGGCCTTGATGGCCAGCACCA
Source organism: uncultured Desulfobulbia bacterium (assembly GCA_964423785.1). Lineage (GTDB taxonomy): Bacteria > Desulfobacterota > Desulfobulbia > Desulfobulbales > S012-135 > S012-135. Next base: position 2,377 of record CAYRGZ010000131.1, read on the forward strand.
TGGCACCGCCCTTGAACGGCTGCAACCGGCCGTCGAGACTGCGCGTCCCTTCCGGAAAGATGATCACCGCCGTGCCGTCGGCGATACGGCGCGCCGCGGCGCTGAAACTTTTCACCGACTCGCGGCTCCGGCCTCGATCCACCGGGATGTACCCGGCCCGACGCATGGCCGGCCCGAAGATTGGAATCCGGAAGAGTTCCTTTTTCGCCAGCCAGCGGAAATCGTAATCCAAATAGCCCTGCAAAGCGAAAATGTCGAACTGGCTCGCATGGTTGGCAGCGATGATGCACGGTCGTCCCTCCGGCAGGTGTTCGCGGCCCTGCACCTCGACCCGCACCCCAGAGCAGCGGCAAATGACCCGGCCCCACCAGGCAGGAAAAGACTGGACCGCGGACGGGCTCATCCGAAAGACGGTCATGCCGACAAGGGAGGCGATGCTGACCGCGATGGTCAATACCGGTCCCACCACCAGCATGGTGGCGGCACCAAGTCGGTAACAAAGGGTTGCGAGGTGATTTGTCATCGTTGAGGCAATATGGAGGTTGGCCGGCTTGCCGATTGACAATCACCGGCCAAACAGGGTATCCCTGTACCGCTACGCTTAGAGTAACAACATCGTCGGTAACAAAACTTCTTCTTTTTACTCGAAAAGATTCATAAAGTGCAAACGATATCTTTCCTGACACCGACCGAAATCGCCCCTGGGCGGTTTCACGATGATATCCGATGACCTCCCCCCTCGACGAGCACGATGCCATCGGCACCATCCCGGTGGCCCCGGACAGCACGACCCGGCCCCCTTCCCGCCGCCGGCGGCCACGCCGGCCACGCCGGCGCTTCCCCTGGCGCCTCCCTCTGGCCGTGGTGGCACTGCTCGCCATGGTGATCGCCATCGGCCCGGCATTGCTCCCCCGCCTGCTTCCCGATCTGGTCGCCCAGAAGCTTACGGAGCGGCTGCACCGGTCGGTCACCATCGGCCGGGCAGCAGTGGAGATCGCCGACGGTCGCCTCGTTCTCGGCAACATCATCGTCGGCCCGCACCAGGACCGACCGGAGGACGACGCCGATCCCTTCTTTGCCGCCGACCGCATCGTTATCGATCTTTCTTTCGGTTGGCGACGGCCCATCGGGGTGCGTCATGTCACCCTGGACTCCCCCTTCCTGCACTGCATCCGCTTTCCGGACGACAGCACCAACCTCGACGGTTTCTGGGATGCGTTCCTGTCGGCGGGACCAACAGCCGTGGGTGCCGGCCTTGCGGTGAAGAATGGCCGCATGCGGATCGACGACCGCAAGACCGGCCGCCGCCACACGGTGGACGACATCCACCTTTCGTTGCCGTCGATGACCGAGCACGACCTGGCCGCCATTCTGGAGCGCGGCGCCACCCCGCCGCACTTTCGGGCCCGGGTCAACGGCAGCCCCCTCTCCATCGAAGGCCGCATCCAGGACGACGGTGAGGGACGAACCATCCTCTTCCGGCTCGGCGACATCGATCTGGCCGATTATGTCGCCTATCTGCCGCGGCCAATAAAAGCGCTCGTGGCCGGAGGGCAGGCCACCACCGATCTTGCCATCGGTATGGAGAACGGGACGGTGCGCGTATCGGGCACGCTCGTCATCCACAATCCAGTGCCGGCGCCGCCCCTGGCCGGCAGTGTCGATACGATTCGCATCGACCTTGCAATCCATCCGGACCGAAACACGATTCGCTGCCAACAGATCTCCCTCGACCGACCACACCTGACCATCACCCGCAACAAGGCGGGTGCCTGGCAACTACCGGACCTCACCGCCGAGGGGGTGGAGTCCGGTTGGCGATTCGACCTGGGAACCATCCGTGCGAACGGCGGGACTCTTGAAATCGTCGACCAGGCGGTGGCCGGCGGTTTTGCGACCAGGCTCACCGAGGCGGCCGTCCAGTTCGACAGCACCTCCCACACGTTGCACATCGAGGCGAAAAGCGCCCCCACCGGCCCGTTGCGGCTCGACGTCACCATTGCCTCCGATCCGTGGCGTCTTACGGGACGCGCCCATCTCCAGCACCTCGATCTCGCCGCCCTGGCCCCCTACCTGCACGGCACCCCGCTGCACGGCGGCCGGCTGACCGGTGTGGAGGGCGATTTCGTCCTGTCCGACCGGGAACGACGCATCACCAAACTCAATTTCACCGCCGCCGATCTCCTCTGCACTCCCGGCGCCCACGAACTCACTCTGCCGGCCGCCACGGTGACCGCGGCGGACATCGACTTTCCGGCCAAGACGTTTGCCATCGACCGCCTGAAGGTGGCGCGCCCCGCCGCCCGGCTACGACGCAGCAAAGCGGCAACGAACGAAACGTCAACGGCGGCCTGGCGGCTCACCCTGCATTCGGCGATTTTCGAGGCGGTGGACTACTTATCTCCCACCGATGACCACGCCCTGCTGCGGTTGGAAGACCTCCAGATCCTCGACTACGATACCGCGGGCGGCAACGGCCGCATCGCCGGCACCCTGAAACCGGCGGCCGGCGGCGCGTTGCAGTTCTCCGGCACCGTCCACCCCCGGCCGTTTGCCATCACCGCGCGCGGCATCCTGGACGATCTTCCCCTCGCCCCGCACCAAACGATCCTTCTGCCGCGGCTCGACGCCACTGTAAAGCAGGGTAACCTGCGCGGCCGGGGGGAGTTCACCTGGCCGCAATTCTCGTTTCGGGGCGATCTTGCCGTCGCCAACCTGCGCATCGAACGCGACGGAGCCACCCTGCTGGCCTGGAACGAAGCGCAGGCCCAGCAGGTGAACCTCGACGGCCACAGCTTTTCCTGCCAGACCTTGACCCTCGACCGGCCGCTCGCCCGCTGGCGGATCGACGGACCGAGCCGCACCAGCCTGTCGGGTTTGTTCGGCAAGAAGGCGAACGACGCTTCATCCTTTAGTGTGCGGATCGAGGAAATGGTACTCACCGGCGGCCGGCTGCTGTTCACCGACCACCGCCTGACTCCGCCCTTTTCTCTGACCGTCGAGGAGATGAACGGCAGCGTCGTCGGGCTTGCCAACCGACCGGACAACCGCTGCCAGGTCTCCTTGCAAGGTCGGGGACCAGAGGGCAGCCGCCTCGCCGTGGAGGGGAAGATCGGCTTCTTCGCCCCTGGCGTGGTCGCAGACTGCACGGCCAGGGTGCAAGGGCTGCCGCTCGTCCTCGTCGCTCCCTATATCGCCCCGGAACTCGGCCATGAAATCGACGGCGGCACCGTGGATATCGCCAGCCGCTACCAGCGCCACGACGGCCGTATCGACGCGGACAACGACCTCGTGATCCGCGATCTCGCCCTCGGCAAACCGCTGTGGACCATCTCCCACCTGCCGCTTACCCTGGCCTTGCTCACCGATCCCGACGGCGCGCTACGCTTGTCGCTGCCGGTGCACGGTAATCTCGCGGACGCCGATTTCTCCTTCCAGGCCAGCATGCTCGGCGTCTTACGCAACCTGCTCCTGCAAACGGCGGTGACACCGTTTGCCATACTGAAAAAGGTGCTGCCGACCACCGATGCCCCCGATCTCGGCTGGGTGGACTTCGCGGCAGGCTCGGCCGAGTTGCCCCCTCCAGCTCGGCGGAGACTCGAAAAACTCGCCGAAGCCCTGCAGCGCCGGCCGGCCCTGGCCCTCACCATCACCGGCCGGGCCGATCTGGGCCGCGACCGCCTGGCCCTGGAGACCGAACGCCGCAAAGAGGAACTCGAACGCCGGTTCGCCCGGCAGGAACAGGTGGCCCGGCAACTCGCCCGCCGCTACCGGGGCGAGGAACTGGGCACCACAATACCGCAGCCGTCGGTCGAAAACGAACTGGCTACACCGGTATCCCGGACCGAACTGGAAGAGCTTGCCCGCCGCCGGGCCCAGGCGGTGGCCGCCTTTCTCACCGGGCAGGGGATCGCCCCAAACCGGCTGACCATCGCCGCCGAGATCGAACTGGTACCGGAAGACGCTCTCGGCCGTCCCGGCACCACCGTCCGCCTGCAACCGACGGCCAAGATCCGAATTCCTGCCGTCCCCTGACCGTAACAGGTCGCGGGGGCTGACAAGGAATGTAACCCTTACCCCTGACCACCATGCTTCGCCCGCCCTATCAACGATACCAGCGGCTCTACACCTATCATTTCGACCGGACCGACATGCCCGAACCCGACGATCCGGACCTCATCGGCGTCTGGGAGGAGGGAAGCACGACCATCTACTTCTTCCACCACGATCGGCAGGCGGCCATGGAAGAGTTGGGCCGACGGACCGGAGCGCGGCTCATCTATGCGGCGGCGGTGGATTACCAGGACTGGGAGGCCGGCGTCGAGCCGACGCCGTTCACCGCCGGCGGCCTGCGCATCGCGCCGGTCTGGGACGCGGCCGGCGCCGATCTCGCCCTCGACCCCAGCGTCGTCTTCGGTTCTGGCTTCCATCCTTCCACCCGCCTCTGTATCGAGGCACTGGCGTTGGCCGTCGATACCTTCCAGCCGGCCAGCATGGCCGACCTCGGCACCGGCACCGGCGTCCTGGCCCTGTGCGGCGCCCGGCTTGGCATCGAGCGGGTAACGGCGGTGGACGCCAACCGACTCGCCTGCCGGGTGGCGGCCGCCAACGTCCGACGCAATGGGCTTGCCGACCGGATCACGGTGGAACGATGCGATCTCCTGCATGCCTATCCGGCTGCCGGTGCCGATCTCCTCGTCGCCAATCTCCACCGGGAACTCCTCGAACACCTCTTTGCCCGGCCCGAATTCGTCGGACACAAGTACTTCATCCTGGCCGGCTTCCGGGTCGGGCAGGAAGAAGCATTGCTAGCGGCGCTGCCCGCCGCCGATATCGCCTTCGTCGACCGCTGGCGGAGCGACGACTGGTGTCTGTGGATCCTGCGCCACCGCTCCCAACAACTTACAGGACAATCACCATGACCAACGGCCGTGAGTTACCCACCTACACGAAGATCGGCTTTCGGATCACCATCGTGCTGCTCCTGGTGATCGGGGCCTTTCTCTTGCGCAACTGTGCCAAGGCGATCCACTACGGCACCACCACCCCGGAGCAGACGGTGGAAGCGATGTTCGAGCGAGGATACGAAGACGGACGACGCAAAGCAGCGGGCCAGGAGGCACCACCACCCTACGAAGGCGACAACCTGATCTTGAAAAAGGCCTACCGGCGCGGGTTCCGGGCCGGTTGGGATGCCGGCCGCGCCCCCAACCGCAAGTAGCGTTCGCCGGCGAGCAGGAAAAAGACCAGACCGGCCACCGCGACAACGAGGACACCGATCTCCACCAGGGTCGGGGCCACATGCACGCCAGAGACCGGTTGCCAGGGCCCATGACCGCCAGCAAGCAGGCCCCAAAGGCCAACTCGATGAAATCGCATTTTTTGCGACTGCATCAAACGTGATGAAGCCGTAAAAACTCGCAGTCGGTGCAGGCCTGAAACGGTAATTCAAATGGTTACGAAGCGTGAACTCGATGGAGGTGGTGAGCGTAGCGAATGACCGATCGTACTTTTTACGATTCCATCAAACGTTTCGTTGCCTCAGACGATAGTACACTGCCGGCCGGGTGCCGCGTTCCGGTCGCAAGACCATG
>CAYRGZ010000132.1:0-7933 GCA_964423785.1 uncultured Desulfobulbia bacterium
AACGGGTTACAAACCGTGAACTCGATGGAATCGCATTTTTTGCGATTCCATCAAAAATGTTTGACTTTTGATGCTCGCCCTCTATACCGTAGAAGACAAAAAAATGCCAGTCCGCCCGTGACGGGGCCTTACCGTCCTCCTCCGCAGCTACCCAGGGGAGCCTATGGATCAGAATCTCGCGCAATGGCAGCAGGCCTACCTGGCCCAGCGGCCGGATGCCACCATCGGTCGTCTTTTCAAGGGCATTCTGCACAACTTGAACGGGGTCATCCAGGCGCTGTCCATGCAGGTCGAACTCCTCGAACTCGGCTTCGAGCGGGCGTTGGAGTTCGTGGATGCCATCGATGCCGGCGGCGAGCCCGCATCCTGCGGTGAATTGCGGCAATTGCTCGAACGGCGCCGAGAGCTCGTAGGGCAGATTCTCGACCGGGTGCAGGCGGTCTGCGAGATCATCTCCTTGGCCGACCTGTTGCAACAGGAGGAAGGCGGTGGCGACCTCACCAAAGAGGTCCAGTTTGCCGTCCGGTTCATGACCGCCGATCGGTTTTTCAAGCACCAGGTGGAAAAAGAGATCGACGTCGCCCCTGGTCTGCGGGTAGGCATGGCGTCGTCATCGCTTCGTTTCGTCCTCCAGGTGCTTTTGGAAAACGCTTGCGAGGCCATGGTCGTCGTCGGCGAGCGTGGCCGGCTTGTTGTGCGGGCCATGACCAGGGGGGATACCGTGGAACTCGCCGTCGAGGATTCCGGTCCTGATCCCGGCCCGTTGGACGAACATCTTCTTTTCGCCCCGTTTGTGTCCAGCAAACCCGGTCACGCCGGTCTCGGTCTCTACTTCGCCCGGCAACTGGTAGAAGAGGCCGGCGGCTCCATCACCGCCACTCGGTTGCCGGACCGTACCCGTGTCCTGGTCCGGCTGCCCGCGGCGTGATCGCCCCCGTACCCTCTGCCCACCTCATGGCTTCATCACGTTCCGTCGGCACTCTCTTCGTCGTCGCCACCCCCATCGGCAACCTCGACGATATCACCCTGCGCGCCCTCCAGGTGCTGCGCGACGTCGACTGCATAGCCGCCGAGGACACCCGTCATACCCGCAAGTTGCTTGCCGCCCATGCCATCGCCACGCCGGTGGTCAGTTACCATCGCCATCGGGAACGCCGGCAGGCGGGCCGGCTCATCGAACGGTTGCTGGCCGGCGAGAGTATCGCCTTGGTGGCCGACGCCGGGACGCCGGCTATCAATGATCCCGGTGCCGTGCTGGTGGCCGAGGCGCGCCGGGCCGGGATTGCCGTGGTGCCGGTTCCCGGCGCCAGTGCTCTGGCCTGCGCGCTGAGCGTCGCCGCCTTCCAGGGGCAGGATGTTCATTTTTGCGGTTTTCTTCCCGCCCGCTCCCGTCAGCGCCGGACCTTTCTCGCCGCCCGCCGGCACCTGACCGGTCTGCTCGTTTTTTTCGAGGCTCCGCACCGCATCCGGGAGTCGCTGGCGGATTGTCTGGCGGTCTTCGGCGATTGCCATGCCGTTCTTTGCCGGGAACTCACCAAGCTTCACGAACAGGTAGTGGACGGGCGTCTTGCCCGCATCGTCCAGCGGTTTACGGACGGGGAGATCCCGGCACGGGGAGAATTCGTGGTCATGCTGGAGGTGACAGCCGCCGAACCCGACGACGAGGAGATCGCCGCCGAACTCGCTGGCTTGCTCGCCGAGCCCGGCACCAGTCTGCGGGACGCGGTGAGCATGGTGGCGGAGCGGTACCGGCTTTCCCGGTCTCGGGTGTATCGGCTTGCCCTCGCCTTGCGTGATTCCGACGGCCGTTGAAAGACTCCTGCACCCGCGACGTGTTGCAACAGGCTGCCGGCAGCCCGGTGCAAGGCGAGGAAAAAATCGTCTGGGAACTTGCCGACAGAGGTGGTACCATTCAAGTAAAGTGCCAATTCACCGCTGGCCAGGCCGCCGGCGATCTCTCTTGCCGACACCCCCGGAACGACGATGCGATACAAGCCGAGCCCGGCCGACGAGCCGATCATCGACACCCAGGAGTTTCTCGCCCTGTCCTCCTTTTTCAACTATCAGCTTTCCGGAGAACCGATCAACTGGAACGGTATCCTGAACCTGATGGTGGCGCGTCCCCTGGAGGAGCCCGAGGAACAGGCTGTGTTGCGCACCCTGGACTTTCTCGGCAAGGCCTACGGGGAGCAGAAACGACGCCTCGGTCCCTTTGCCGTGCTGCATCCCATCCGTGCCGCCGCCCTCATGGTCAAGGCCTGGCCCGAGGTGCCGGTGGATATCCTGCTTCTGACCCTCTTGCACGACAAGAACGAGGACATCACCGCCGATGGTTACGAGCCGGCCGTTTGGGAGGAACTCGAGCGCACGTTCGGCGCCGCCCTCGTCAGCATTGGTCCAGAGCGGAGCGATGCCTTGCGGCGCCACCTCGCCGCTCTCACCAAATATCCCGGTCAGCAGTACTACGCCTATCTTGGACAATTGCTCGAGGCCGCCCGCAGCGAGCCGGCGCTGGCGAGCGTCAAGTTGGCCGACCGTCTCGACAACACCTTCGATCTGCGGGTCGATCTTCATGACTTCATCGAGCATTCCCACTGCTATCAGATCCTGTTCGATATAATTTTTCTAAAGGATTATAGAGGGTTCAAGAGTGAACGCCCCCACCCCATCGCCCGGAAGATAAACGGCGCCATGCGCCTCTACCAGCTCTACAAAAACGCCGTTTTCCTGTCGCTGCTCCGCCAGGCGGCCATCGACCTCGACGAGGCGGGCCAGCGACTGTTCGCCACCTTGGTCGTGGCCAGTATCCGGGAAGCCCAAACCATCTTGCTGCACATCTTTGCCTACCATCTCCAGGAGCCGGAGCGCCAGCGACGGCTGCTCCTCGACGTCATGGACTACAGCCACGCCGGTGGCTTCAACCAGATAAGCGAGGCGGGCGATCATCCTTTGGATGGGCTCTTTCGTCGTTGTTTTGTCTTCAAGGACAAGAAGGCGAAGAAGGAGGGGCTGGCTGCCCTCTATCGGGACAAGGAACTCATGGGCCAGGCCGCCCTCGGTTTCATCGTCATCTTTGCCAACTTCTTGAACGATCCCGATTATCGGATCGAGGGAATCAGTCCGCGGGGGATCGATGCGGTGGTATGATCCGTTGCTGTTGACTCGGTGGCTATTCTCCCTATAGTATTGAAGTAGCGGTTCCTTTGATAGTCCGGGAACCGGGAGATTGCGAACTGCTTGCGGCAAGGAGGTGGGTCATGGCAGTCGGCAAGGTGAATACATCTGGCGCGCGGGAGCTGTTGCAGCAGATGGCGGCCAATGGGGGCACCCCGAACCAGCAGCTCCCTGACATGGAAAAGGACAGGGTGCGGGTGGAGGCGCCGCCCACTCCGGCGGCGATGGACGCTGGTGCCGAGACAGTGCCCAACCCAGCGCCGACGGAGTCCGCCGCACCGGTGGCCGGCAACGCATCAGCCCGGCCAACCACGGCTCCATCTTCTACTCCGTCGCTGGACCGCGCGACCGAGACCCAGGAACGGCCGCCGGAGCCGTCCGCCGCCGAGCACCAGGAAGAGCGGGCCATCGACCAGGCGGTGGCCAGGCAGGCGGTGCAGCAGTACACCAACGCCACCCTGCAGGCGCAGATCAACCGTAACCAGCTGAACGAGACGGTTTGACCGGCACGGGAGTAAAGCGCCGGCCTTCGTTCGCCGGCAACTGCAGCCGGCGTCTCATCGTCTTCACCGATCTCGACGGCACCCTGCTCGACCACGACGACTATGCGTGGGCCGGGGCCGCCAGGACCCTGGAACTCCTCGCCGAACGGGGGGTGCCGCTCATCTTCGTTTCCAGCAAGACCCGATCCGAGATCACTCATCTCCAGTCGTGCATGGGGATAACCGACCAGCCCTTTGTGGTCGAAAACGGCGGCGGTGTCTTTTTTCCGTCAAGCTGGCGGCACGGCCTTGATGGGTCGGCGGTGGCAGCGGAAAATGGGGGGGCCGTCTGTCTCGGCATCCCCTACCGGCGGATTCGAAACCTATTCGAAACGTTACGTCGGCGCTATCCAGTAACCGGTTTCGGTGACATGACCGTGGAGGATGTCATAGCGCACACCGGTCTCGATCGGGCCGCGGCCCTTCGGGCCATGGCTCGGGAGTTCAGTGAACCCTTCCTGTTCGACGGCGATCTCGATGAGCTTCTTTCCGAAGTTCGGCCTCACGGCATGACGATCACCACCGGGGGACGCTTTCATCATCTCCTGGCCGCCGGCCAGGATAAAGGGCGGGCGGTACGGCTGGTGGCTGAATGTTTTGCCAGGCTGGAGGGGGCGATTGTCACGGTGGGTTTGGGCGATGCGGCCAACGATCTGCCGTTGCTCCGGGCTGTGGACGTCCCGGTGGTCGTACCGCGGCCGGACGGGAGCAGGTTGCACTGTCCGGATCTAGCGCCGCTGGTGGCGCCGGCCGCCGGTAGCAGCGGGTGGGGGGTGATGGTCGAACGGTTGCTGACCGACGCGGCGTTTCTGGATCGCGAATTCGGTCGGCGGGCAGGCGGCCAATGACATGCAGCCCGTCGAGGATGGCTTTTTCGACGGACTGTTAAGGGTTCCGGCTCAGGCGTGTTTTTCGACGAGTTCGCCTTGCCGCCATGTGCCGGTCACTGAAGTGCCGCTCGCATCGGTCATCGTGCCGGTGCCGTTGGGGAGACCGTGGGCGAATTCGCCCTCGAAGCGGCTGCCATCGGGAAAAGTGACCGTGCCTCGGCCGTGCAGGAGACCGTCCTGGAAGGTGCCTTGCATCACTCGGCCGTCGGCGTGTTCGATGGTGCCCTGGCCGCAGGGTTTGCCGGCCACCATCTCACCGACGTAGCGGCCGCCGTCCGACGTACACAGTTCGCCGCGGCCGTGCGGCACGCCCTTGGCAAAGGTGCCGCGGTAGGTCTTGCCGTCCGGAAAGGAAAGCACCCCCTCGCCTTCGGGCATGCCATCCCGGAAATGCCCGGTGTACTTGATGCCGTCGGCGGTGACCATGGTGCCGTAGCCGTTCTGGCAGTCGCCTTCGATGCAGGTGCCGTGCTTCTCCATTCTGCCACCACGCCCTCCGCTTTTGCACAGTGGACCCAAGTAGGGTATCATAAGAAGATTGAAAGAGGCAACCGCTTACGGCACCTTGCAAGAGAAACCGTATGAATCAGGTGTGGACGAGGGACAGCGCCGCGATTCGTGATGAGCTACGGCTCGCCGCCCGCCTGCGGTTACCGGTCGTGTTGACCGACGGCAAGCGGCGGGTCCTCGCCGGTCGGCTGCAACGTCTGGTTCCCCATGGGGAGGACCACTACCTCGTCATCCAGCGGCATCCTCGTTTCTTCGATACTGATCCCGCTGCGGTCAAGTGGGTATCCTATAAGTTCGCCAACCGGCCCATCGTCACCTTTCCCGCCGTCATCGAGCGGGCCTTCAAGGACCTGCTTGCCTGTCCCATGCCGTCTCGTCTCTATTTCCGGCAGCGCCGCCGCCACAGCCGCTATTTCATCAAGAATCATGGTGTTGCCGCCTTTTTCGTCGCCAACCGGGCCCGCGTCTGCCGCATGCGGCTCGCCGACATCAGTCTCGGCGGCGCTCGCCTGGTGGGTATGCCCCGTTACGATCTCGGCTACGCCGACCGTCTCGGTCCCGCCACCTTCTCCGTCGTCACCGAAGGCGAACCCATCGTCAAAGAAGTGACCATTTCCCAGGCGACCGTGGTGCGCAACCAGCCGCGCTCCGGGAGCGAATTCGAGGTCGGCATCCGGTTTTTCCTCGATCGCTCGGAACGATTGGCCCTGGCCCGCCTGCTCACCGATCCCTTCGGCCCCAGGATGTTCAGCCGGCACCCGGCGGTGGGCGCCGCTGGTCACACCGCTCGGCCGTCGGTCCCGTGACCCCTTGTTCCGGTCATCTGGCCGCCATGGCCAAAAGCCGCCGGATGCGCTCCTCGATGGGAGGGTGGGTGGCAAAGAGGCTTGCGACATCGACTCCGCGCAGTGGATTGACGATGTACATCTGGGCCGTGGCCGGATTGACCTGCATGGGCATCTGAGCGTTGTAGGTTTCTAGCCGCTTGAGGGCGCTGGCCAGGGCGTGCGGCCGGCCGCAGATCGCGGCACCCGTGGCGTCGGCGGCGAACTCACGGCTTCGGGAGATGGCCATCTGGATGAGGGCTGCGCCGATGGGAGCCAGCAGCATGGTGAGGAAACCGGCGATGGCGCCGCCGCCCTCTTCCTCGTCGTCCCGGCCAAAGCCGCCGAACAAAAGGGCCCATTGGGCCATGGAGGCGAGGTAACTGATGGCCCCGGCCATCACGGCGGCGACGGAGCTGATCAGGATGTCGCGGTTCTTGATGTGGGCCAGCTCGTGGGCCAGCACCCCTTCCAGTTCATCCTCGTCCAGCAGCCGGAGCAATCCCTCGGTGACCGCCACGGCAGCGTGACTCGGGTCGCGGCCGGTGGCAAAGGCATTCGGCGTCTGGTTCGGAATGATATAGATGCGCGGTTTCGGCAGGCCCGCCGCCTGCGCCAGTCTCCCGACGATGGCATGCAGCCGCGGCGCCTCGGTGGGTGATACCGGCCGGGCGCCGCTCATGCCCAGTGCCAGGGAATCACTGAACCAGTAGGCGGAAAAATTGAGAATTAGCGCCATGATCAGGGCAAAGGTCATGCCCTGCTGGCCGCCGATCGCCTGACCGGCGATCAGGAAGAGCCCGGTGAGGGCGGCCATTAACACCGCGGTCTTGACCATGTTTCCCATTGCGTCCTCCTTGCGGCCTAGAGCCGCTTACTAGTCCGATGCAAAAGCCCTTTTGGTGGGTTGTCAACCCGGGGGATTCAGTTTGGATCGGACAAAAAGATAAACGCAAGCAAGGAGCAGTCAAGGGTGGTGCCGTCGGTTTTCCGCCCCGAGGAGACCGTAATCCACGAGGCAACGCCGGCAGTCTTCGATGGTGGAGAACCGGTGGACCGCCATGCCGCAGGCGGCGGCCCGGTCGAGGTGGCCGGGATTGTCATCGATGAAGAGGCAGGCCCCCGGTACGACGTTCAAGCTGGCGGCGACCCGGGGAAAGATGTCCGGGTCCTTTTTCGTCGTGCCGAGGTGATAGGAGTTGAATACCCGATCGAAGTGGCGACTGAACCGGTATCGGGCGTCGAGTCGGTCGAGCCAGTCGGACTGGTCGGAGAGGATCACGGCACCGATGCCCCGTTCCCGCAACCGATCGGCCAATTCGAGCATCGCCGGTCGGGGGGTGAAGCGGGAGAGCACCGCCTCGGTCAGGACCGCATCCGGGGCATCGATCTCGGTTTGTCGCCGCACAGCGTGCCAGAAATCGTGTTCCGTCGCCTGGCCGGTGACGTAGCCGGTCCGGTAGACGAGATCGTCACCGACGGCGAAAAACTCGTCCGGATCGCGGCCGTGCTCCCGGGCGATGGCCCGCAGACCGGTGGCGAACCCTTCGTCGGCCACCACGCCGCCGTAGTCGAAGATGACCACCCGGATGGACGCTTTCATCGCCACGGCTGCACCGTAGTAGCGGTGAATGACCGCACTTTTCGCCGGAATCCGCTCCGCCGTCTCGCGGCCGTCCCGGTAGATGTTCCGGTATCCTCCTCCATCAGCCGTATCAGGGGCGCCGTATCAGGGACGACTCGAAGATATGGCGGACGACGCGGCCGGTCTATTCCTGACGAATCTTGGTGGCGCCGAGGTTGAACCCCATGGACGGGGTGGCCACCGTGACCTTGATTTCTTGCCTGGTCATGGCGTAGCCCCGCACGTAAACGATGGGGGAGATGGGGGGATGATGGCTTGCGGCATGGGGACATCTCTTTCATCGAGTTCACGCTTCTAACAGTCCGTCGAAAAAGCCATCCCTGGCTTTTTCGACCACGGTTGGCCAGA
>CAYRGZ010000133.1:0-7818 GCA_964423785.1 uncultured Desulfobulbia bacterium
ACTGCTATGGTTGCCTGCATGGGAGTCTCCCGTGGTTTCGGTATTGAACTGATGTAACTGGTCACGGGGGTGCTCCTTCGTCTGCCGAAGTCGCAACCTCGCGGACCGGGTATCTGGTTGCAGGGCGCCCCAGATGCAAGGAAGAGGCACGCGCCGCGTACTGGGAGCTACGCAAGCGGGCCGATGACGCCGCAGATGGGGTGCCCTGTGACCAGATACGAACTGATCGTGTTTGGTGAAGGCCAGGGGCCTCCTGGAACGTGTCCGCCGCCGCCAACTATGCCATACGGTGCCGAAAAAACAAGCTGGAAAACGGTGGATGGTGGATAACGCCTCACAGGGTCGACCGGAGTCGGGGAAAATTAAGGATGGCGTCCCCGCAATTTTCTGTGTTGGGTATGGCCCCACCAGGCAAATTGCTACTTTGTGGCAATGATTGATGGAATCGCAAAACGTGCGATCGGTCATTCGCTGCGCTCACCACCTCCATCGAGTTCACGGATTGTAACCCTTTGAATTATCGTGTCAGGCCTGGGCCGACTGCGAGTTTTTACGGCTCCATCAGCGATTTCGCGATACAATAAAAACAAGGAGATACCATTGCGCCTCCAAACGGAAAGAGAATTATGCCCCCCATAGTCAAAGGGTACGATGATGCGCTGGTTGGCTCTCTGGCCAAGGAGATCCAGCAGGCCGTCCGGTTCAGTGATGATCGGTTGCGGGCGGTCCTCCAATTGCCGCCGGCGAGCAAGACAGACAACGAGACGCTGTGTCTCGCCATTCAGTTGGTGTTGGAACGGCATTTCAAGCTCCGCTTCCCCCCAGCCCAGATGACTCGCGTTCGGGATGGCCAGCCGGTGCAGTTCGTCGAAGCCGGACGGACGGACGGATTGCCGCCGCGGCGCGTGTCGATCCTGCTTGCTGCCGAGCACCGGCGGATCGAGATCGTCGGCGTGGAGGCCGAAAACGGCGAGGACGGCTGGTCAGAGCTGCGCTTTCGCTGGCAGCGCCAGGTCGGCATGGAGGACGAGCGGGGCAACATCGATTGGAAACGCCTCAACACCTTTCCCAACGTCAGCGCCAATACTCTGCTCGCCGTCCTCCATCCCCATACGCCGGGACGTGCCGGTATCGACGCCGCCGGCAAGAAAATAAAGCAGCGGCCGGGCCGGCCCCTCAAAGTGCGTTGGGATGAGGCAACCATTGAGGAACGTCCGTTTAGCGACACCGAAACAGGTCTCTTTTCCCGCACCGCCGGCATCGTCGATTTCATCTTCGCCCGGCCCGGCGACCCCAAGACGCTGCAGCGGATCGCCATCACCGATACCATCACCATCAACGGCAACGTCGACTACCGGATCGGCGACCAGGGCTCCAGCGTGGACAAGACCCTGTCCTGCTGCGCCAACATCGTGGTCAAGGGCGACGTCCTCGGTATCTTTTCCCTGCAATCGGAGGGGTTCATCCATGTCCGCGGCGCCATCGAAGGACGTCGGGTGGAGGCCGAGGAGGTGAAGACCCAAGTGATCACCGCCGGAACCACGGTGGTCGGCCGCAAATCGCTGGTGGCCGACAATGTGGTGCGCGCCCGGGTGGAGGGGGGCGAGGTCGTCATCCGCCGGAACGTCAACGGTGCCACCGTTGAGGCCACCGACGCCGTGCGCCTGGTAGACGGGGTCGCGTGTATCGGTGCCACCTTTGTCGCTCCGCGTCTCCAAGCCGATGGGGCACGATTCACGGGGCGTAACCGGATCGTCCTCGGGGCCGACATTTTCGAACGGGAAAAAACGGTGTTGCAGGACCGGGGCCGGGCAGGTGCCGCCATCAATGAATTAGGGCCGGTCCTGCGGCGGGCAGTGGAGATGGCCGCCGAGCAGCTCACCGCCCTGGAACGGATCCTGGTCCGGTCCTGCGGCTCGCTGCCGCGGGAGATCGCTTCCCAACTCGGTGAGGTGAAAAAGGAATTCGTCGACGTGGTGCGCAAGCCGGAGCAGCCGTTTCCCGATGCCTTTTTCACCCGCTGTCGGCAGTTGCAGACGGCCCTCGGCGAGCGCAATATCCACACCAGTGTCCTCGGCAAAGTGGACGTTTTCCTGCGGACCGTGAAGCCCTTGCAAGAACTCTTGACCGAACTGAAGGAACGGCACCGCCGGCGGCGGGAGGTGGAAGAGCGGTTTGCCGATCTCCGGCAACGCGCTGCCGCCCTCGAGGCGGCGTTTCATAACATCCAGTTTGCCGCCGCCACGAGTGAGATCGTCATCGAGGCCGGCGGGGATCGGCTCGTCTTGCAGACCGATAACTTGCCCGACGAGGATTTCGTCGTTGTCTATCGGTTGCCGGAGGATCCGGACCGGATCGCGGGCGGCAGCCTCGATATCGACCAGGAGGTGGCGGCCTTCTAAACGGCTCCGGCCGCCCCTGTGATGCAACACGGTCTCGTTTTCGCAGTCCTCCGTCATCGGGGGTGGCGCGACGGGCTGGAATCTTCTATAATGGCCGCCTGTCTTTTTACATTTTCGATATCCGGTCGGCCGGGACAAGTTTCGGCCAACCTCCGAACCTGAATCCTCCGATGGTCTACGTTTCATGATCCGAACACGTCTTTCTCCCGTATTCCGGTTGGCGGTTTTCTCCGTCCTTTTGCTCGCCCTTTTCTGCTCGGCCGCCGGCGGTGCGGTGGCTACCTCCATGCCGAAGACCGAGGATGCCTGGCGGGCAAAGCTCATCGGCAGTCTCATCCGCCGTCAGGTTCTCAACCGGCACTACAGTCACCATCAGCTCGACGACAAGCTGTCCCGTGAGGCGTTCTCCCTCTTCGTGAAACAGGTGGATCCCCGCAAGCGGTTCTTTTTGCAGGCCGATATCGAGGCCCTCGAGCAATACGCCGATCGTATCGACGACGAGATGCGCGATGGTATCATCGTCCTGCCCCAAGTCGCGGCCGAACGGTTTCGTCGACGGGTCGAGGTGGTGCGCGCCATGGTCGATGAGCTGTTGGCGGGGAGCTTCGACTTCGAACGGCCCGAAACCCTGGAGACCGATCCCGACAAGCGGCAGTTCTGTGCTACCGACGCCGAGTTGCGCGACCGGTGGCGCAAGATCCTCAAGTACGACCTCGCCAACCGGTACCTCACCCTGCGCGAGCTGGCCGCTGAGAAAAAAGAAGCCACGGAGGCCGACGGCAAGGCGGCCGGGAACGGGGAAGGGGAGAAAAAAACCTCCGATCCCATGACCGAAGCGCGTGAAAAGGTACAGAAATCATACCATACCTTTTTCGACCGGCTGGCGAAGATGAAGGATCGGGAATACTTCGACCGGTACTTCGACGCCTTCGCCCGCGCCTTCGATCCCCACTCCGCCTACATGCCGCCCCAGGAGAAGGAGGACTTCGACATCCACATGAAGGGGTCGCTCGAGGGTATCGGCGCCCGTCTCCAGGAAACCGACGGCATGATCAAGGTTGTCAGCATCATTCCCGGCGGCGCCGCCGCCCGCCAGGGTGAACTCGAGGCCGAGGACGTGATCTTGAAGGTGGCCCAGGGCGACGGGGAGCCGGTGGATATCGTCGGTATGCGCATCCGGGAGGCGGTGGCCCTCATCCGCGGCAAGAAGGGCACCACCGTCCGGCTTACCGTGAAGAAGCCGGACGGCCGCATCGTCGAGATCGCCATCGTTCGGGACGTGGTCCAGATCGAGGAGACCTTTGTCAAGACCGCCACCATCCCGCGCGGGGACAAAACCTACGGGTACATCTACATCCCGTCATTCTACCGCGATTTCAACTTCGGCCACGGCGGCGGAGGTGGCCGCAACGCCACCGACGATGTGCGCCATGCACTCATCGCCTTGAACAAGAAATCGATGGCCGGCCTGGTTCTCGACCTGCGCAACAACGGTGGCGGCGCCCTCATCGACGCGGTGAACATCGCCGGGCTATTCATCGAGGATGGCCCGGTGGTGCAGGTCAAGGAGGACGACGGCCGTATTTTGGTGCACGACGACAAGGATCCCGCCATGGTCTATCGGGGGCCGTTGGTGGTGCTCGTCAACCAGTTGAGTGCCTCGGCCTCGGAGATTCTGGCCGCCGCCCTGCAGGATTACCGGCGGGCGGTGATCGTCGGCAGCCCCCACACGCACGGCAAGGGCACGGTGCAGACCATCGTCGATCTCGACCGGATGCTGCTCTGGCCCAACATGCAAAAGTACAAGCCGCTCGGCGCCCTAAAGGTGACGATTCAGAAATTCTACCGGATCACCGGCCATTCCACCCAGGTCAAAGGCGTGACCCCGGATATCATTCTGCCGGATCGACTCCAACACCTGGAGTACGGCGAAAAGTATCTGGAGAACGCCCTGCCGTGGGACACGGTGCCGGCCACGGCGTTCGAGCCGGTGAACATGGTCGATCCGGCCCGACTGCGGGTAGCGGTGCAGCGCAGCGAGAAGCGGGTTGCCGCCAACGAGAAATTTCAACAAATCGTCGAGGAGAGCGAGCGGGCCCGCTTGCGCCGCGAACGGACCGAGCGTTCTCTGCGTCTTGCCGATATCGAGGCCGAGCGCCGGGAACTGGAACGTGACGATGATGGCTCGTTTTTCTCGGTGCACGGTATGTGGAGCAAGGAAGACAAGGAAGCGGCCCGGCTCGGCAAACGGGAACGCTACGAGCGCTGGGTCGAGAAGGTGCGCGAGGATATCTACGTCAACGAGGCAGTGGCCGTGCTCGCCGACGTGTTTGGAACGGACAAGCTGGAAAACGCCGCCGGCACCCATTGATCCAAACTGACCAAAAAAAACATGCAGACGATTCTCGAACGATCCCTCGCCGCCTCCATCGAGGCCAAGCGCCGCTTCGCCGCCGAGGCGGGAGCGACCCTCATCGAGGTGGCCGAACGCTGCGCCGAGGCGCTTTCGCGGGGCAACAAGCTGCTCATTTTCGGCAATGGCGGCAGTGCCGCCGATGCCCAGCACCTGGCGGCGGAATTCGTCAACCGGTTCCTCATCGACCGGCGGCCCTTGGCCGCCATCGCTCTCACCACCGACAGCTCCATCCTCACCAGCATTGGTAACGATTTTTCCTTTGACGATATTTTTGTCAAACAGATCCAGGCCCTTGGCCGGGAAGGGGACGTGGCGCTGGGCATCTCCACCAGCGGCAACTCCCCTAACGTGGTGAGCGGTCTGGCGGCGGCGGCACGGCAGGGACTCATCACCGTGGCCCTCACCGGTGCCGGTGGCGGTCGGCTGGCCGGCCAGGTCGATTACCTGCTCGCCGTACCGTCACGCCATACGCCGGCGATCCAGGAGGCCCACCTGTGGGCCGAACATCTGCTCTGCCAGCTCGTCGATCATCGTCTGTTCGGCGACGGCAGCGATTGAAGGCGGAGGATTGATGGAATCGCGCGAGCGCGATCCATCGAGTTCACGCTTTGTAACTCGTTGAATTACCGTGTCAGACCTGCACCGACTGCGAGTTTTTACGGCTTCATCAGCTTTGATGGAATCGCAATAAGCGCGATTCCATCGAGTTCGCCGTCGTAACTCCTTGAATTATCGTGTCAGGCCTGGGCCGGCTGCGATTTGTTACGAGTTCATCGGAGATTGGCATGGCTGGTTTTTTCGACAAACTTCATACCTATTCCCTGTTCGACCGGCCGAGCAAGGTCGGGATCGAAGACTTCGGTCGTCCACTGGCGCCGGGGGCCAGCTTTGCCGATTTCCTGGCCAGTCTGCCGCGCCAGCTCATGGGGCGGGATCTCTTGGAATTCGTCGATCGGGTGGTGGCGGCCCGGGAGAATGGCCGGCCGGTGGTCTTCGGCATCGGCGCCCACGTCATCAAGGTGGGACTGAACCCGATCCTCATCGATCTCGTGGAGCGGGGTATCGTCACCGGCATCGCCATGAATGGTGCCTGTATCGTCCACGACAGCGAACTCGCCATGGCCGGTAAGACCTCGGAGGACGTGGACGCCGTCCTCGGTGACGGCCGCTTCGGGGCGGCACGCGAGACCGGCGAATTCGTCAACGAGGCCATCCGCCAGGCCGCGGCGGCCGGCACCGGCCTGGGACGCACCTTAGGCGAGCGGATCGAAGCCGAGAAATTGCCGCATCGCGATTTGAGCTTGCTTGCCGCCGGCGCCCGCTGTCGGATACCGGTGACCGTCCACGTGGCGGTGGGCACCGATATCGTCCACATCCATCCGGCGGCGGACGGCGGGGCCATCGGCCGGGCGACCTACGACGACTTCGAAATCTTCTGCCGGCAGATCGCCGAGCTGGAAGGCGGCGTGTACTGCAATTTCGGTTCCGCCGTTCTGTTGCCGGAAGTCTTCCTCAAGGCCTTGACGGCGGTGCGCAATCTCGGGTATACCGTCAGGCGGTTCACCACCGCCAATTTCGATTTCATCCGCCACTACCGGCCGATGACCAACGTGGTCAACCGGCCCACCGCCGACGGCGGTCGGGGCTTCCATTTCACCGGCCACCACGAACTGCTCATGCCTCTCGTCGCCCTGGCGGTGAAGGAGCGGTTGCAAGCGGTCGGCTGGCGGCATGACGGCAGTCCGACGTAGGGTAACGGACACCAAGGAGAGGTACAATGCCACTGTATGATTTTCGGTGTCGTGCCTGCGGCCGGCAATTCGAGGCGCTCGTCTTCGGCAACGACCGCCCCTCGTGTCCGGCCTGCGGCGGCAGCGATCTCGAGAAATTGCCATCCACCTTTGCCATTCACGGGGCGGGGAGCGGTGGAGGGACCGCCTCTTCCTCGTCCGGCTCCGCTTGCGGCGGCTGCAGCGGCGGCAACTGCAGTTCCTGCCGCTGAAGTGTCCTCGGCCGCCGTCCCGGGGCATTGTTCACCGACAAATTCGACTTCCAGGGATATATCTATGCGTACTACGATCAAGATCGGTACCCGCGGCTCCATGCTCGCCCTGTGGCAGTCCAACTGGATCAAGGGCATGATCGAGGCCCGCTATCCGGAGACCACCGTCGAGTTGGTCCGTATCGTCACCAAGGGCGACAAGATCCTCGACGTACCGCTCGCCAAGGTGGGTGGCAAGGGGCTGTTCGTGAAAGAGATCGAGGAGGCCCTCATCCGGGGCGAGGTGGATATCGCCGTCCACTCGATGAAGGATGTGCCCACCGTTCTGCCGGACGAACTCCACATCGGCATCATCACCCGGCGGGAGGATCCCCGGGACGCTTTTCTATCCAACAAATACGAAACGCTTGCCGCCATGCCAGCCGGCGCCAAGGTCGGTACCAGCAGTCTGCGCCGCAAGGCCCAGATTGCGGTACAGCGTCCGGATTTGGCCATCGAGGATTTGCGCGGCAACCTCGATACCCGACTGCGCAAGCTCGACGACGGTATGTACGATGCGGTGATCCTGGCCGCCGCCGGCCTCAAGCGGTTGGAATTGGAACACCGCGTCACCCGCTATTTCAGCACCGACGAGATGTTGCCGGCCATCGCCCAGGGGGCGGTGGGGATCGAGCTGCGCCGTAGCGACGAAGAACTGCTCGAGGCCCTCGATTTCATGAACGATCCGGATACCGCGGTGGCGGTGGCCGCCGAACGGGCCTTCCTCGCCCGCCTCGAAGGCGGCTGCCAGGTGCCCATCGGTGGCCACGGCATCCTGACCAATGGACAGCTTTCTTTCACCGGTCTCATCGCCTCGGTGGACGGCAGCAGCATGCTTCGCAAGACCGTCACCGGGCCGCCGGAGGACGCCGACGCCATCGGTCGCAATCTCGCCGAGGAGCTGCTCGCCATGGGCGGCGCCGATATTCTGGCCGAGGTGTACGGCAGCGAGATTTGAT
>CAYRGZ010000134.1:0-7803 GCA_964423785.1 uncultured Desulfobulbia bacterium
TCCTAATCGGTCTCATCCCGGCTCACGCCCCGGCCGCAAACAGGCGCCGACGCCGGTCGAGGACCAGGGCATGGATCGCCTCGACCTCGTCCTCGGCCAGATCAGTAATCTCCACGCCCACCAGCCAACGGTCGTCCTCCGCCGGACTGACGTGGACGACCCGGCCGGAAAATCGGAACCGGTGTTCATCGAGGACGAGTTCCACCGCCACCAATTCCATGCCATGAACAAACTGTTCCTCGTTCTCGGTCAGGAACCCGACCCCACGGGAGCCGAAATTGACCACCGGGAAACTCGCACCGTCAATCAGCAGGCTTGCCCCCTCGTCCTCGGCGCACGGGGCCCGGAACGACTGCCGGGCCAACACCTCCCGCGCCCGGCGGCGAAAGACGGGATCGGCAGCCATCCGCCGCTGCAGCTCGATGAGTTCCCCATCTTCGAAGACCAGATCATCATTCGTCATGGTCGCCTTCCTCCCGGTGGCATGCATGCTGCGGCGTCAGCGCCCGGCTGCTTTTCCCTAAAATATCATAATGTATGCCACAAATAAAAAAAAATCGTCACGCACCACCCACCAACAAATCCTTCTGGCGCTGGCGGCCGGCCGACGTCCGTTCCACGAAGATGCGGCGGCCGGTAAAGGGATCGCGGCCGGTATGGTACATGAGGGTGGAAAAGGTAGAGGGCGTGGGGGTGAATATCTGCACCTGCTCGGGCGTAAACCGCAGCCGCCGCCGGCAATACCGGCTGCAGGCCACCATGGCCGCTTCACTGCATCCCGGATGGGCGGCGATGAAGTAGTAGGTGAGATAGCGGCGGCAACCGGTCTTCCGGCAGGTGTCGGCGAACAGCCGCCGGAAATCCTCCAGCCTGTCGATGGGCGGTTTTCCCATCAGGGCCAGCACCTCCGGATCGGTGTGTTCCGGGGCGATCTTCATCTGGCCGGAAACGTGGTGGGCGACGAGATCCTCCAGGTAGGCACGCCCATTACGGCCATCGGCGAGGATCATATCGTACCGGATACCCGAGGCGACGAAAACCCGGCGTATCCCGGCCAGTCGCCGCAACCGGGCGAGCAGCCGGCGCTGGGGCCCATGGTCCACCGGCAGCAGCGGGCAGATGTCGGGAAAGAGGCAGCCCCGGTCCCGGCACGGGCCTTTGCGGAGCTTTTTGGGACATTCGATACCGTACATGTTGGCGGTGGCGCCGCCGACATCGCTGATGATGCCCCGAAACCGAGGATGGCGGCGAAAGCTTTTCGCCTCGCGCACAATGGAATCCGGGCTGCGGCTCACCACCGTACGGCCCTGGTGCACGGCGATGGCGCAAAACCGGCAGCCGCCGTAACAACCGCGATGACTGGTGATGGAAAAGCGGATGGTGTCGAGGGCCCGAACCGGGCCGGCCGCCTGGTGAACGGGATGGGCCTCGCGGGCGAAGGGCAATTCGTACACCCGGTCGAGTTCGGCAGAGGTGGGCGGCGGTGGCGGCGGATTATGGATCAGGTACCAGTCGCCGTGTGCCTGGACCAGCGGCCGGCCGGGATATTCGGCGTGGAGGGCGAACAGCCGGAACATGTCGGCAAAGGCGCCCCGGTCCCGCCGGCAGGCCTCGAAGGACGGCAACGCAAGCGCATCGTCGGGCCGGGCCTTCGCCTTGAAGCACACCCCGGCCATGTCGGTCACCGGCCGGCCGGCGGCCAGACGGCGGGCCAGTTCCACCACGGTACGGTCGGCCATGCCGTACAGCAGATAATCGGCCCGGGCATCGAACAAAATCGACCGGCGGATCTCGTCCCGCCACCAGTCGTAGTGGGCGACCCGGCGCAGGCTCGCCTCGATGCCGCCCAGTACGATGGGCGCCACCGGCCGGCAGAAGCGGCGGATGGCGTTGCAGTACGCAATTACCGCTCGATCCGGCCGCCGGTCGTTACGGCCGCCGGGGGTGAAATCGTCGGACCGGCGGCGCTTGCCGGCCGCCGTGTAGTTGGCCACCATGGAGTCCACCGCCCCGCCGGTGACCCCCCAAAAGAGCCGCGGCCGGCCGAGCCGCGTCAGATCGGCCGGCGAATCGATATCCGGCTGACCGATGATGCCGACCCGAAAGCCCGCATCGGCAAGGATCTTGCCCACCAGGGCGACGCCCATGGCCGGGTGGTCGATATAGGCATCGCCGGTGACGAGAATGATATCGAGTGTATCCCAGCCACGACGGCGTACCTCGGCTGGGGTACTCGGCAGGAAGACGGGGTCGTCGGTCACCGGCGCCGTTCCAGGGGATGAGGCCAGGTAAGCACCCCGCCGGCCAGCACCTTGACATCGGCAAAGCCGCGCAGGGCGAGGATGCGGGCCGCGACGTAGGAACGCAGACCAACGGCGCAGTAGACCACGGTCTCGCGATTGGGGTCGAGTTCCGTCAGTCGGTCGCGCAACTCGTCCACCGGGATGTGCAGGGCGCCGGCAATGACACCGGTCCGCCGGACCTCGCCGTCGGTGCGGACGTCGAGAAGCTGCAGGTCGCCGCCGGTTCCGAGCCGCTCGGCCAGCCAGGCGGGGGAAACCGGCAGCCAGTCGCCGCTGCCGACATTCTGGAACTGCATACCGGCAACGATCACCGGGTCACGGGCCAGGCCGAAGGGCGGTGCATAGGCGAGGTCGAGATCGAGAAGTTCTTCTGCCCGCATCCGGTTGTAGATGGCGCACGATATGACGTCGATGCGCTTGTCGATGCCCTCTTCGCCCACCGCCTGGGCGCCCAGCAGCCGGCCGGAATCCCGATCGGCGACGAGTTTCAACCGAAGCAGGCGGGCACCGGGATAGTAGCCGGCGTGGTGGCCGTCGAGCACGTAGGAGACCACCGGCGAAAAACCGTGCTGGGCCGCCTCCCGCTCGGAAAGACCGGTCTTGGCCGCCGCCAGGTCGAAGACCTTGACGATCACCGTACCGGTGTACGGCCGCACCGCGATGCGGCGGCCCATCGCATTGGCGCCGGCGGCGCGGCCCTCCTTGTTGGCGGCGGCGGCCATGGGCAACAGCTGCCGTTTACCGGTGACCGCGTTCACCTTCTCGACGCAGTCACCGGCGGCCAGGATGTGGGGATCGCTGGTCTGCATGTACTCGTCCACCACGATGCCACCCGCCTCGCCGATGGCGAGCCCCGCCCGCCGGGCGAGCTCGAGATTGGGCCGCACCCCCACCGCCATGACGACCAGATCGGCGGGGAGTTTGCCGCCCGAGGCCAGGGCCACCGTGCCGTCGGACTCGATTCCTTCCACCCTCTCACCGAGATGAAGTTCCACGCCCTTGGCTTGCAGATGGGCGATGACCGGCACGGCCATTTCTGGATCGAGAAAAGCGAGCGGCCGCGGCAAAAACTCCACCATCGCCACGTCGAGGCCGCGCTGGACGAGATTCTCGGCCACCTCGACACCGATCAGTCCGCCGCCCACCACCACGGCCCGCTGCGGCCGGCGCTCGTCGAGAAAGGCAGCCAGCCGATCGGTATCGGCCAGGGTCTTGAACACGAAGACGAAGGGTTGATCGGCACCGGCCACCGGCGGCAGCACCGCCTCGGCGCCCGGCGCCAGGACGAGCTTGTCGTATGCTTGCGTGAAGGTGCGGTCCGCGATGAGATCCCGAACGGTCACCGTGCGGGCGGCAGGATCGACGTCCAGCACCTCGTGCTGCACCTTGGCCTCGATGCGAAACCGCTGCCAGAGAAATTCAGGATCGGTGACCAGAAGATCCTGTCGGCGGCGGATGACCCCACCGAGGTAATACGGCAGCCCACAGTTGGCATACGATACGGCGGGGCCTTTTTCAAAAACGATGATACGGGCATCCTCACTGCACCGGCGGGCCTTGGCCGCCGCCGACATACCGGCCGCCACCCCGCCGACGATGACGAGTTGCATGATTCTTCCTCCTCGCTCGTTACCAGACCTCTCGCAGTCCTTGCTGTTTGCGGATACAGTCCACCTCGCGCTCCAGATCGACCCGCCAAACGGCGTGGATGCGGGCCGCCGCCGGCGCGATGAGTTCCGGCAGGCCATAGACCAGCCGGTCCGAGGCACCGGAGGCCTCGATCACCGCCTCGATGGACCGGGCGCCGAAGGTGTAGTCGGCGAGCAACAGCCGCAAGAGGAGCCCGGAGGTCTTGCGGGCCGCCTTCTTCCAATGGGTGTCCATCTGGTGGGCGATGATGAAGGCGCGCTTCATGAGTATACGGCGCAGTTCCTTGAGTTCAAAGGGGCTCGCCGTGCTCGACAACCACGCTTCCGGGATGTCGATGCCGTCGATATCGATGACCACCCGCAGGCGGCTCATGAAATCGGGCACCTTCAGGGTGCGTACCAGTCGCAATTGCTCCGGATCGTCGTCGGCCAAGAGGGCGGTCATCCCCTCCCAGCTCGCCTTGACCCCACCGGCGAACACGAAGATGGATCGGCCGATATTGTACGGTACGCCGTGCACGTAGGTGACTCCGTCTTGCATGGAGGGCAAGAAGTAGCGCAAATAGCCGAACTCATGCTCATCGTAGCGGCAATCGAACTCGTCCCAGAACACGATGGGCACCTTGCCCTTGGCCACCGAGGCGCGGATGGCGTCGATGGCGGTGTTGATCTCCTCCGGTCCCTCGAACTGGGTCATGTTGAACTCGAAGAACTCGAAGGGACTGGTCTCGAACCGCCGGCCGATGACCCCAGCCACCTCCTTGACGGCAAAGGACTTGCCCGAGCCCGGCGGCCCGAACACGCCGACACACAGGGGCCGCAGAACGGTCTCGCGCGACACGTATGAATCCATGACGTTCTGCAGAGTGACCACCGGCTCGATCTCGGCCGGATCGGTGGTACGCAGGTTACCGAGATGGAACATGCGGAGTTCTGCAAACCCTCGCTTGAAGCTGACTTCCTCCTTCAAGTAGTGCAGGAGCTCGACGATGACGCCAAGGAAATTGTCCGGCAGGGCGCTGCCCTGACGACGCTGGAACGGACTCGGCCGGCGGGGAAAGAAGGCCCGGATGGCCCGCTTCTTGTCCTCGTTCCAGAGCTGGCAGGCAACCAACTCCAAGGAGCGCTCGAACTCCGGCGTCCAGGGCGGCAGCTCCACGAAGCAGGGATCGTCGCCCACCTCGACGAGGGAGTAGGGCACGCCGCCGAGATAAGAAGAAGTGAAATCGAGTTCGGGAAACAGCAGTTCGCCGTCGAAGAAATAGCCCGACTCGTGCAGGCGGCGCCAGTTCTCGAGCAACCGGCCGGAGTAGTCGAAAAAGGCGTTGCGACAGAAGTTGCTTGCACCGCTCCCCAGCCAGTCCCGGGCGAGCATGGTGGTGGCCAGGGTATCGTAACAGGGCACCGTGCCCCGATGGCGCGGCGAACTCTTCTCCGGCAGGGCACCGCATCGGTGCCGGAAAAAACCGCCCTGCGGACCGACGTAGAGCACCCCGTGCGGGTACATTTCCACCACCACATGACAGAGAAAACCGTCGTCTCGCCAGAGCCCCACCTCGCTGGAGCGCAAGGCACGCAAGGCCATGGCGACGATGGTCTCCCAGATCACCGAACTGTCCATCTCCATGCGAGTGGTCTCGAGATCGGAGAGCCGGCAGAAAAGACAAAACCGGTCGCCGAAACTCAAGGCCCATTCCTGCCAGTGGGCAACCCCGATCCCCATGGCGATCACCCAGGCGCCGGGGTTGCGCTCGGCAAGCTGGCGGGCGATGGTGGGCGGGCGGCCGGAATCGTCCACTACCATGATGCCGGTATTGCCGGCAAAGTCATCGTCGCCGGCGATGTCGATGGTGGCGGCGGCCCGGCCCCGGCCCTCGGCCGGCAGAAGCTGATGGTACATGAACCAGCCGCGCTCGGCGGTTTCGCCCCGGCCCACCTGACGGTTACGGAAAAACTGGAAGACCTCCTTCTGCTCGCCGTAGGCGCGCGGCACGAGACGGACCGCCAGGTCGTCGCTGCCAAGCGCCGAGGTGAGCCAGGCGAGGCTCTGCTCCAGACGGCCGTTCTCGACGCTGACCCGGCCGGCCAGAAGCTCGATGAAGTCGCCGGGATTGTAGCCGTAGGCGGGCAGGCTACCCTCGCGCAGCAGACTGACTTCCTTGATTGGGATGTTGACGATGCGGACGTTGGAACCGAGCAGCAGGATACGGGGCACCGAAGGGTCGTGGTCACCGGTGGCTGGCGTCATGAAGGGCCTCTTGGCGGGTGCGGGTTCGTGAATCCGTCACGGATTCAGGAGGTTGGAAACTGCACCAAACAGCAAGACTCCTCCCGGGCCAGGTCTTCGAAGGTGACCGACCCGAGGATGCGGCGTAACTCATCGCGGGCCCGGATCCATACCCGGTTGACGGCGCAGTCGAGACTGGCGTGACAGGTCTCGGGCCGGATGACGCAATCGTTCAGGAAGATCTCGCCGATGATCGCTTCGATGACGTCGAGCAGGGTGATGTCCGCCGGCCGCTTGAGCAGCCGGTAGCCGCCCCGCGTCCCCTGCAGGATCTCGATGATGCCGGCCTTGGCGAGTTGCTGGGCGATCTTGGCAAGAAAATGGGGCGGTATGGTGCACTGGTCGGCGATGGTCTGGCGACTGACCAGGGCGTCGGGCTCCTGCTTGGCAAGGTGCAGCACGCAGCGCACCGCATATTCTCCGGCTCGGGTAAGGCGCATGGCAGCGGAACGGACAAATAGGACTTATTTTGTCTCTGTTTACAGAAAAAGGAACATTCTGTCAAGCAAGCGGTTTCCGTCCCCAGGGCGTATGCCCTCACAGGGCTGCCGTTATTTTTCACCATTCTTCCGCTCTTCCACGTAACGGGCTGCTGCCTGGGCGGCGATGCAACCGTCCGCCGCGGCGGTGACGATCTGCTTGACGTACTTTTCCCGCAGATCGCCAATGGCGAAGATGCCGGGCTGGTTGGTGCAGCATCGCTCGTCAGTGATCACGAACCCGGCGGGATTCATGCGGATACCGGCCGGCACCAGGTTGTTGTTGGGGGCAAAACCGATGAAGATGAACACCCCGTCGGTGGCCAGTTGCTCCTCGCCGCCGTCCACCGTGTCCCGCAGGCGGACACCGGTGACGCCGGCATCGTCGGCCAGGATCTCGGTGACCACCCGATTCCAGTGGACGGTGATGACCGGCGTGGCGGCCACCCGTGTCTGCAAAATCTTGCCGGCCCGGAAGGCATCCCGGCGATGGACGATGTGTACCTGCCGGGCGATCTTGGAGAGATAGAGGGCCTCCTCCAGGGCCGAGTCGCCGCCGCCCACCACCACCACCGTCTTGTCGCGGAAGAAGAACCCGTCGCAGACGGCGCAGTAGGAGACGCCACGACCGTAGTACTCTTGTTCGCCCGGCACGCCGAGCTGCCGGGGCCGGCCGCCGGTGGCGAGGATGACGGCCAGGCAGCGCAACTCCTCCCCGTTGTCGAGCCGCACCGTGTGGCACTTGATACCGGGCTCCACCTCCACCACCTCCCGGTTGATCACCGGCAGGCCGTAAGCGGCAGCGTGGGAGGCCATGGCGGCGGCGAGCTCGGCGCCGGTGATCTTCTCGGTACCGGGCCAGTTCTCGACGATATCGGTATTGTTCATCTGGCCGCCGGCGATACCCTTCTCCACCAGCACGGTATCCAGGGCGGCCCGCATGGCATAGATGCCGGCGGTGAGCCCGCCGGGGCCCGAACCAACGATGACCAGATCGTGCATGGCTTGGCTGCTCATGAGTATCCTCCTGTCAGTCCGTCGAAAAAGCCGTCCTGGCTTTTTCGACCATCGGTCGGCCAAAACAG
>CAYRGZ010000135.1:0-7614 GCA_964423785.1 uncultured Desulfobulbia bacterium
GGGCGCCGGCAAGCCCGCGGCTTCGCCGGACGCATGACGAAACCGGCGCGGCCGGGCGGCGCGTGCCTCTTCCTCGCATCCGGGGCACCCTGGCGGCAGTGCCGCTCTGTCCGGACATTGGCCGGAGCCCGGCCCGTTGCACCGCCTCCGGCGTCGGGGAGCGGCCACCAAGGCGGCCACGCCGTCCAGATACCCGGTCCGCGAGGTCGCGACTTCGGCATACGAAGGAGCACCCCCGTGACCAGTTACGAACGCGGTTCCCGAGCGCCCGCTCTTGACGTTTTTGCATTCATACTGCAAAATATCCGCATGTGGATCGCGAGAAAACAAGAGGCTACCCTCAGGCGCATGGCTGGGCAATTTCCTGCGGTGGTGCTGACCGGGGCGAGGCAGGTCGGGAAGACCACGTTGGTACGCCGGGCCTTCCCCGAGTTCACCTATGTCTCCCTCGACCTGCCGGCCAAGGCGGAACTGGCGGCGACAAGCCCCGAACGCTTCCTCCGCCAGAACCCGCCGCCCCTGATCGTCGATGAAATACAGTACGCACCCTCCCTGCTGCGGCATCTCAAGGTAGCCATCGACGAGGACCGGCGCCCCGGCCGCTATATCCTGACAGGCTCACAAAATTTCCTGCTCATGCAGGGGGTGTCTGAAAGCCTGGCCGGTCGTTGTGGTGTCCTGCACATGCTGAACCTCTCCCTGGCTGAGCTGCGGGCCGCCGGCATCCCTGTGAGCGTGGAGTCCTGCCTGACCAAAGGCTGGTTCCCTGAACTCCACGCCAGGCCCGAACTGGAGACGCCCTTTTGGTATGCTTCCTATCTGAGCACCTATCTGGAAAGAGATGTCCGCAACATTCTCCGCGTCGGGAGTCTGCGGGACTTCGATCGGTTTCTCCGCGCCTGCGCCATACGGACCGGACAGATTCTGTCGTATTCGGAGTTGGCCCGGGACGTGGGCATCGCCCCCAATACCGCAAAACAATGGCTCTCGGTGCTCGAGGCCAGCAACCAGGTCCTGTTGCTCGAACCCTACCACCGCAACCTTGGAAAACGGTTGATAAAATCCCCGAAACTCTACATGTGCGACACCGGGCTCGCCGCTTTTCTGATGGGGCTGGAGGACGAGACCTCCCTTGACAAGCTCCCGTTGGCCGGCGCCCTCTGGGAGACCTATGTCGTCATGGAGACCGTCAAGCACTTCCGGGCCGCGGGGCGGAACGTGCCCATCTGGTTCTGGCGGACGGCGTATGGGGACGAGGTCGATCTCCTCGTCGAACGGGGCGGCCGTTTCATCGCCTTGGAGGCCAAGTACAGCGAGCAGCCGACCAGACGGGACCTGAAGGGCCTCGCGGCACTGACCCGTATGTACGGCGAGGATGCCCTGATCAAGGGATACGTCGTCTGCCGGACGCCGGAATCGTACCCGCTCACCCCCCGGATCGATGCGATCCCCGGGGAAGAAATCGGCGGGCTCTTCACGTAAGTGATCCCCGCGTGGTGTCGGACGGCAAGCGGGTGTGGGTGCGCGATGCGGACAAGGAGGAAGACACCACGTGAGAAGCGCGGGCAGGCGGCGCCTCACGACTCCAGGAAGAAGATGATCTCCGAGAGGGTGTCCAGCGCGGCCTTGGCCGCCTCGGCATCGTGGCCGGCGAGCCCCTGCTCGATAAGCGCGATCTGTTCCTCCATCTCCTGCCGGTCCTCGGGATCGGCCTCGTCGAACAGGCCGCGGGCCTTGTCGATCACGGCCCTGGCCTGGACCGCGAGCAGGGCGTCCGGGGCCTTCGCGGTCCGGGTGGCGTCGTCCCGCGCCTGGCCGCGCTTCCGGCCGGGCCCGGCCGACGGGGCGGCCTCGTCTCCCAACAGGTCGTCGAGCCGGCGGCGGGCCGCGTCGATGGCCTCTGCGTCCTGGCGGGCCACGGCATCGTCGATGGTAATGCTCTTGGCCAGGCCGGTGGCCCATTCCTCGGCCGTGACCTCGAGCACGCCGTTGGTGTCGAGCGAGAAGGTGGCCCGGATCTCGTTGCCCGCCGGAACACGGCGCAGACCGCCGACCCGAAACGAACCGATTTTGATGTTGTTGCGCACGTCGGACGACTCACCCTGGTAAACCTCGATCTCCACCTCCTCCTGCTCGTCCTGCACGGTGGCGAACATCTCGCTCTTGGTGACCGGGATCGGCGTGTTCTTGCGGATGATGGGCACGAACTTGTACGGCGACGGGAACCCGTTCACCAGTCCCAGGGCCGAGACCCCGAAGGTGTAGGGCGTGACGTCCACGAGCACGGCCCGCACCTCCCGGCCGGCGAGCATGGCCGCCTGCATGGCCGCGCCGCTGACCACGCACAGCTCGGGATCCACCTCGGCCCGCGGCTCGGCGCCGAACTCGCGGCGCAGCCGCTCCCGCACGAGGGGGGTCCGGCTCGAACCGCCCACCAGCAGGACCTCGTCGATCCGGGAGGCGGTGAGCCCGGCGTCCTGCAATACGCGGTGAACCGCGGCCATGGTCCGATCGATGAAGGTGGTGATCATCTCCTCGTACTCGTCCCGGCCGAGTTCGCAGGCGAGGTGGACCGGCACCCCGTCCCGTTCGAGCAGGTACTCCTCGGAGATGCGGGCCACGGGATGGTCCGAGAGCACGATCTTGGCCTGCTCGGCGGCCCGCTCGATCCGTGCCCGGGCCGGGGGCGGCAACTCGTCGGCCGCGACCCCGTGCTCCCGGGCCAGGACGTCCAGGAGCCGGGCCGTGATCTTGGCGTCGAAATCGTCGCCGCCCAGATGGTTGTCCCCGTGGCTCGCCACGACCTCGATCACGTCGTTCTCGATATGCACCACGGAGACGTCGAACGTGCCGCCGCCCAGATCGTAGACCAGGACCCGGCGGCTCCCCGTGCGGCCGCTCTCGTAGACCAGGGCCGCGGCCGTGGGCTCGTTGATCATCTTGACCACCTCGAGGCCGGCGATCTCGCCCGCCTCCCTGGTCGCGCGGCGCTGCGCGTCCGAGAAATAGGCCGGCACGGTGATCACCGCCCTGCGCACCGGGCGGCCGAGCCCTGCCTCGGCCATGGCGGCGAGCCGCCGCAGGATCATGGCCGAGAGTTCCTGGGGCGAGAACTCCTGCCCCCCCATCTCCAGCCGGACATCCTCGCCCATGCGCCGCTTCACCGACCGCACCGTGCGCTCTGGATAGACCACGTACTGGTTGCGGGCCGGATGCCCCACCAGCAGCTCGTCGTCCTCGCCGAAGCCAACGTACGACGGCAGGATCCGGCGGCCCTCCTCGTCGGCGAAGACCCGGACCCGGCTGTCGGCATAGACCGCGATCTCGGAATTGGTGGTGCCGAGATCGATACCCACGATCGTTTCCGTGCTCATGACTGCGACTCCCTCCTGTTGACGATCACCTCGGCAGGCCGCAGGACTTCGCCGTGCCAAAGGAATCCCTGCCGCACCTCTTCGACGACCACGCCGTCCTCCGCCCCCGGCCGGCTCACCGTGTCCACGGCCCGCATGGCATGCGGGTCGAACCGCTCGCCCACGCACGGCAGCGGGCTGACCCCGTGCCGGGCGAGCAGGTCCGCCACGTGGCGCAGGGTCAGGCGGCGGCCCTGTTCATGGGCCGCGAGCAGGCGCTGCTCCCGCCCGCAGAACCGGAACCAGAACGAGGGGCGGCCAGATCCACCCTCGCCCTCGCCGGCCGCGGCCGCGGCCAGCCGGTCGTGAAGGTCGAGCAGGTCGAGCAGGAGCGGCCGGCACGCCTCGCGCCGCCGGCTCTCCATCCGGGCGCGGCAGCGCTCCGCCTCTGCCTCGGCCCGCCGGCGCGCCTCGTCCAGGGAACGGAAGACCTCGCGAAACTCGTCCAGGGCGGCCTTGAGGTTGCGCGATTCCAGCCGCACCTCGTTACGCAGGCCGGCGAGTTCGACGAACAGGCTGTAGAGATCCGGCGTCTCCCGGCCCGCGGCGGTCTCCTCTTCCTCCAGCGATGCGGTTTCGAGAAAGGCCCGGAACTGGGCCACCAGATCGTTGGGATCCACGCTCATCCATTCCCTCCACTGGAATCGTTCCGCGCCGGCAGAGCGGCCATGGCGAACCGGAGAATGCTCCGGGCGAGCGGTGTGGCGTGCAGGGCAACGGCCTCGCGGGCCGCGGCCCTGCCCTCGGCGTGCCGCCCGGCGGCGAGCAGCCGCACGGCACGCCCGACAGCCCGCTCGGCGGCCGCTTCGACGGCCAGGAGCCGGCCGAGTTCGCTACCGCAGCGGCGGCAGGGATTCCTGCCGTTGAAACGGGCGCGGCAGATCGGACAGCGTTCCATGGTCATGCGTCCCTGGCGCAGGCAGCGAGTTCCCGGCGCAGAACCCGGCGCAGGCCGCGGGCGAGCAGGCGGCGCAGGGCCGCGGCGTCGGGCGCGCCACGGGGTGGAGGACTGTGCCGGAGCACCGCGGCCGCGAGTTCTTCGGCAGTAACATCGTCGGTACAGAAGAGCCGGTAGCGTATCCGGTCCCGGCGGGTCCGGATACGCTCGTAGGCGGCCCGCACCCGTCTGAAACCGTCCGGATCGCGTTCCGGCGGATGGCGCCGGACCGCATCGACGTAGGCCTGCCGGACCGCGTCGTCATCCGCGTCCATGGAGACGCCGAGAACGATGTACGGAGAGATCATACTGCGTCAGCCTCCCTATGTTCAGTCTGCATCGTATCTGGGGAACCCTGCCGGCAGTGCCGGTCTGTCCGGGGATTGGCCGGCCAGTTACTCCGCATCATCCTCGAACGACTCCATCACCACCTTGTGCAGCCAGCGCGGGAGCCTGACGGCACGGTGACGCGGCCGGCGCTTGCCGTCGGGCAGGAAGGCGTACTGCCGCTTCTGGAGCAGTTCGTCCACCGCCGCCTCGATCTCCGCGTCCTGCTCGTCGAGGTGCTCTCCCACCTCGGCGGCGAGCCACGCCTCCGCGTCGCTGAGGGCGCGCCGCTCCACCTCGACCACGGCCCAGAGCTGGAAGAACATGAACCGCGGCTCCTCGGGATAGAGCTTGTCCAGGTTGGCCGCCAACTCGAGCAGGGCCGCGGACCAGACGCCCGCCCGCCACAAATCGCGACAGAAGGCGAGCCCCTCGGCGAGCGGCCATTCGTGACCCAAAATGGCCTCGATGAGGGGAAGGAGCAGCCGGCCGGCTGCACGCAGGGTCTTGCCCAGTTCCTCCCCCTCTGACTCGCCCGCCACCCAGCCGACGAGCTCGGCCACCAGGGAAGGGGCAGGCGACGCGGGGAGGGCATCCTCCCATCCGGCCCGCAACTCGGCCAGGAGCGACTCGTCGAGCGAGAACCGCTCGGCATGGGCCAGGGCGCAGAAGAGGCCGCCCAGCCGGTTGCCGATCCGGTCGATTCCCGCCTCCACGGCGGCCCACCCCTCGTCGATCTCGCCCTCGATCAGGGTAGCGAGCCCGTAGGCGATCCACGGCAGGCCCCGGTAGCGCGGCGCGATCCCCTCGGGCGGATCAAAGGCAAAGGTCTTGCGTGCCTGGGAGACGCGGCCGGCCAGCACCTGTTTCGTGCCGTGGGCCAGCGCGCTGCGGACGCGCACCTCCTTGGCGGCCAGGTTCACCGGGTCGAGACGCAGGATCCCGGTCGCGATCCCGGCCGCCTTCTTGAAGGCCCCCCGCCGCGCCGCGGCCTCCATCTGCATCTGCAGGATCTCGACATCCTCGGGCAGGGCCGCGGCCGCGCGGTTGACGAGGGTGTACCAGTGGCGCCGATCCCTGATCTCGTCGTGGACGAAGCGACAGAGGCGCAGCCACGTCTCCCGGTCGGCGGGATCGAGGTCCAGGCTTCGTTCGAGACAGATCATGACCTTGCGGTGATAGCCCAGCCCGCCATTGGCCTCGCAGACGTCGGCCTGATGGCGCAGCACCATGGCCCGCTCCAGGTCGTCGACATCCCCCCTGCTCTCCAGGTAGGCATCCCACGCCATGGTCTCATGGCCGGCGATAGCGGGTGGCACGGCCTCGGTCATCAAGGCGGCCAGCCGCCGGAACTCCTGCTCCGCCTCCCGGCCCGTCCCGTAGAAGGCCGCCAGGTCGCTGACCGCGTCCTCCTCGAACTCGTAGTGGAGCAGGAGGCGGCCGAAGAGATGGGCGGCCAAATCGGACGGCAGGAGATCCCGGTACCGGAGGATGACCTGGGCCAGGCGCTTGGGAGAGCCGTTGGCCGCGGCGATCGCCTGGAGGCAGGCGGCAACCTGTTCGTCCAGACCGAAGAGGGAGACCGCCTGGGTGAGCGTGGCATCCTCACGCCGCAGGCGATCGAGCAGCGTGGCGAGAGCCGGCCCATCGAGATCCTCGCCCATGGCGAACGGATTCCCCTCCGCGCACAAGGAGGCAAGCAGGTGAAAGGGCGAGTCGGCAGGCACCCGGCCAAGGGCCGCCGCGCCATCGCCCGGATGCTCCAGGTCGGCCAGCAGGCCGCTCAGCACGAGGCGCAGGTTGCGCAACGGCGACCGGAACGGGATCTGCTTCAGGATCGCGGCCGCGGTCCCGGGATCGTCCATGGCATCGAGGGCCGCCCGGCCGCGATCGATATGCCCGCGCAAGGAGGCCAGTTCCGGCGGCAGGCCGGCAAGGATCGCCTCCCGCTCCCCATCCGGAAGCAGGAGGATCGCCACGGCGAGCCACTCTTCGATCCGCCCGCGCTCGGCATCGGCAAGGGTCGCCGCTCCGGCGGCGAAACATTCGACCGCCGTCGCGATCCGGCCCGCCTCGATCGCGAGCAGCACCCGGACCGGCAGGGGGAGCGCACCGGGAGAGGCGGCCGCAACCTCTTCGGCCAGGCGCAGCGCATCCTCCTGCCGGCCCCATCCCATGAGCCGGGCCACGTGGTCGAGCGCCGCCTGCCGGAAGAGCTCGTCCGCCTGGGGGCCAGGATCGCGCCGCCGCAAGAACCGGTAGGCATCCACGGCCTCGGCGTACCGGCCGGCCGCCTGGGCGCGGCGGGCATGAGCCCGCAACTGCTCGGCCGTCATCTCGGCCGACAGAACCGGCCGCGCGCCGCCGCGTTTCCCACCTGTCCTCTTCTTGTTCTTGCGCTTCTTCGCCTTTCTGGCCGCCATGCTCCATCCTCTCCATACGTGCCCGCCCACACGGGCCGCGCCCGCGTAACGGATCACGGGGGGTGGTCCCTGCGCATGCCGAAGTCGCACATATGGTTACAGAGCACCCCACCTGCGGCGTCATCACTCCGCTTACGTAGCGCCAGGTGCGCTCCACGGGCTTCTTCCTTGCATCTGGGGCACCCTGTAACCACATAGCCGGCCTACAAACCGCCTTCCGGGCCGAACCACCATAACACACTCTCACAAGACTTTCATCCCGGTCCGATGCAGCCGCATCGCCCAAATTGTGAAAATCGGGAGTCACGGTTGCGATATACACAGACGGCGAAACCATGGGGCCATGATCCCCCGTGACATCACAGAGACCGTGTACCAGGCCTTCGTGCCCGGGCTCCTGCTCCACCTGGGCCGCGAGGTCGCGACTTCGGCATACGAATGACCTGCTGCCCCGTGGGCAGTTTCTTCATGCGCTCTCCGGCTACAATTCCTGGCCGGTGGTGGTGGTCATCAG
>CAYRGZ010000136.1:0-7584 GCA_964423785.1 uncultured Desulfobulbia bacterium
GTCATGGCCATGGTCCGAAAGGCGTAGCGGCCGCCGCCGCTCGAAAAGACGCACGAAACACCGACCGCGGCCGGCAGAGGGGCGGGCTCCGGCCGGCCGGCGTCGTTCCCGCCGTAGTCGGCATCATGGTCGTCGTAGTCGTCGGGCGGCCATTCGGGATACCGGGAACCGTCGGCGGCCACGAACTCCCACTCGAACCGGTCGAGATCGGTGGCGACGGGGGTACTGATCCCGTCCTCCGGCTGCCGATGGAGGCGAAAGCCGCCCCCCGGCCGACGCTTCACCGTGTAGGTGATGGTAAGAGGCGTACCGGCGGGCCGGGGATCGAGGCCGGCCACCGCCTTGCCGGTGAAGACCACTTCGAACACCGTATCGGGTGCGGCGTTCTGCCGATCATCGACACGGCGGGCAACGAACGGCTCACTTTGCCCCGGCGGGGCCTCGTCGGCCACCGCGTTGGCGAGGTCCTCCGCCAAACGATCGAGACAGAGGACGGCCCGGCGGCTTACGGCCAAGGCCGCATTTCCCTGGCGGACGGCGGCCATGGTGCTGCCGTGCACGGCAAAACCGATACCCATGACCACAGCCAGGAGAAACACCGCCACCAGCACCTCGACCAGGGTAAACCCGGCCTGGCCGGCCGGCGACGGGGGGAGAAAGCGGATCACGGCCGAACCTCCGGCCGGTAGCGCACCAGGCGGTAGCGCAGATCCGGCTGCCGGCGATCGGTGATCTCGACGGTCTCGACCCGCAGACCGACACCGGCCGGCAGGGGCGGGCAGGCCTCCTGGCGGTCGGTCTCGACCCGCCAGGCGTAGTCGGCGAACGGCGCCTCGAAATCGCCGCCATCGTCGACCGGCGCCGCCTCCCCGTCGAGCAGGCGCTCGGTCATCTTCTCTTGGGCGAGTTGGGCGGCCACGGCCAGGAAACGGGCCTGGGCCGCCAGCGACAAGGACTGAGCCGCCGACCGGAGCAGGATGGGCATGGCAATCGCGAGAATGGCCAGGGCGACCATCACCTCGAGAAGGGTGAAGCCGCGCCGGCACCGGCATCGTTGTTGCATTCCCGGCCCCATCATCCCCCTCCCGTCGTGATACCGGCCAGGCCTACCAAACCCGGCCGCGGCTCGCGGTCGAGGAGAAAGGGATCGAGGACCACGCTCATGGTCCGACCGTCCGCCGCAGCCAGCTGCACCACCGCCGGACTGACGTAACCCTTGCGGGAAAACAGCAGCGCAACCCGTCCGGATCGACCGGCGTCACCCGGTTGGAGGACGGCGCGGATACGCACCCCGCGACCGAGCACGTGGCCGGCGGCATGGTCGTCATCCCGTTCGGCGAGCCCGTACCGTTGCCGGTCGAGATCGAAGACCACGGCAACATCGCGCCCCTCCTCCACGGCCTGGGCCTGGGTGCGGGCGCAGAAGGTCGACAGTCGAAGGGCGGAGACGCGCAGGGGATCGCGCCAATCGGCTAGAGGGGATGCGGGAAGGGTGAAACCGAGAAAGAGGCCGACGATGCAAAGAACCACCAGCAGTTCGACGAGGGTGAACCCCGCGCCGGGCCAGCGGGAGGGTGCTATCCTAGTCCAGTTCCCAGGAATTGATGTCGGCATCCTTGCCTTCCCCGCCAGGAGCGCCGTCGGCGCCGTAGGAGATGAGATCGTAATCGCCGTGCAGGCCGGGTGACAGATAGACGAAGGGATTCTTCCAGGGATCCAGGGGCACCTTGCCCTGTTCCAGGTAGCCCCCCTGGCGCCAGCCGGGCGCCGGCCGGCCGGTGGCGGGCGGCTGGACCAAGGCTTCGAGCCCCTGCTCGGTGGTGGGATAGGAACCGTTGTCCAGCTTGTAGAGGCGCAGGGCGGTCTCCAAGGCCTTGATCTGCATCTCGGCCTTCATCCGCCGCGCCTCCTCGGGCCGTTCCATGATGCGCGGCACGATGAGTCCGGCCAGGATGCCGAGGATGACCAGCACCACCATGACCTCGATGAGGGTGAACCCTGTCTGCGAGGTCGCGACTCCGGCATGCGCGGAGGCACCCCTGTGATCAGTTACGAACCCGCGGGTATTATTGGACAAAGGAGACCTCCTGGTCATGGACTGTTCACCGAATGAGCTGCTGCATCTCGAAGATGGGCAGCAAGATGGCGAGGACGATGAAGCCGACGATACCGCCCATGACCACGATCATCACCGGTTCGAACAAGGCGGTGACCGCGGTGATCCTGGTTTCGGCGCTCCGTTCGTAGGCGGCCGCTGCCTTGGCGAGCATCCCATCCAGGCGGCCGCCCTGCTCGCCGGCGGCGATCATCTGCACCAGCATGGGAGGAAACCAGGGTTCGGCTTCCAGGGCGGCGGCGAGCGAGCCACCCTCTTCCACGGCGGTCGTGGCCCGGTCCACCGCCGCGGCGACAACAGCATTATTAACAATATTACGGACGATCCGCAAGCAATGGGGCAGGCCGACGCCGCTGGCCAAGAGACCGGCGGCGGTCCGGGCGAAGCGGGCGAGGACGAGCTGGCGCAGGAGGGGGCCGACAACGGGCAGACGCAGCAAGAGCTCGTCGAACCAGCGGCGAAACCCCGGCCGGTGGCGGGCCCAGCGCCAGGCACCGGCAAGGATGACAGGTACGAGCAGCCCGACATACCAGACCCGGCGCACCGCGTCGCTCACTGCCATCAACAGGCGAGTGGGCCACGGCAGCACGGCGTGCATCTCAGTGAACATGGCGGTGATATCCGGCACCACGAAACACAGCAGTGCCACGAGGATCAGGGTGCCGATCACGGCCATGAACAGGGGATAGACGCAGGCGGCGATCAGCCGGCCGGCGATCTGCTGCTGGCGCTCGCCGAGATCCGCCAACCGTTCGAGAACCGTACCCAGAGCGCCGGAGGCCTCAGCGGCCCGCGCCATATTGACGTATACCGGCGAAAACAGCGTGGGATGGGCGGCGAGGGCGGCGGAGAAACTGTCCCCCTCCCGCACCCGTTCCTTGAGATCGGCGATGACGGCATGGAGCTGGGGGCTCTGCGGCTGCCGCTGCACGGTATCCAGGGCCACGGCCAAGGGAATGCCGGCCTCGATGAGCGTGGCGAGCTGGCGGGTGAAACTCCAGACCTCCTCACGGCTGACCCGTCCCGTGAGACGCCACCGGCGGCCGGCAGACTTGCGGGCCGGCCGCAACTCGTAGGCGAACAGCTCCTGGCCGCGCAACTTCTGCCGCGCCGCCCGGTCGGACTCGGCATCGACGATGCCGGTCCGTTTCCGGCCGGCGGCGTCGTAGGCCGCATACTCAAAAACCGGCATTTTCGCAGTTCCGGTGCGTTGCTGAACGAAAGGAGGTCTTCATCGCGACCAACCATACCGCGGCCGTAGCCGAAACGCAATCGCGGCTCACTGCCAACCATCCATTCCTGAACGACACACCCGGAAATCCTCTCTCGCCCACCAACCCCGCGACAGAGTATTTTTTACATTTCTGTAAAAACATACCACTATTTTCTAACAACTATGAAACACAATATTGAAAGATGATGAACGTGTAAAAACTCGCAGTCGGCGCAGGCCTGACACGGTAATTCAAAGGGTTACAGAGCGTGAACTCGATGGAATCGCAGTTTTTGCGATTCCATCAAAAATGATGGCCTCGTAAAAAGTCGTAGTCGGCCCAGGTCTGACACGACACGTCAACGGTTACACACCGTGAACTCGATGGAGGTGGTGAGCGCAGCGAATGACCGATCGTAGTTTTTACGATTCCATCAAAAACACAGAACGAAAAACCGGCCCGAAAACCGTCGGTACAACAAGAATCATACTCTCCTGAATCCGTGACGGAATTTTTTTGGTATTCGGTTTTGAGTCGTGAACTCAACGTGTTCAATGCAAAAATATCCGGCGGCTTCGTTCACCCGGGGTATAAAACCGCCCTTCGGGGCGTCCGTGCGCACGCACGAACGCTCACGGATTCAGGACGCTGGCACGCCCCGTGCTTGTGAAAAATTTGATTTTGGCTTATCCGCTCGCAACTACAAACAACACCATCAAAAAAACAACACGGGAGCACTGCCATGCATCGACGAATCCGCAACATCGCCCTAGCCTTGCTTTTTCTGCCCCAAACCGCCCTGGCCGGCGACGCCGCGACGGTGGATGCCGGCACCACCGCCTGGATGCTCATCTCCACCGGGCTCGTCCTCCTGATGGTCACCGGGCTCGCCATGTTCTACGCCGGACTGGTGCGGACCAAAAACGTCCTCGGCACCATGATGCACAGTTTCTCCTCCATCGCCCTCATCGGAGTCCTGTGGGTGATCTGCGGCTACAGCATCACCTTCGGCTCCAACATCCTCGGCGGTTTTCTCGGCTGGAACCAGGACTACTTCCTGCTGCGCGGCATCGACAGCGCGGTCTCCGGCGGCATCCCGGAATACGTGCTCGCCATGTTCCAGGGCATGTTCGCCATCATCACTCCGGCCCTCATCTCGGGTGCCATCGCCGAGCGGGTCACCTTCCGGGGCTACCTCGCCTTCATCGCCCTCTGGTTCCTCCTGGTCTACGCGCCGCTCTGCCACTGGATCTGGGCCGCGGACGGCTGGCTGTTCAACACCGGCGCCGCCGGCGTCATCGACCTGGCCGGCGGGCTGGTCATCCACGTGTCGGCCGGTATCTCGGCCCTGGTGGCCGCCCTCTATCTCGGGCCGCGCAAGGGCTACCCCCAGCGCTCCATGCCGCCCAACAACCTGGTCATGACCATGATCGGCGCCGGCCTCCTCTGGTTCGGCTGGTTCGGCTTCAATGCCGGCTCCACCCTGCAGAGCGGCCTCGATACCGCCCGAGTGCTGGCCATGACCCAGATCTCGGCGGCGAGCGGCGCGCTGACCTGGCTCGTGATCGAGGCCCTGCTCTACGGCAAGGCGACGAGCCTCGGCTTTGCCTCCGGCATGCTGGCCGGTCTCGTGGTGATCACCCCGGCGGCCGGCGTGGTCCTGCCGACCGGGGCGCTCGTCCTCGGCGCCCTCTCCTCCATCGCCTGTTTCTTCGCCCTCTGGCTCAAGGGCAAGCTCGGCTATGACGACTCCCTCGACTGCTTCGGCGTCCACGGTGTGGGTAGCGGCCTCGGCATCCTCCTGCTCTCCTTCTTCCTGCGTCCCTCCTGGCTGGCCGACGCCGCCGCCAAGGCCGGTCCGGGAGGCTGGACCGCCCTCGACCAGTTCCGGGTCCAGCTCACCGGCTTCGGGACCACCGTGGCCCTGGCCGCGGTGGCGACGCTGATCATCTGCTTCGTGGTGGAGAAGACCATCGGCTTCCGGATCGCGGAAGAGGAGGAAGAGGCCGGTCTCGACACCTCGCTGCACGGCGAGCAGGGCTACGGCTTCCTGCAAAACAAGCGCTAGCAGGATCTTCGAGCCATCAAACGACGATGGCCTCGTAAAAAATCGCAATCGGTGCAGGCCTGACACGGTAATTCAACGGGTTACACACCGCGAACTCGATGAAATCGTAGTTTTTACGATTTCATCAAACGATAATGGCCCTCGACGCGAGGGCCATTATCGTGTACAACATAAGGAAAGGAATACAAAATCCTACTGACGGTCCCTTAGCAAAAGGAGAACCCCATGAAGAAAATCGAAGCGATCATCAAGCCGTTCAAGCTCGAAGATGTCAAAGACGCCCTGGCCGAGATCGGCATCCAGGGCATGACCATTTCTGACGTCAAAGGGTACGGCCGCCAAAAAGGTCACAAAGAAATTTACCGTGGGGCCGAATACGTCATCGACTTCAATCCAAAGCTGAAAATCGAAATCGTCACCGATGCGGACAGCGTCGAACGGGTCATCGACGTCATCTGCAAGGCGGCCAACACCGGCACCATTGGCGATGGCAAGATCTTCGTCCTGCCGGTGGAGGAAGTGGTCCGCGTCCGCACCGGCGAACGGGGCAAGGACGCCATCTGAATCCGCCATCACCTGCCCATCCGCCGCGTAAGTCCCTGGACTGCGCGGCGGATGTCTCCCCCTCACGCCACCTCAGCCCCCGGCAAGGGCCGCCAATATCACGAGCGCGTCATCCAAACCGAGGCTGCCGTCCTTCGTGGTGTCCAGCCTGTCCACCGTTCCCGCATCCGGTTCGAACCCGGCAAGCACCTCGAGTAATGTCACCAGGTCCCCGAGACCGTAGGCCGGCGGCCCGGCCAGCCCTGCGGTGTCAATGCCCAGCATGCCGGCGATGTCGTCCACCGTGGACACGGCATCGGGGCACGAGACCGTGATGCGGTAGGCGTTGTGCACGGCCTGCCCGGGATCGTAGGTGAAATAGCGAATGCTGTTCCCCCAGAGCAGACGGAGCGACGCGGTCACGGTGTACAGACCCCGGCTGAAATCACCGCTGAGGGGCAGCAGCACGTACTGCTCGCCATCGTCGAGCGGCGGCGGCTCGCGGAGCACGGTCTGGTCCGAGCTCCGGAGCCAGGTGGGCCGGGCCACCAGGTTGCCGGCCGCGTCCTCGACCTGGACGTAGAACGCCTGGTTCGAATACCCGTTGTCACCCGTGATCGTGCAGCCGCCGTCGAGCACCACCTGGTAGCGGTCCACCTCGTCCTGGGAGTCAAAACTTCCGGACAGGGTCCACTCCGTCCCCGTGGCCACCTCTTGGGTGTGGGAGAGCACCGCGAACTCCGCCTCGGTCGTCCTGCCGTTCGCCTGGGCCCGCACCGTGATCCGGGCCGATTGCCCCGCCTGAAGCGGCGTGATGGTGAGGACTTCGTCGGCGACCGCAACGCCGACCGCCCCCGGATTGGAACTCGTCGCCGAAACCGTCACCGTATCATCCTCCCAGTCGCGGACATCGAGAAGCACGGCGCGCGGCTGCTGGGCACCGAGCACCACGTCGGGCAGCGGGGTTAGGATCACCGGCGGGTGGTCGGCGGCCGCGCACCCCGTGGCCGTGGAACCAGTCATCGTGATCACATAGTCCCGGTGTGTCGTATCAAAGGCGTCCTGGAAGGAAGCGCCGCGTTCAGAGAACAGGGAGACGCGCAACAGATATCGGCCGGCAGCAACACCGTGGACCGCCACGGGATTTCCGTCGCCGCCGGCAACCAGGCGCAGGTCGGCGTCGTAGAGGGAGAGATACATCGCCTGGTTGGAGTACCCCCGGTCGCCGGCCAGGGTCACGTCGTCGGCCAGGCAGAGGGGATACCAGTCCGAGTCGTAGGGATGGTCGATCCGACCCTGGATCCGCGCCGCGTCCTGCACGCCGTCACCGGCCTCCAGTCCGTACCAGCCGCAATCGCCGGCTGCCGCCGAACAGGGCTTGATATTGTAATAGACGATAAAGGGAATGTAATCTGATGAAAACACGTATGGTTCAGGATCGACCCAGTCGATATAATAAAAATCGTCCGCGTCTCCCTGCCAGCCAAGATTGATATGCACACGAGGCCCCACTGGGTCATTCCCGTCATACCCGTCGATCACCCCCATATGCGCTGCGGGATACTTTTCAGGCTCCGTCCACCCAGACATGGAAAGCAGCATCGGCCGGCCGGCACTAATCTCCGAGCTGATGACACTCAGAA
>CAYRGZ010000137.1:0-7535 GCA_964423785.1 uncultured Desulfobulbia bacterium
GGGGTATTCTCGCCGGTTGCGGCATCACCGCCCTGGTCCAGTCATCCAGCGCGGTCACCGTCGCCACCATCGGTTTCGTGAACGCCGGACTCATGGACTTGAGTCATGCGGTTTCCGTGGTGTACGGCGCCAACATTGGTACCACCATGACCGGCTGGCTGGTCTCCCTGGTGGGCTTCAAATTCGATTTGAAGGCACTGTCCATGCCATTTATCGGGGCCGGCATGTTGCTGCGCGTCCTGCGGCCGGAGAGCCGCCAGGGTGCTCTCGGCGAAGTGCTGTCCGGCTTTGGGATTTTCTTTCTGGGTATTGATGTGTTGAAACAGAACTTCGCTGGTGTCGCCGAGCACGTCGATTTCGTGGCCCTGGCTGGCTACGGGGGGTGGTCGCTCGTGCTGTTCGTCCTCCTCGGCTTTTTCCTGACCACCTGCATGCAGTCGTCCTCGGCCGCCATCGCCTTG
Organism: uncultured Desulfobulbia bacterium; assembly: GCA_964423785.1. Classification (GTDB taxonomy): domain Bacteria; phylum Desulfobacterota; class Desulfobulbia; order Desulfobulbales; family S012-135; genus S012-135. The sequence continues at coordinate 462 of CAYRGZ010000137.1, forward strand.
GTCCTGACGGCGGTGGCCACCGGCGTCGTACCCTACGAGGACGGGGCCGCGCTCATCATCGGCGCCAACGTCGGCACCACCTCCACCGCCGCCCTGGCGGTGATCGGCGCCACGGTCAGCGCCCGGCGGCTGGCCATGGCCCACGTCGGCTTCAATATCGTTACCGGCATCGTTGCCCTGCTCCTGCTGCATCCCTTACTGGCCGTCATCGGTCGGCTGGCGGTGGCCATCGACGGCAGCGGTTCGTCCATCACCCAGCTGGCCTTGTTCCATACGGTCGTCAACGTTCTCGGCGTACTGTTGTTCACGCCGGTGACGCCCTGGTTCGTCACTCTCCTCGAACGATGGGGCCGGGGCAGGGAGGCGGACGAGGCCCGGCCCCGGTATCTCGATGAAACGACGTTGGGCACCCCGGCCCTGGCCATCCATGCCTTGGCCGGGGAATTGGCACGGAGCGGGCACATCGCCATTCGCATGGCCAAGGGGGCCATCAGTGCCGAGGTTGCCGCCAGTCCGCGGCTTACCACCGACCGCCAGGTGGTCGCCGATCTGGTGACTGCGATCTGGCAGTTTACCAACCGGTTGCAGCGCCGTAACCTGCCGCCGGACATGGACGAACTCCTCCCCCTGGCATTGCGCGTTGCCGGGTATTATAATGATATCGCCGAACTTGCCGTGGAGATCGGTAAACGACCGCCGCTGGCCGCCGAACCGGAGATCACCGCCTTCAAGCGTGATGCCGTCCGGCTGCTCGACCGCCTCGATCCGGCCACCGGCGACGGCTCCGAGCAGTGCCCCGAAGAGGAGGTGGAGCGGTTCCAGGACGAGTACCGGACGCTGAAAGGCCGGTTGCTCCAGCGGGCCAGCCATGGCGAGTTCGCCGTTGGCACCCTGGTCGTCTCCCTGGAGACGACGTCCCGCATCCGGCGCACAGTGGAGCAGGCCGCCAAGGCCAATCGGTATCTCGCCCGGCTCACCGTTGCCGACGGCGAGCCCCACTCGGCCCTGGATGTGCTCTCCTACGGCGACGATGTCCAGATGGATGCCGGGTCCTGATGGACCCTGGCAGCGTATGGATGGCCTTTTCAACGGACTGCCAACCGAGGAATCGTCATGCCCTTGCAATACTCGCTCGAAAAGATCACCCCGCACGACCTGGAACGGTATCGGCGAAGGCCGGAGGCGGAAGATCTCCGGAAACACGCGGTGGCCTTCACCGGTACCCCGCATCATCATCCCACCGAGGCGGACCGGCTGGTTCTGGTCATCGATCCCTTCAGTTCCCAGGCGACCTATTACGAGTTTTTCAGACAGGATATCGTATACGCGGAAGAGATCGCCAACCTGGTGGCGCCGGAGGGCGAGACCGCCCTTTTGGTGCGCATCTGGGTTCGCAACCGATCGCGGGCCATCCACTGCACCCCCTTCGTGGTCGGCTTTCAGCCGGAGTGAACCGGCCGGTGTCGTATTCGGTCAGGCAAGGGTGATGCCGAGTTCGGCAAGCTCGGCCTCGATGCATGCTGTCCAACCCTGGTTGGCGCGGGGATTGGCCGGGCTGGGATGGGTGATGCAGCCGATGGTGACATCGTGGTCGGCCAGCGCCGTCCGGCAACGGCCGGCGGCGAAGCGGCCGACACCGACCACGAAGCGGGGAGAAAGGAGGGCCACCGTGCGCTGGAGGGCCCGGTCGCAGGCGGCAAAAAGGGGAGCGCGATGGGCGGTGGGCAAGCGGTCGGGCGTGATGTTGCGGCCGTCGCTATCGAGGAAGAGGAGCGGGCAGTAGTTGGCCACGAAAAAGCGGGCGAAGAAGCGCTCCGGGGTCGTGAATCGCTCTTTGGCCCAGCCCCAAAGCCGCCGGCCTGATACCTCGCTGCGCGGACAGGAGAAACCGGTGACCGGTTTTTTCGGGTGGGTGCGGGGCGGCGCGGTCACTTCCGCCTCGATGCCGAGCCAGTCCCGCACGAGAGATACCTCGCCAAAGGGGACCCCGGTCTGGGCCATGCCCCATGGGCCGGGGTTCATGCCGACGAGAACGATTTCTTTCGGAGGCCGACCGTAGCGGTCGGCGTACTGATCCCAGCCCCGGCGGGCGTAGCGGAGCGGATTGTAGACCCACGGAATCTCCGGCCCGTAAGACAATCCGTCGAGTTCGGCGAGGAGAGCGTCGGTGATGGCGGCGAGATCCATGGCCAGCCTACATGCTCTCCAGCACCTTGCGCACCGTGTTTCCGTCCGCCGTGCCGGCGAAATGGGCCATGATCGGCTTCATGGCCTGCATCTTGTTTTTGAACTGGCCGAAGTCGATATTTTCGCTGATCCAGGCGCGGATTTCCTCTTCGCTCGCCTGGCGCGGAAGATACCCTTCCAGGACCTCGAGATAGGTGGAGCGACCGCCACCGCCCTTGGCCATGGTCTCCTCCTCCGCCTTGATCAGCTTGCGGATGATGCCGACGACCTCCCGGTCGTCCAGTTCCTTCTTTGCCTGACGCTGGAATTCGCCGAGCAAGACCCGAATGGCGGCGACCCGCGCCTCGTCCTTTGCCTTCATCGCTGCTTTCAGGTCGTTCTTGATCCGTGCCTGGAGATTCATGGGGTGCTCCTCTTCTGTGGTTAGGGGATTACCGAAGCGCGGATTCTAAACCGGTTGGTGGTTTCCTGCAAGCCGGTGTCCAGCAGTCTGAGACAAGTCTTGCCTTTGCGAAAAAAACAGTGCTATGCTGGATGGCGAAAACCGACGCGATGCCTGGGTATCGATAGTGGTACGACGAAAGGGCAGGGGGAAAACTATGCGGGAGATCGATGTGTGGGAACGCCGGCGATACCGGCGATATCGGTTGCGGAATCGTGGGGTGGTGATGGTCACTCCCCATTTGATCTTTTCCTACTCGGTGGAAGACATCAGCCGCGGCGGCCTGGCTTTCATCTACAGTGGTTGGTGTGATTGGCAAGCGGATCCGATTCGGATGACGTTCCTCGATCGGGATTTTTTTCTCGACAAGGTGCCGTTGCGCGTCGTTGCCGATCGGGAGTTCACCGAGATCGTAGACGATGAGGTCCCGAGGCTGCGGCGGTGTTCCGTCCAGTTTGAGGATCTGACAGCCGAGCAGGTTCGGGAACTGGAGAGCTATTTTCGCCGGCTCGAAGGGCTTGAGTAGGCGCCGGGCGGGCCTGCGTCCGCCCGGCCTTGCCTGCAGCCTATGAAGTTTTGATGGAATCGTAAGAAATACGATCGGTCATTCGCTGCGCTCACCACCTCCATCGAGTTCACGGTTTGTAAGTCGTTGAATTCCCGTGTCAGACCTGGACCGACTGCGAGTTTTTACGGGTTCATCAAGTTTTGTTTCTTGACAGACGTGACGCTAGTGTATAAAAATATGTTTATATGATGATTGATGGAATCGCAAAAACTGCGATTTCATCGAGTTCGCGGTTTGTAAGCCGTTGAATTTCCGTGTCGGACCTGGATCGACTGCGAGTTTTTACGGAGTCATCATGATTGATGGAATCGTAAAAAGTACGATTCCATCGAGTTCACGGTTTGTAAGTCGTTGAATTCCCGTGTCAGACCTGGACCGACTGCGAGTTTTTACGGGTTCATCATGATTGGTTGGCTGAGACGAAATTCAGCAAGCGGGAAAGGGCGCGGACGGATGAGAGTGTGAAATCACAGGATAGCAACAATCTTGTAGCGGCCGCCGTTCTCGCCAAGACCCTGGGAGACGTCAACCGACTGCGCATCCTGCGGGCCGTGGCCGGCGAGAAAAAAGCGGTCTCCCGGATTGTCGAGGAGCTTGGTATATCGCAGCCCCTGGTTTCTCATCACCTGAAGGAGTTGCGACGTACCCTGCTGGTCAGCGTTGAGCGCAAGGGCCCGTTTGTCCTGTATTCCGTGACCGATGAGCGGGTTTTGTCGATCATCGACGCCATTGAAAATCTGGCCGTTGATCTGCTCGAGCAGCGCACGGGGTTTTATTAGCGGTCCACGGTACGGAGATGCACCTCCGGCTGCCGTTGGAGTTTGCGGAGGCAAGGGAAGGCAAGAGTAGGTGAACGGCGTTGGTAACGGACTGTGTGGAGGTGAGCCGAACATGAAAGAGTTGCAAGATATCATCGACGGCATGGCACCGGACGAGGCCCTGGCCGTCCTGGTCCAGGCCGCCAAGAAGCTCCTCGCCCACTTGGACGAACGGGCCAAGGCCGATTTCGTGGTCAGTATGATCGGCGGGACTGGTGCCGACAAGGTGGCCGCCATGGTCGATCTCTGACTGGCCGAATGCATGGACGAAGGTGTCGATCCAACCGATATGTGCCAAACTTTGGTTGCCAAGGTGGCCCAGTCCGAGCAACTGCGCGCGGTGGCGGATAGTGACATTCTCGTGCTGTTCGAGGACTGGCTCGATGAGCTGGAGCGGGAACTCCTGGAACGGTTTGCCGCCAATCCGGATGCCGACCCGGTGGCCGTGGCCCGCCAGGTGGGACTGTCGGAAAACGGCGCCCGTTTCATGATCACCAAGCTGCGGCATGCTGGTAAGTTGTGAATGAGGGCAGTGACAATCGACGGGCTACAAGGAGGGGGGCATGACGGAAAAGGCTGCAAAACAAGTTTCCATCATGATATTCCACGACGAGCTCTGCCAGGTCTTCAACGGTCTGATGACGGCGCTCAGCCTCCTGCGGGCCGGGGCGAACGTGACTGTCTTTTTCGGCTCCCGGGGCATCAATGCCGTGCACCGGGAACACGTCGGCCATCTGCAGTGCCTGCCCGACCGGCCGGAGGAGGAGCAGCGGCAGGTGCTGGCCCGGATGGAGGCGATGGCACTCCCCATGCCCGACGAACTGTTGCTCATGTTGCACATGGAGGGTGCCCGTCTCCTAGCCTGTCCCCTGAACAAAGAGGTGTTCGGGTTTGGTGACGACGATTTCGTTGAGGGGGTCACCCTGGCGGACCCGGCGACCTACTATACGGATATCGTCATGCAGGCCCACATGAACCTGGTATTCTAAACGCAAGGAGGTAGTCGATGAAATTGTTCAAGAAAAAGACCCTCACCGGTCTGGCCCGCACCTGTGGCTGAGCTGCCAAGATTGGTCCGACGGATCTGTCGGACGCGCTTGCCGGCCTTGCGCCACCCGATGACCCCAATCTGCTGGTGGGCATCGACACATCCGACGACGCGGCGGTCTACAAACTGACCGACGATCTGGCCATGATCAACACGGTGGATTTCATCACGCCGCCGGTTGACGATCCCTACTGGTTCGGCCAGATCGCCGCCGCCAATTCCATCTCCGATGTCTATTCCATGGGCGGCCGGCCGCTCACCGCCCTCAATGTCGTGATGTTTCCGGCCAAGCACCTGGATATGGGGATCATGCGGGATATCCTCCGGGGCGGTCACGACAAGGTGGTGGAGGCCGGCGCGGTCCTGGTCGGCGGCCACACCGTGGACGACGAGGAGCCGAAGTACGGGCTCTGCGTGAACGGCGTCGTGCATCCGGATCGGATAATCACCAATGCCGGTGCCCGGCCGGGGGACGCCCTCATCCTCACCAAGCCGCTGGGGTCCGGTGTGCTGTTCAATGCGGTGCGATCGGGGAAATACCCGTTTGCCGAGCTGGAGCGGGAGACCCTGCCCACCATCGCCGCCCTGAACGGGGCGGCCATGGAGGCGGCCCTCGGTTTCGAACTGCACGGCTGTACCGACATCACCGGCTTCGGCATTCTTGGCCATCTCTTGGAGGTGGCGCTGGGCGCCTGTGCCGGGGTGGTAGTAGAGTACAAAGCCCTGCCGTTCTATGCCGGTGCCCGGGAGATGTACGAGAAGGGGGAAACCACCGGCAGCAACAAGGCGAACCGGGCCATGGTCACCCGCTGCCCCCTGCAGATGGAGGTGTCGCTGTCGGCGGCCGAGGAGGAACTGCTCTACGATCCGCAGACCTCGGGCGGGCTGTTGTTGTCGGTTCCCGCCGCCCAGGCCGACGACCTGGTCGCCGCTCTGCAGGCGGCCAAGGTTCCGGTTGCCGCCCGCATCGGCGAGGTCGTCGAAGGGGAACCGGGGATCCGGGTGGTTTGATAGACCATCAAGCCGGGATCGCCGGTCCCGGCTGCCTGGGGTGTCGTTCCAGGCAGCCGGGGGATGGTCTGTCTTTTTTTTGCTTTGGTTGATTGCTTTTTTCTATTGGTTTTGCATCTTCTATAGATGTAATGGATACCCTCTTTGTAATCGGCCTCCTCGGCATGGTGACCGGCTTCCTGTCCGGCCTTTTGGGTATCGGCGGTGGCATCATCCTGGCGCCGCTCCTTTTGTACGTGCCGCCCCTTCTGGGCTGCGATCCTCTTACCATGCACACGGTTGCCGGGCTCACCATTGTTCAGGGACTCGTGGCCTGTATCGCCGGCACCTTGACGCACAAGAAGTTCCACGCCGTCTCCGGTCGCCTCACCCTGTGGATGGGAAGTACCATCTTCGTCGCCGCCCTGGTTGGCGGTGCTGGCGCCGCCTGGTTGTCCAATGAGATTCTGCTACTCATTTTCGCCGGTCTCGCCCTGCTCGCCACCGCACTGATCTTTTTCCCCATGGGCAGGGAGGATGAGCATCCCGATGCCGCCACCCTGGTTTTCAACCGTGGCCGGGCCGTTACCGCGGCCGGCGCGGTGGGGGTGCTCGGGGGCCTGGTGGGGCAGGGGGGCTCCTTCATCCTCATTCCCTTGATGACCTCTTTCGTCCGCATCCCCACCCGGATCGCCGTCGGCTCCAACCTGGCCATCGTCTTTCTTTCCACGACGGCCGCTTTCATCGGCAAGGTGGCAACCCATCAGATCGTCTGGCCCCTGACCCTGCCCATCCTTCTGGTCGTGCCGGTTGCCACCTGGCTGGGCGGCCTGGTCAGCCACCGGTTGCCGGTGGCCCGGCTGCGGCTCATTCTGGGCGGCTGCATCGGCCTGGCCGCCTTGCGCATCTGTTGGTCGATCCTGTCCCGTTTTTCGGGATGATCGGAACCGACATACGGTGCGCGGTACGGTCAGAACCCGGCCTCGTCGAGCAGCCCGGCCCGTTGCCGGTCGTACTCCTC
>CAYRGZ010000138.1:0-7474 GCA_964423785.1 uncultured Desulfobulbia bacterium
GGCGCTGCCGGGCGTGCTGATGACGCCGCAGATGGGGTGCCCTGTGACCAGATACCTTCGTGATAGCGTCAGCTAACGCCCATGCAGGACGGCGTCCAGCTCGGCGATCAGCCGCTCCACCTGCTCGGCGGCATCCCCCTCCAGCATCAACCGGTCCCTGCGCCGCTCGGGAGCAAAAACCCGCACCACCTGAGTGGGCGAACCGGCAAGGCCCAAGTAGCCGGCATCGACGTCCAGGTCGGCGGCGGTCCACACCGGGATGGCGGCCTTCTTCGCCCGCATCTTCCCTTTGAGCGACGGCAGACGCGGGCTGTTGATCTCCTTGACCACGGTGAACAGGACCGGCCCGGCCACCTCCACCGTGTCGTAACCGTCATCCATCAGCCGCTCGGCCCGAAAACATTCGCCGGTGAACTCGATACGCCGTACCGCGGAAACAAAGGGAATGCCGAGCCGCTCGGCCAGCCCCGGTCCCACCTGGGCGGTATCGCCGTCGATGGCCTGCCGGCCGCAGAGGATGCAGTCGTACCGGCCGATACGCCGCACCGCCGCCGCCAGGGTGTAGGCGGTGGCCCAGGTATCGGCACCGGCAAAGGCCCGGTCGGACACCAAGACGCCGCCGTCGGCGCCGCAACTGATCGCCTCGCGCAGCATTTCCTCGGCCTGGGGCGGTCCCATGGAAAGCACGGTCACCGTGCCGCCGTGCGCCTCGACCAGTTGCACCGCCGCCTCCAGGGCGTGGCGGTCGAAGGGGTTCATGATCGATTCCACCCCGTCCCGGCGCAGGGTGTTGGTCTCAGGATCAAGGCGAACCTCGGCCACGTTGGGGACCTGCTTGGCACAGACGACGATATCCATGATGCACGATCACCGGGCCTCAGGCCCGGGTATACTCCTTGTTCAATTCCTGGCCGATGACGTTGCGCTGGATCTGGTTGGTGCCCTCGTAGATCTGGAGGATCTTGGCGTCGCGCATCATCTTCTCGGTCGGATACTCGCGCATGTAGCCGTAGCCGCCCAGGATCTGCACCGCGTCGGTGGTGACCTGCATGGCCATGTCGGTGGCGAACAGCTTGCACATGGACGAGACCTTGGAGATGTTCTTGGGATGGGCGTCGATATGCCGGGCCGCGGCATACACCAGGGCGCGGGCGGCCTCGACCTGGGTGGCCATGTCGGCCAGCATGTGGGAAACCGCCTGGAAGCCGATGATCGGCTTGTCGAACTGGACCCGCTGCTTGGCATAGCGCACCGCCTCGTCCAGTGCCCCCTGGGCGAGACCGACGCCGAGCGCGCCGATACCGGGCCGCGACTTGTCGAGCGTCTTCATCACCGTGATGAAACCCATACCGCGCCGACCGATGAGCCGGTCCTTGGGAATGCGGCAGTTGTCGAAAATGAGCTCCCGGGTGGCCGAGGCCCGGATGCCGAGCTTTTTCTCCTTCTTGCCGTAAGAGAAACCAGGATCGGTATCCTCGACCACGAACATGGAGGCGCCGCGCGGCCCCTTGTCCCGGTCGGTGATGGCCACCACCGTGTAAATCTGCGCCTCACCGCCGTTGGTGATCCATTGCTTGGTGCCGTTCAGGACCCACTCGTCGCCGTCCAGCACCGCGGTGGTCTGGATGGCCGAGGCATCGCTGCCGGCACCGGCCTCGGTGAGGGCAAAGGCGGCATATTTACGGCCGGCGGCGATATCGGGTAGGTACTTCTCCTTTTGCGCCCGGCTGCCGTCGAGCAGGATCGGGAAGATACCGAGGGCGCAGGCCGCATAGGTGGTGCCGATGCCGACGCAGCCGCGACCGAACTGCTCCAGAGCGAGCACGACATCGAAAATGCCGCCGCCGAAGCCGCCGTATTCCTCCGGAATATAGAGACCGAACAAATCGGCCTGGGCCATGGCCTTCAAGATCTCGTGGGGGAACTCCTCCCGTTCGTCGAGTTCGGCCCGCTGGGGGATGATCAGCTCGTCGGTGATCTGACGGGCCACATCGACGATCATTTGTTGTTCTTCGGTCAGAAAATAATCCACGTCGTCTCCTCGCGTTTCCGTAATCGTCGTGAACCTACCAACGGTAGAGCACCGCCCCCCAGGTGAGGCCGGCGCCAAAAGTGCACAAGAGCACGAGATCACCCGGCCGCAGACGCCCGGCCCGGTTGGCCTCGTCCAGGGCGATGGGCACGCTGGCGGCCGAGGTATTACCGTACTCCTGGAGGTTGACGTACACCTTGTCCATGGGAAGATCGAGCCGTTCGGCCAGAGCCTGGATGATGCGGATATTGGCCTGGTGCGGTATCACCAGGGCGAGATCATCGGCGGTAACACCGGCCGCCGCCAGCACCTCGCCCACCACGTCGCCCATGGAGCGCACCGCGTGCCGGAACACATCGCGGCCGGCCATCTGGATGAACGGCCCGGGATTGTCCTCGCGCACGAGTTCGGGGTTCATGCTCGGTGCGCCCTCCATGTACAACAGCTGCCAGAGATTGCCGTCCGCGTGCAGACGGCTCGCCACCACCCCCGACCCGTCCGTCGTCGCGCCCACCAGGCAGGCACCGGCGCCGTCGCCGAACAGCACGCAGGTATTGCGGTCCTGCCAGTTGGTCCGGGTGGACAGGGTCTCGGCCCCGATGACGAGAATCTTCATCGCCGGGTCGGTACGCACGTACCGGTCGGCGATGTCGAGACTGTAGGTGAACCCGCAACAGGCGGCATTGATGTCGAAGGCAAAGGCATGCGACGCCCCAAGCTCGCGCTGCACGAGGCAGGCACAGGACGGCATGGCGATCTCCGACGAGATGGTGCCGACGATGATGAGCCCGAGTTCTTCCGGCGCCACGCCGGCCATGGCCAAGGCCCGGCGGCCCGCTTCGGCGGCCAACCGGGAGGTCGTCTCCCCCCGGCCGGCGATATGCCGCCGACGGATACCGGTGCGGGTGGTGATCCACTCGTCCGAGGTATCCACCCGCCGTTCCAGATCGGCATTGGTGAGTATCCGCTGCGGCAGACAACGGCCGGTGCCCAGTATCTTGCCCTGTATCATGCGTATATATCCAAACGGAATCAGCCCGCCGTGTCGCTATCCGGCAGCATGGTCTGCAGCATAGCCTCGATACGGTCGTTGACCCGGTTTTCCACCAGCTCCACCGCCACCCGGATGGCGTTGGCAATGGCCTTGGCGTTGGAACGACCGTGGCAGATGACGCCGGTGCCGTTGAGCCCGAGCAGCGGTGCCCCGCCGTACTCGGCGTAATCAACCCGTTTCCGGAAGCGGGCGAAGGCCCGGCTGGCGAGTAGGTACCCAAGACGGGCGGTTGGGCTCTTGCGGATCTCCTCGCCGAGCATGGTAAGGATCACCTCGGCCAGCCCCTCGCTCACCTTGAGGCAGACGTTGCCGACGAAGCCGTCGCAGACGATGACGTCCACGTCGCCGGAAAAGATGTCCCGCCCCTCGACGTTGCCGATATAGTTGAGACCGCTGTCGAGAAGCAATTCGTGGGTCTTCTTGACCAGGGTGTTGCCCTTGCCGCCCTCTTCGCCGATGCTGAGCAGCCCCACCCGCGGCCGGTGACGATGGAAGACGATCTCGGAAAAAGCGCAGCCCATCACCCCGAACTGGACGAGATGGGCAGGCCGGCAATCGACGTTGGCGCCGACGTCCATCATCACCACATGTCCCTTGAGGGTGGGATAGACGCCGGCGATCCCCGGCCGCGAGATATTGGCCAGCCGGCCGAGATAGCGCACCGCCGCCGCCATGGTCGCCCCGGAATTGCCGGCCGACACCACAGCGTCCACCGTCCCGTCCCGCATCAGGGAAAAGCCCCGGACCACCGTGGCGTCGCGTTTGCGGCGAATGGCCTCGAAGGGCGCCTCGTCCATGGCGATCACCTGGGGGGCGTGGACGATCTCGAGCCGATCACCGACCTCCCCACCCTGCTGCCGGAGGATGGCGGCCAGACGGTCCTCATCACCGAGCAGCACCACGGTGCACGGTGTGGACGCGACAGCCTGCAGGGCCCCGGCCACGAGCACCTCGGGCCCCCGGTCTCCTCCCATGGCATCCAGGGCGATGCGCAAGGCGGTCTCCTTTTGGCCAGCCGGTGACGGTTACGCCAGCGGCACGATCATTCGCCCTCTTCCTCGACGCCGAAGAAGGACCGTCCCTTGTAGGTGCCACAACCGGCACAAAGGCGGTGCGGCAGTTTCGGTTCGCCGCACTCGGGACAGCTGGTGACGTTGGGCGCAGTGAGCGCGTCGTGCGAACGACGCTTGCGGGTCTTGGACCGGGACTGTCGGTGTTTCGGTAACGCCATGACGAAAAGTCTCCTTAATCTGTTGATAACAAGGCCGGCATCAAAGCCGGCCCGATCGATGATCTGTCAGCCCTTCAAGCCCTTCAATATCGCAAAGGGCGAATCGCTTTCCGGCCGGCAGCCACAATCGCCGTCGTTGCGGTTCGCACCGCACCGGGCGCACAAGCCCCGGCACTGGGGACGGCACAAGCGCTTGAGCGGCAGGACGAGAAGCATCTGCTGCCGCAAGATTTCGGGCACATCCACCTCGGGCTCGGGCAGGAAGACGACGTCCATCTCCGAGCGGCTGCAGACGTGTTCCCGCTCGGCATAGTCTGGATCCGCCACCTCCAGGAACACGCGGAATCGAGTTTCGAGCCGCAGTTCGAAGGGAGCGAGGCACCGGTCGCAGACAAGCTCCACCGTGACATCCATGCGTCCCTGGCACAGGACGCGCTCACCCTGGCGATCGAGGCGGATCACCGCCGAGCAGCAGCGCACCGTGACGCCGGCCTCCTCCGCCATCATGGAGCAGTCGTCCGTCTCCACGGTGATCCCCCGTGATGGGATCTCAGAAAAATGCATGGCTCCCCTCAGCAAACAGTGCGCCACGGCTGGCGGCAAGTATGAAACGGAGAATTATACGCTATCGGAGGGTAATGTCAAGAAAAGAAGCAATTGGCCGAAGGCCGCCGGGTTCGGCAAACAACACGGAAGGAGACACCTGAATCCGTGAGCGTTCGTGCGGGCGCTAGGGCATTCCAGATCAGAGCAACCGGGCCAGCCGGTCGTCGGCCATGCGGATGCGCATGCCGACCACGTGCAGGATGCGGCGCAGGAGCTTGACGCCGAGACGGGGATTTTCATCGAGCAGGCGCTCGAACTGCTCGGAGGCGAGAACAAAAAGGCGACAGGCCTCGCTGGCCTCGACGGTCGCCGTCCGGGAAGAGCGATCGAGGACCGCGATCTCGCCGACCATGGCCCCCCGCTCCAGTACCGCCACCAGGGTGTACTTGCCCGGAAAGGCGCTCTGCTTCTTCACCACCAGGGTGCCGCTGATGACAAAGGCCATGGAGTCGGCCGACTCGCCTTCCCGCATGACGATGGACCCCTTGGGCACCTCGCGCCGTTCCAGGTAGGGACAGAGAGCCAGCCGGTCCTCGGGAGAGAGGAAGTGGAAAATGGCCTCGAGATCCTCCCCGATATGGGGACATTGCTGTGGCGCGGCCTGGGTCATGACCGGACGATGCCTCGCTACGCCTGTCCACGGGGGTGTTCAAGGGTTTCGACCTTGTCCGCCAACCGACGCAAGAGGCCGTCGATCCCCTCCTTGCGGACGATGGACGAAAACTGGGTGCGGTAATTGCTCACCAAACTCACCCCCTCGATGACCACGTCATAGACCTGCCAGTCGTCGCCACGACGCTTCAGGCGGTAGATGACCGGCGTCTTGACATCGTCCTTGACGAGAAAGGTCTCCACCACCGCTTTCTTGCCCCGCACCCGGTGATCGCCGTAGATCACCTTTTGGCCGGAATAGCGCTCGATCTTCTTGACGTAGGTATTTTCGAGCAGCCGGGTGAAGAGATCCACGAACTGCTGCCGGCGCGGCTCGTCGAGCCGCCGCCAGCCGGCGCCGAGAGCGCGCTGGGCCATGGCCGGGAAGTCGAAACGCTCCACCACCGCGTCGATGATCCGGCGCTCCTTTTCGGCCAGGTGCTCGTCGCCGGCCAGGGCCGGGTCTTGCAAGAGGGCAAGGATCTTGTCGATGGTGGTCCGCACGATGGCAACGGGATCGGACGAGGCGGCCGCCCCGGCCGGGGGCGAAATGATCCCCGCCATCCCCAGTCCCATCAACAGCAAGGCGACGACAAACGCTGTTCTGCACAATTTCACCGTGCGCCTCCCTCTGGAAGAAACATCCCGTCCACCGCCGCGAGTCGCACCGCTGCCGGCCGCTGCTCGCGCCGTGCCACCACCCTGCTCTCGGTGAATCCCAGGGCGGCCAGGGCAAGTTCCCGCTTCTTGGCCCGACGGAAGGAACCGTTCACCGGCACTTCGACACCGTAGAACACGTAGTCACCACGATCGTGCACCACGATGCGCGGCTCCACTGCGTGCTCACGCAACCGGGTGGCCAGAACCTCAGCCCGCCGCCGGTCGATGGTCACCGACACCGACACCGCGTAACCGGCGACGGCAAACGATCGCCGCTCGGTGGCCGCGGTGGGCTGCATGGGCGGCGCGTCGTCGGCGTGGCGGTCTTCCACCTTGGCTCGCCGGTATTCCTGATAGGCCTGGCGCATGGCCACATAGGGATCCAGGGCCGCTTCCTTGAAGCTTTCGTACTCGCCGACGGTGAGCGAAGTGTGGTTGACCATCTCGCCGCTACGGGCAGCCACCACGGCGAGCACGTCGAGATAGTTCAAGGGATTCAGGAAGAAATCGCCCACCAGACCGATGGAGTCCCGCAGACTGGAGGGACCGAGAAAAGGCCAGCAGAAGTACCAGCCCGGCCGGGCACCGTACCGGCCGAGCGTCTGGCCCAGATCCTCATCGCGGAGGGTGAGCCCTAGGTCGGTGGCCGCCGCGTCGGCCAGACCGCCAACCCCGACCGTGGTGTTGTAGGCAAAGCGCACCAGTTCGACCCCACTGTCGCGCAATTTGCCTTGCAAGAAACTGTTCACCATCCGCACCGGAGCGGCAAGATTGACGAAAAAATTACGCACGCACAGACGCAGGTCCCGGGGCACCATCGCGCCGTACAGCCGGGCGAGCGGCTTCAGAACAACGAAATACAGCTTGTCGTTGAAGGCGAAGAACAGCCGGTTCACCCCCTCGAGGGGGTCGGTCATCGCCGCCTCTTCCTGAACCATGGCGGTCTCGATATCCTCGTCGTCCAGGTAGCGGTCGAGATCGGCGGCGGCAAGGCCCCGGCCGGTTACGGCCAGGACGGCAACGCCACAAAGAAGAAATACCAGAACAGTCCGAATCATTCGCATCGCGCACTCCGCCACGGCTCAAGGGGATGGATAACCGCCCGCATTGGACACAGGCGAGAAAACGGCAACCAGACCGTGTGGCGACCACCTGGATCCGAGAGCGAATAAATTCAAATTCTCCCAACCGGGATTTTGATGAAATCGTAAAAAATACGATTTCATCGAGTTCACGTTTT
>CAYRGZ010000139.1:0-7462 GCA_964423785.1 uncultured Desulfobulbia bacterium
GGTCTGTAATCCGTTGAAGTATCGTGTCAGGCCTGGGCCGCATGCGAATTGTCACGGCCCCATCGGTTTTCATGCTTCGTCGTTGTGCCCAGTGCACCTGGGCATGAGGGTTAAAAGGTCCCAAACTGGGCGAGCCGGTCATCGAAACGGCGGAAATCGTCGGCGGTGGGCTTGCTCTCCTCTTCCCAGGTGGCCTTGTCCCAGATCCGCAGCATGGTGATCATACCTTCGAGTACCACCTCCCGGTCGATGCCGACCTGGGCCCGCATCTTGGCCGGCAACGAGATACGCCCCTGCTTCAGGGTGCATTCCTCGACCCCGCCGATCATGTGTTCCACCATCCGGCGGACGCGGGGGCCGGGATTGCTCTGCGCCTCAGCGAGAAGCTGTTCCTCCAACCGCTCCCAAACCGGTACAGGATAGGCCTTGATGCATTTCTCCCACGGCACGATCATCAACCGCTCGTCGCCGATGGAGCGCAGCACCTCCTGGATACGGGCCGGCACGTTGAGCCGTCCCTTGTCATCCAGGGTATGTTCGGATCGCCCGCGAAAGCGGATACCGTTGTCCCGTCGGCCGTCGCCCATCCTCACCCCTCACCGGCTACACCACTTCATGACACCTTGAGGTCTTTATAGTGAAGAACCGCAAGGGCTGTCAAGAACAAAAAATTGGCACCCGTTCGCCGAAATCCGCCACATATACGGCACCGCGCCAAGAACACCACAACATGTTGTGGTCCCACCACCCTGCGCGCCATATATGTGGGAAAATGGCGACAAAAAAAATATTTCCCGGGCTGACCGACGGCCGATATTTTTTTATTTTTTATTTAATTTCAATGTGATATAAAATACTCCACAAAAAGAAAACCTTCCCAGCGACCCCGTTGTGTCATGAAGTGGTGAAGAAAATCGGTTGCCGGCCCCGGCGGGACGCTATACATTCAGGGCCTTTTCCTGAACCCGTGCGCACGAACGCTCACGGATTCAGGCTTTTTCCAGGGACCTTTTTCCACAGCAGCGACCATGGCCATACCACAGGACAAGATTCGCAACGTCGCCATCATCGCCCACGTCGATCACGGCAAGACCACCCTGGTGGACCAGCTCTTCCGCCAGAGCGGCATGTTCCGGGAAAACGAGGCGATGGCCGAGCGGCTGATGGACTCCATGGACCTGGAACGGGAGCGGGGCATCACCATCACGTCGAAGAACGGCTCCTACCGCTTCGGCGACTACTGGATCAACATCATCGACACGCCGGGGCACGCCGATTTCGGCGGTCAGGTGGAACGGGTGCTGCGTATGGCGGACGGCGCCCTGCTACTGGTGGACGCCCAGGAAGGCCCCATGCCGCAGACCTACTTCGTCCTGAAGAAGGCCCTGGCCCACCGGCTGCCGGTGATCGTGGTGATCAACAAAATCGACAAACCGGCGGCGCGACCGGAATGGGCGGTGGATCAGGTCTTCGACCTGCTGGTGAAACTGGAGGCACCGGACGACATTCTCGACTTTCCGGTGGCCTTTGCATCGGCCAAGGCGGGAACCGCCCGGCGGCAGGCGGACGGCCCCGACGAGGACATGGGGGTGATCTCCGAGCTCATCGTCGCCCACGTGCCGCCGCCGTCGGGCGACGCCGACGCCCCCCTGCAGATGCAGGTGAGCTCCATCGACTATTCGCCATATCTCGGCAGGCTCGGCATCGGCAAGGTGGCGAACGGTCGGCTCAACATCAACAAGAGCATCGTGGTCAGCCTGCGGGACGGCACCCTGGTCCCGGCCCGGATCAGCAAGCTGTTCCGGTTCGAGCGCGACCGCAAGGTGGCCTGTGACGAAGCCGGACCCGGCGAAATCGTCGCCGTGGCCGGCATGGAGGAGGTGACGGTGGGCGTTACCTTCACCGATCCCGACGATCCCCGGCCCCTGCCCCTCATCGACATCGATCCGCCCACCATTGCCATGCACTTCATCCCCAACGACTCGCCCTTTGCCGGCACGGAGGGCAAGTTCGTCACCGCCCGCCACCTGGAGGAACGTCTGCGGCGCGAGACCCTGGCCGACGTCGCCCTGCAGGTGGAAAGCCTCGGCGCCGGCCGTGGCTTCCGGGTCGCCGGCCGCGGCGAACTACATCTCGCCATCCTCATCGAGAAGATGCGGCGGGAGGGCTACGAATTCCAGGTCACCCGTCCCCAGGTGATCATGCAAAAAGACGAAAACGGCCAGACCCTGGAACCGTACGAAGAGTTGACCATCGACGTGGCCGGCGACTACCAGGGCGCGGTGATCGAACGCCTCGGCAACCTGCGCGGCCAGATGCTCGCCATGGAACAGCGGGGTGACATGGTGCGCCTGGTCTACCGGATTCCCACCCGCGGACTGCTCGGTTTTCGCTCCGCCTTCTTGACCGACACCAAGGGCATGGGGGTGATGAACTACGTCTTCGACGGCTACGGCCCCTTTGCCGGCGAGATCACCAACCGCAAGAACGGCGCCTTGGTGGTGAAGGAAAACTGCACCTCGGTGGCCTACGCCCTCTTCAACCTCCAGGAGCGCGGCCAGCTGTTCATCGGTCCCGGAGAGAAGCTCTACGCCGGTCAGATCATCGGTGAGCACAGCCGCACCGGCGATCTGGTCGTCAATCCGGCCAAGGGCAAGAAACTCACTAATATCCGGGCCGCCGGCTCGGACGACAACGTCATCCTCACCCCGCCCCGTCGCATGAGTCTTGAAGACTGCCTGTCGTTCATCAACGACGACGAACTCGTCGAGGTGACACCGCAGTCCATCCGGTTGCGCAAGGCCGGCAGCCGGTGAGCGGCAAAGTCCCCGCCCCCTTCCCGGCCTTTCATGCCTTGGTGCCGCATCGGCCCTTCTCCCTCTGGATACCGTCGATGGCTCCCGCGGCCAGCCTCCGGATCGGCTCCGCACCGGTCAGATGATCACCGTGCGGCGGATGTAGTTGATCACATCGGAGGGATCGTCCATGACCTGGAAATACAGCAGGTCGTCCTCGCTGATCTTGCCGGTGGCGAGCATCTCCTTCTTGATCCAGTCCACCATGCCGCTCCAGAAATCGGAGCCGTAGAGGATGATCGGAAATGCCTTGATCCGGCGGGTCTGGATGAGGGTGAGAGATTCGAAGAGTTCGTCCAAGGTCCCGAAACCGCCCGGCATACCGATAAATGCCATGGCGTACTTGATGAACATCACCTTCCGGACGAAGAAGTACTTGAAGTTGAGGGGCAGATTGGCGTAGTCGTTGGGTTCCTGCTCGTAGGGCAGAGTGATATTGAGCCCGATGGAGACACCGTCCGCCTCGGCGGCGCCCTTGTTGGCTGCCTCCATGATGCCGGGGCCGCCGCCGGTGATGATCGCATAGCCCGCCTTGGCGAGCCCGTAGGCGATCTCCTCGGCCATCTTGTAGTAGTGGTCCTCCGGTCGGGTACGGGCCGAACCGAAGATCGACACCGCCGGCGGCAGCACCGCCAAGGTATCGAAGCCATCGACGAATTCGCTCATGATCCGGAAGAGCCGCCAGGAGTCGCCGGACTTGAAATGATCGAGCCAGTACTGCTGCCGTTCGTCGATGGCCCCGTGCTTGGTGAGCTTCATCGTTCCTCCTTGTCGTTGTCTTCGTTGGTTATCTGCACCTCTGCCAGGATCGACCGGGCGCCCCCATGGTCGGCCTGGCGGGCCAGGCATTGTCGAGCTGCCTCACGGGCTTCCTGCCGGTTGCCGAGCCGCAAGGCGGCCTCGGCGAGCCGCCACCAGTTGGGGGCATGGTCGCCGTCCAGCGCCACCGCCTGGCGGGCCAAGCTGAGAGCGATATCGTCCCCCTGGCCGTGTCGTCCGTACAGTTCGGCGAGCAACCCCATCGCCCGGCCGTTCCGGGGATCGACCCGGATGGCCCGTTCGAGCACGCCGATGGCCTTGTGTTCGTCACCGGCCCCCCGCAGGGCCTCGGCCAGGGCGTACAGGGCGCGTCCCTCCTCGATGGCCCGCCGCCGGGTGGAGGCCGGCCCCGCCTCCCTGGTGGCGGTGGCGGCGGTGCAGAATCGCTCCAGATAGCCGACCGCCTCCTGGTAGCGTCCGGCGTCCAGGGCGAGCAGCCCAAGCTGGCGCAGGACCTCAGTATGTTCGGCGTCGAGGGCGTGAGCCCGCTCGAAAACCGCCAGGGCCTCCCGGCCGCGGCCAAGCTGCCGCAGGGCGAGACCGAGGTTGAAGAGCGCCATGAAGTTATCGGGCTCCCGGTCCAGCACCCGCCGAAAGCAGGGGATGGCCCGCCGGTCGAAGCCCATTTGGGCGTAACACACCCCAAGACTGTTGTTCAGATTGACGGAATCGGGATTGAGGCGCAACCCATGCCGGTACTCCTGCACCGCGGCGGCGAGGTTGCCGTCCTCATAATAGATATCTCCGCTGATGTTGCAACTGACGTCGTCGAAGACCGCCACGCCGTTGTCACCGTAGAACGAGGCATGGACGAGCGCCTTGCGGGCGTTGGCCGGTATCTGGCCCTTGCGGAATCCCGGGCAGGGGTACAAAGCGGCACCGAGCAGAAAACAGCGGCCGTCCCGGCGGGCGCCGTCCCGGATGCGATCGATGAAGGCGTCCAGGGCCGGCCGGTCGACATCAACCAACACGCCCCATGCCTCGCCGGTCTCATCGCAGGCAAAGACCGGCACCTCGCCGAGCTGGCAGAGCAGCTTGCGGGACAAACGGCCGGCGGCCGATCCGGCCTGCTCCCTGACCACGAAGACGGCGAACCGGTCGCGCCCCCGCCAGTGGCGGGCCAGGGCGCGCTGGACCTCGGTCGGCGGCCCGGCCAGACGGCCGGCCGCATCCTCGGCCGAATAGTTGCACAGGGCGGTGGGGCCGCGGCGGCGGGCCCGATCCAGGGCGGCGAGGGCCCGTTCCACCATGCCCCGACCGGGGGCGGCATCGGCATCCTCCCCGAGCCGCACCGTCTCCATGCCCAACGACGCGCGGCCCTGCTTGCGGTTGCGCATCCAAGCGAGCACCGTGTTGGCCATGGCAAAGGAACGCCGCACATCGACATCGTTCCAGATCATGGCAAAGAGTCCGCCGCCAAAATGGTACAGGGGAGCATCCTCGCCAAGGAGTTCCCGCAGGCGGGCGGCGGTGCGGCGCACCGCCTCCGCCATGCCGCGCCGGAAATCGGGCACGATCTCAAGCAAGGCGACGGTGAGCCACGGTGAGGTCTGCGTCTCGCGCCGCTTCTCCCAGGCCAGGGCGTCGAGTTCCTCGACCAAGGCGTTGCCGGTACCGAGGCCGGTGATGGGATCCACGGCCCAACGCCGCAAAAGAACACATTCGCGGGCGATACGCTCGGCAAGTTCGGCCAAGCGCCGGTCCGGCCCGGCCAGGATATCGGCGGCCACCTCCTCGGCGATCACCACCGCCACCAGCCGGTCGCCGTGGAAGAGCGGCAGATAGAGCCGCCGATGTTCCGCATCGACCACCGGTCGGCCGCGGCGTTGCACCAGGCGGGCACCGGCCTCCCAGGCCCGCGGCAGGTCCTCGGTGTCGTTCCCGCCATCGCCGGCCGCCGCCGGCTGGCGGACGAGGAAGGCCACCGGCCCGCAACCGAGCAGCCGCCGCACCGCGGCGCCGAACAGCAGCTCAAACCGCCGGCAGTCCTCCACCGACAGGGTATCGTCGAGACCATGGAAATGCATGGGACGGCTGTCACTCATCGGCCTGCAGACCATCCTCGAAATCAACGTCGTCGAGATCCGCCATGTCCATGAAGTCATTGACCACATCCAGGAACCGGCAGACGCTGGCGGTGAGGTTGTGGACCACTTGGGACCACTTCACCCGGTCGTCCAGGGATTTCGCCCTGCGCATCTTGGCAATGGCGTCCGTCAATTCGGCGATCATCGGTTCAAGGATGGTATCGGGTTCAAACATGCATGCACCTCCTTATCATGGTTATCATGGGGTTATCGGCTGGAGTCGGTCAGCACCCGGACGACGGCCTCGGCCAGCGGCCGAACCTGGTGATCGAAGACCGTGCGCATGTCGAAAAGCAAGGCGTCGTCCTCGATCCGGCCGATCACCGGCAACGGCAAGCGGCGCAACCGATCCTCCAACGCAGCGGTGGCCATGACCCGCGGCTGCAGGCGCACGGCCCAACTCGGCAGCGCCTGTTCCGGCAGGGAGCCGCCGCCGACCCGAGACTCCACGGCCAGCCGCGACACCGCGCACAGATCGGCCAGCGGCCGGCGCAGCCGGCGCAGCAGCCGATCGGCCCGACGGCGGCACGCCTCGGCCGGCTGGGAAATCATCGCCAGTGTTGGAATGGCGGCCAGCGCCTCGGACTCGTCGAGATAATGGCGAAAGACTCGTTCCAGGCCGGCCAGAGTGAACTTGTCGATACGCAAGGCCCGGTTGAGGGGGTTCTTCTTGATGGGCTCGATGTATTGTCGGCGACCGACGATGATACCGGCCTGGGGACCGCCCAGCAACTTGTCGCCGCTGAAGGTCACCACGTCGGCGCCGGTCGCCACCACCTCCTGGACGGTGGGCTCGCCGGCAAGGCCGTAGGGTCGCAGGTCCACGAGGCAGCCGGAACCAAGATCCTCCATGACCGGCAGGCCGTGCCGGTGGCCGAGTTCCACCAGGTCGGCCAGGCTCACCTCGGCGGTGAAACCGATCACCCGATAGTTGCTGGTATGGACCTTGAGCAGCATGGCGGTGGCCTCGCCAATGGCCGCTTCGTAATCCCGCAGATGGGTACGGTTGGTGGCCCCGACCTCGCGGAGGATGGCGCCGCTCTTCGCCATCACCTCGGGGATACGAAACGAACCGCCGATCTCGACCAACTGCCCGCGGGAGACGATCACCTCGCGGCCGGCGGCCAGGGTCTCGAGGACCAACAGGACGGCGGCGGCGTTGTTGTTGACCACCAGGGCCGCCTCGGCGCCGGTGAGCTCGCACAAGAGATCCTCGACCAGGCTGTAGCGGCTGCCCCGTTTGCCGGTATCGAGATCGAACTCCAGGTTGCCGTAGGTGGTGCCGGCGGCGGCGATGGCCTCCATGGCGGTAGAGGGAAGAACCGACCGGCCGAGATTGGTATGGACGATAACGCCGGTACCGTTGATCACCGGCCGGAAACGGGGTGTGAGCCAGGCGTGCAGCCGGGACCGGCAGCGGGAGAGCAGAGCCTGCCGCTCGACATCCGCCGTCGTCGCCTTGCCGGCCTGGATCAGCCGCCGGGTTGCCTCCACCTCGTCGCGTACGCAACGCTTCACCAGCCGCTCGGGCCCCTCACCCGCCAGTTCGGCCATGCAGGCATCGATCTTGGGCAGTTGCCGCAGCAACCGCCGCTGGTCGTCATTCATCTGTGCACCCTCCTCGGCTGGCTTCACACTCGCCCCGCCTCGTTCGGTGGGCTGTCATGTACACTTGCCTTCTTCCCCTCATCAGGATTGATG
>CAYRGZ010000140.1:0-7295 GCA_964423785.1 uncultured Desulfobulbia bacterium
AAGGGTTACAAAGCGCGAACTCGATGGAAGCGCACTTTTTGCGATTCCATCAAAACTGATGAAAAAACATGCTCGGTTGGTTCAAGAAAAAGCTCAAGAGAAAAGAGAAGCCCGTCCCGCCGCCCACGGCCGAGGTCGCTGATACTGGGGCGGAGGCGTCCCAACCGGAGGAGGTTACGCCGGCCCCGGAGCAACCAGAGGCCCCGCCGAAGGTAGAGACCTCAACGCCGCACGCAGCGGCTGCCGACGAACGTGCTTCGGAACCGGCTCCGGCCGAAGAATCCCGGCGGCCGGGACTGTTCAAGCGGTTGGCCGAGCGGCTGGCCAAGACCCGGCGTAGCTTGGTCAGCCGTCTGGATAGCATCTTCCAGGGCCGCAAGACCATCGACGCCGAACTGTTCGACGAATTGGAGGAGGTGCTGGTCACCGCCGATCTCGGGGTGCGGACCACCCACGCGGTGCTCGATGAAGCGCGGCGGCGGGTGGAGCGTGACAAGCTCAGTGATCCTGCCGCGTTGAAGGAGGTCTTGAAGGCTATCCTGTTCGAGTATCTCCAGCAGGTGGACCGGCCGGCCGAGCTGGTCATGCCCGACGAGGGGCCGTTCGTCATTATGGTCCTGGGGGTCAACGGCGTGGGCAAGACCACCACCATCGGCAAGCTGGCCTGGAAGTTCAAACAGGCGGGCCAGAAGGTGCTGCTGGTGGCCGCCGATACCTTCCGGGCCGCAGCCATCGACCAGCTGAAGGTGTGGGCCCAGCGGGTGGGAGTAGAGATTGTCGCCCAGCAGCAGGGGGCCGACCCGTCGTCCGTGGTATTCGACGCCCTCGATTATGCCCGGCCGCGGGACTTCGACGTGGTGATCATCGATACCGCCGGCCGCCTCCATACCAAGGTCAACCTGATGGAGGAACTGAAGAAGATCCGGCGGGTGATCGGCAAGAAGATCGAGGGCGCCCCCCATGAAACCATGTTGGTCATCGACGCCACCACCGGCCAGAACGGCATTTCCCAGGCCCGGCTGTTCAACGAGGCGGTGCCGATCACCGGCCTTGCCCTCACCAAGCTCGACGGTACGGCCAAGGGTGGGATCGTCGTCAACATCTGCCGCGAATGCAACATTCCCATCCGTTTCATCGGCATCGGCGAACAGATGGAAGATCTGCGGGATTTCGACCCGCGCGAGTTCATCGACGCCCTGTTCGCCGTCAACGGAGGGGACCGCTAGGGGCCCGCTGCATCCATGCCCATCTATTACTATCGGTACGAGCGCCAGCCCGGTTGCGGCGGCTGCCTGCTCATCGTCCTTCTCGTGTTGCTGGCCACCGGCGGTTTGCCTTTCGTCTTCAAGTTCCTCGGCCTGCTTTTTTCCTTGTTCCTATTCGGTGTGTTGGGCCTGGTCGCGGCCTTCTACGCCTTTGCCTACTACGTCCGCCGGCAGATCGCCACCTACGAACGGTCGCAGACCGAGGTCCACCAGCGCTTCGTCACCCTGCTGATCCACATCCTCGTGCATGTGGCCCGCATCGACGGCACGGTCAGCCGGGCCGAGACCCGGATCATCACCGATTTCTTCCGCCAACAGCTCGGCTACGACCAGCAACGGATGTTCTGGGTCAAGGAGGTCATCAAACAGGCCATGGCCTCCGACGTTCCCCTGGACGATCTGCTCCATGAGTTCAAGTCCACCTTTGCCTACGAGCCGCGGCTCATCCTGGTGGAACTCGTCTTGCGCATCGTGGCGACCAAGCCGGAGCCACCGGCGGCGGAACTGGACCTCGCCCGCCGGATCGCCAACTATCTCGGCATTTCGTATTACGATCAGCAGGTGCTCTTTGCCCGCTTTCGGGCCCGCGCCGCCGGGGCCGGAGCGGCGACGGCCACGGCCGAGTCTGAGGCCCGCTATTTCGCCGTGTTGGGCCTCGAACCCGGTGCCGATTTCGCGGCCGTCAAGCAGGCGTATCGTAAGCTGTCTATGCAGTACCATCCCGACAAGGTCGCCCATCTCGGCGACGAGTTCAAGAAGGTGGCCGAGGAGAAGATGAAGGAAATCAACGAGGCCTACCAGTATCTCAAGAAGAAATACGGCCAGTGAAGGAGGATTCTCATGACCGTAGCAAAAAAGATGGCGGAGTTTTCCCAGCGGGCGTCGTGGATCCGCAAGATGTTCGAGGAGGGGGCGCGGCTGAAAAAGGAGTACGGGGCGGAGAACGTTTACGATTTCAGCCTCGGCAATCCCGACCTGCCGCCGCCGCCCCGCTTCCAGGAGGTGCTGGCCGCGGTGGTGGCCGACGAGCGGCCTGGTGTCCATGGCTACATGCCCAACGGCGGCTACCCGGACGTGCGGGCCGCGGTGGCCCGCCAGCTGGCGAGTGAGCAGGAGGTGGATATCACGGCCGACGACGTGCTCATGACCTGCGGGGCGGCCGGCGCCCTCAACGTCGTCCTGAAGGCGATCCTGGACCCCGGGGACGAGGTGCTCATCATGGCGCCGTATTTCGTCGAATACGGGTTTTATATCGACAACCACGGCGGCCGGGCGGTGGTGGTGGAGCCGGGTGACGACTTCCTGCTCGATCTTGCGAAGATCGAGGCGGCGATCACCGAGCGCACCAAGGCGCTCATCATCAACAGCCCCAACAATCCCACCGGCCAGATCTATCCCGCCGCCATGCTCGCCGAACTCGGCGACCTGCTGCGCCGGATCGGCCAGCAGCGGGGGCAGACCATCTACTGCATTGCCGACGAACCCTACCGCAAGATCGTGTACGACGGCCACACGGTGCCCAGTGTCATGCGGGCAGTGGATACAGGGATCGTCGTTTCGTCGTACTCCAAAGACCTTTCCCTGCCGGGCGAGCGTATCGGCTATGTCGCCGTGCATCCGCAGATGCCGGACAAGGCGGCGCTTCTCGATGCCATGACGCTGGCGAACCGCATCCTGGGCTTCGTCAACGCGCCGGCCCTCATGCAACGGGTGGTGGCCCAACTGCAGGGCGCCACGGTGGATATCGACACCTACACCCGCCGCCGCCGCATCTTCTGCGACATCCTGCGCCAAGCCGGCTACGAGTTCACGCCGCCGGCCGGCGCCTTCTACATCTTTCCCCGGTCACCCCTGGCCGACGATGCCGAGTTCGTCGGTCTCTTGCAAAAGGAACGCATCCTCGCCGTTCCGGGCCGCGGTTTCGGTATGCCGGGGTATTTCCGGCTCGCCTTCTGCGTCGGCGACGAGGTCATCGAGCGGGCCGCCGACGGCTTCGCCCGGGCCATGGCGGCGGCGCGGGGATGATCGCAGGGTCAATGGTCGGCCGCTAGCGGCAGGCGTACCTGGAAGATGGTGTGGCCGTTGCCGGAGACGATGGAGAGCTTGCCGTGGTTGACGGTGGCGAACCGCCGGATGATCTCGATGCCCCGTCCTTCCACCGTGCCGGCCTCGATGGCGGCGAGCCGTTCCGGCGGGATCTCGCCGCTGTTGCCCACCTCGAGTACCGCCATGCCCTTTTCCGTAAAGACCCGTAGCCAGAGTTTGCCGCCCCGCTCGGCCAGGGCGCTGGTGGCGTTGTTGAGGAGATTGTCCACCACCCGTTCGAGCCCGGTCTGCGGGCAGTGAACGGGGCAGGGGCCGGTCACCTCGGGTTCCATGATCTCCACCTGGCCGAGCCGGCGTTCCTTCACCACCGCCTCGTTCAGGGCGTAGCGCCGGCGGGCGATGTCGCCGAGATCGAGGGTCTCGACCCGTTCCTCGCCGGTACGGGTGAGGGCGAGATCTTGCAATCGCGCTGCCTCCTGGGCGATGATCTCGGCGTAACGCACGAGTCGCGGCCGCACCGTTTCCAGGTCCGGTTCGTCCAGGGCTTTGCGCAGCCGGCCGGCGATACCGGCGAGTCCCACTGCCGGATTCTTGAAATCGTGCAGGGTATCGCCGAGGGATTCCAGTTTGGCCGCCTTCATGATTTCCTTGGCGAAAAACGAAAAGAGCTCGATTTCGTCGTCGGAGAAAACCTGTTTGTTCTCGCGGGCGAAGATGAGCAGCACGTGTCGGATGCCGTCTCCGACCCGGATGGGGATGAAGAGGAACGAGGAGATGGCGTTGGCCGCGGCAAATTCCCGCAGGGGGGGAGTGATCAGGGAAGAGCGTTGCGGGTCGCGGATGAGGAGGTGGCTGGCATCCTGGCGTTCGGTGGCCGAATCCCGCAGGGGGACGGGCTGCTCGACCAGGGTGGCGAAATACGGATGATGGCTGATGGTGTAGGCGTGGCCCGGGGTGTGGTAGGTGAGCTCCACGGGATGGGCCGCCTCCAGGTAGATGTGCCGTGTATCCGGCGTGACGGTGAACAGGCAGCAGCCCTGGAGCTGCAGGATAGCGCCGAGTTCGTCGATGAGCATCATGAAGATTTCCCGCAGTTTGATGGGCTGGCGGGTGCTCAATTTGACGAACAGGGTATCGGCGATCGTTTCCTTGCGGGTGTTGAGCTGGTAGAGGTCGATGATCTTCTTTTTGGCCAGCACGTGGCTGACCCGACGGGCGAGCATCTCGGCCCGCAGGATTTCCAATCGACTGAAAGAGCGGTTGTCTTCGCGGTAGTAGATCTGTAGGGAGCCGAGCAGGTCCTCCTTGCCCGTGGCAAAGCTTGGGATGACCAGGGGGACGGCAAGCAGCGAGGCGAGACCTTCCTTTTCGACGATCTCCTTGTTCTTGTAGAGCGGTTCGGCAACGATGGAGGGGACGGCAATGCTCTTCCGCAGGGCGACCACCTTGCCGGCGATGGAACTGCCGGCCGGGATGGCCGTGGCCCGGCTGGCATCGTCGAGTCCCCAGGCCCCGAAGTTGAGCATCTTGAGACTGTATGGCTCGAGGATGCGAATGGTGGCGGCGGCGGCGCCGAGGCAGGAGGCGATGGTGCAGGCCGCGTTTTCCAGGATGGCGCGTACGTCCTGGCGTGGGTCGATGGCGAGGATTCGTTCCGATTCCTCGATGATTGCGGCCACGGCGGGACCGAGGATCCGGTCCTCGATGGCTTCCATGAGGTGCCGGCGCTGCTGGGGGGTGAGGTCGGGGCAAGAAGCAGTGACGAGCTCCTCAAAGTCGGGTAGCGGCATGCGGGCACCTCCTGGTGGGGCTGCTATCCATTTTTTTACTGTACATAGTCTCCCCCCATTGTCTACAATAATGGGGAACGTTCGCGGAAGCATAAAAAAATACGATTCCGACGAACCGCCGTGGATGATTCGAGAGGATATTCGTCAGATTATCGTGTCGGGGCTGCGCCGGCCACGATTTTTTACAGGTCCATCGCGTTTGCCGGGCCGGAAGTCCTTGCCGCCGGATTTTTTCGAATTGTTTCGAGGAGTGTTTCGCCATGCCCGTCGATCCTGGCCGTGTCAAGATTCTGCTTGCCGAAGATGCGATGGCGATGCGGAAGATCGAGATCAAGATCCTCGCGGGTCTCGGCTTCACCAACGTGGTGGAGGCCAAGGACGGCGCCGACGCCATCCGCATCCTGGAGAGTGGCGAGCCGATCGATCTCGTCATTTCCGACTGGAACATGCCGAACAAGTCGGGGCTCGATCTCCTGAAGTGGATCCGGGCCGATGACCGCTTCCGGGACCTGCCGTTCATCATGGCCACCGGCCAGTCGGACAAGGCCCAGGAGAAGAAGGCGGTGGAGGCCGGTGTCAATTGCTTCGTGCCGAAACCGTTTTCCCCGGAGGAACTCAAGCGTAAGATCGACCAGGCCTTCGGCGCCGCGGCGGAGGAACCCCGGGCGGAGCGGGGCCCGCAGGTGGAGGCGTCGGGCAAGGTTCGGTTGCGGGCGGCCCATATCCAGATCACCGATCACATCATTCTCGGCGTGCTCAAGGATCGCATCGAGTCCGGCGAGGTGAAGCCGGTCCATTTCGAACTGGAAACCCAGTGCATGCCGAGCTGGAATCCGGTGAGTAAGGCCCTGGAGGACGGTACCGTGGAGGCGGCCTTCGTGCTCGCCCCCATCGCCATGGACCTCTTCCACTACAAGACTCCCATCAAGTTGGTGCTCTTTGCCCACAAGAACGGCTCGATCTTCGTTCGATCCACCTTGGGCGACTATCAGGACCCGTACCAGAATTTTTACCGGGGCCGCTCCTTTCTCATTCCCCACAAGATGTCCATCCACCACATGCTGACCCACATGTTCTTCAGCCGGGTGGGATTGAACGCGAGTCTGGAGAAGGGCAACGACGTGGATGTCAATCTGGAGATCGTTCCCCCCGTCAAAATGCCGGAGTTCCTAAAAGACAACCCGGCCAACTGCGGGTTCATGGTGGCAGAGCCCATCGGCTCCAAGGCAGTGGCGGCCGGTATCGCCGAGCGGCAGTTCCTGTCCAGCGAGCTGTGGAAGGATCACCCTTGCTGCATCGTGGCGATGCGCGACGAGGTGATCGAGCGACACCCGGAGGCGGTGCAGGAATTCGTCGATCTCCTGGTCGATACCGGACAGCTGGTGGCCAGGGACAAGGAGCGGGCGGCGGCCGTCGGGGTGCGTTTCCTTGATCCCAATGGCGCCCTGGGGCTCAAGGTGGAGGTGCTCAACAAGGTGTTTTCTGATCCCCTCGGCATCACCACGGACGATCTCTATCCCAACGTCGAGGATTTGGACCGGATCCAGCAGTACATGGCCAGCCGGATGGGGGTCGGCAACATCATCGATCTCGACCGCTTCGTGGACATCCGCTTCGCCGACAAGGCCTGTCCCGCCGGCCGGCGCAAGAGCTCGGGGTTCACCGATTCCGCTTCGGTGGCCATCGATCTTTTGCAGCGGGGCGGTGCCGGTTCGGGCGCCGCTTCCAAGAGCCTGCTGAACAAGGAAGGCAAGTATCTGACGTTTTCGCTCGGCGACCAGGAATTCGGTGTCGACATCCTGCGGGTCAAGGAGATCATCGGCACCATGGACATCATCGCTTTGCCCCAGTCCCATCCGTATATCAAGGGGGTGATCAACCTGCGCGACCGGGTGATCCCGATCATGGATCTGCGGCGACGGTTCGCCATGGAAGAGGTGGAGCCGGGGCCGCGGAGCTGTATCGTCATTCTGGAGGGGGACCCGGCCCGCGGCGCTCAAGGGTTGATCGGCATGACGGTGGATGCGGTCTCCGAGGTGACCACCGTGCGCTCGGACGACATCGACGATACGCCCACCTTTACCCAAGGGGTTGATACCAACTACATCCTGGCCATGGCCAAGGCGGGCGACAAGGTCAGGATCCTCCTCAACATCGACCAGGTGCTCAATTTCTGATGACCCCGTAAAAACTC
>CAYRGZ010000141.1:0-7204 GCA_964423785.1 uncultured Desulfobulbia bacterium
CCATCATGATTGCAGCGGAAACGTATCGCAATTCCGTGGGCATCAACCCTTCAGGGCCTCGGCGCCACCGACGATGTCCATGAGTTCGGCGGTGATGCCGGCCTGGCGCGCCTTGTTGTACAGCAGGGTGAGTTCGTGGATCATGTCCTTGCAGGCGTTGGTGGCGTTGTCCATGGCGGTCATCCGGGCGGCGTGCTCGCTGGCCGACACCTCCAGCATGGCGTGGTAGACCATGACGTTGAGGTAGAGCGGCAACAGCACATCCATGATCTCCTCCGGCCCCGGCTCGTAGATGAAGTCGCCGCCCCCTTGGTGGCCCTCCGCCTCGCTATCGACCCCGGCGATGGGAAGCAACCGCTCCACCGTCGGCTTCTGGCTGACCACCGAGACGAACTGGCCGTAGATCAAGCGGCACTCGTCGATCTCGCCGTCGAGAAAGGCGCGGGCCGAATCCTGGGCGATCTCTCGGGCGTTGAACATCTGGAAGGTGGCCATGATGTCCTCGTAGGCCTTGCGCAGCTTGCCGGTCTTCTTGAAGTAGCGGGCGCCCTTCTTGCCCACACCGACGAAGCGCACCTTTTTGCCCTCGGCCTCGAGGGCGGCAGCCTCCTTTTCCGCCCGGGCAATGATGTTGGCGTTGAAACTGCCGCACAGGCCACGGTCCGCGGTGATGACGATGAGTTCCACCGTCTGTACCGGCCGCACCTCCATGAGCGGAAAGCCGCCGCCGGCCAGGTGACCGGCCAACGAGGCCATGGCCTCGTTGAACTTGGCCTTGTACGGCCGGAAGCTCTGCATGCGCTCCTGGGCACCCCGCAGCTTGGCCGAGGCGACCATGTTCATCGCCTTGGTGATCTGCGACGTCTTCTTGACGCCGGATATCTTTCGCTGTACGTCCTTCAGACTGGGCATCGTCGCCGCGCCTCCGTCCCTAGTTCAGACCCTTGGCTGCCTTGAAATTGGCGGTGAACTCGCCGATGACCGTCTTCATGCGGTTGTCCAGAGCATCGTCGATCTCCTGCTTCTCCCGCAGGGTATCGAAGACGTCGGGAGCGTTGCCGGCGATGTAGTCGTACAGCTCCCGCTCGTACTCGGCCAGGGTGCTGACCGGCAGTTCGTCCAGGAAACCGCGGGTGCCGGCGTAGAGGATGCACACCTGCTTCTCCATGGGCAGGGGCTGATACTGAGGCTGCTTCAAGATCTCCACCAGCCGCTCGCCACGGGTGAGCTGCGCCTGGGTCGCCTTATCGAGGTCGGAACCGAAACCGGCAAACGCTGCCAGCTCGCGGTACTGAGCGAGATCGAGGCGCAGGGTACCGGCCACCTGCTTCATGGCCTTGACCTGGGCCGCGCCGCCGACTCGAGAGACGGACAGACCGACGTTGATGGCCGGCCGGACACCGGCGAAGAACAGGCTCGGCTCCAGATAGACCTGGCCGTCGGTGATGGAGATGACGTTGGTGGGGATGTAGGCCGACACGTCGCCGGCCTGGGTCTCGATGATCGGCAGAGCGGTGAGCGAACCGGCCCCCAGATCGTCGGAGAGCTTGGCGGCCCGCTCCAGGAGCCGCGAGTGGTTGAAGAAGATATCACCAGGATAGGCCTCGCGGCCCGGCGGCCGCCGCAGGAGCAGGGACAACTGCCGGTAGGCCACCGCCTGCTTGGACAGATCGTCGTAGATAATGAGGGCATGCTTGCCGTTGTCCCGGAAGTACTCACCCATGGCGCAACCGGCGTAGGCGGCGATGTACTGCATGGGCGCCGGGTCGGAGGCGCAGGCGGCGACCACGGTGGTGTACTCCATGGCGCCATGCTTGCGCAGGGCCTCGACCACCAGGGCGACGGTGGACTTCTTCTGGCCGATGGCCACGTAGATGCAGTAGACATCGGTCTCTTTCTGGGCCAGGATGGCGTCGATGCCGATGGCGGTCTTACCGATCTGACGGTCCCCGATGATCAGCTCACGCTGGCCGCGACCCACCGGGGTCATGGCGTCGATGGCCTTGAGACCGGTGTAACAGGGCTCGTGCACCGACTTCCGGGCGATGACGCCGGGGGCAAGCACCTCGATCTTGCGGAACTCCTTGGCCTCGATGGGACCCTGGCCGTCGATGGGGTTGCCCACCGCGTCCACCACCCGGCCGAGCATGGCCTCGCCCACCGGAACCTGGGCGATGCGGCCGGTACGCTTGACGATATCGCCCTCCTTGATGTGCTCCACGTCGCCGAGGACCGCGACACCGACGTTGTCCTCCTCGAGATTGAGGGCCAAGCCGAGGATCCCGCCCGGGAACTCGAGCAGCTCCATGGCCATGCAATTCTCCACCCCGTGGACGCGGGCGATACCGTCACCGACCGAGATGACACTGCCGGTCTCTTTCAGATCGACCTTGGCTTCGTAGTCCTTGATCTGCCCCTTGATGATCTGGCTGATTTCTTCCGCTTTTATCTGCATGGTCGCTACTCTCTCCCGGTTATGGATTCTTTCAACTCGTCAAGCTGGGTCCGCAGACTGCCATCCAATACCAAGTCTCCTACCTGGGCGACGATGCCGCCGAGGATGGAGGGATCGACTTCCGTGGTCACGATCACCGACTTACCGGTGATCTTCTCGAGGGTCGCCTTCACCTGGGCCTCGAGCTCGGCATCCAACTCCATGGCGGTGATGATCCGGCCGCGACAGACGTTGCGGTCGTCATCCACCATGCGCCCGTAAACTTGCGCGATTTCGGGCAGAAGGGAAACCCGCTTCTTCTCGACCAAGAGCCGCAGGAAATTCCGCATCACCGGCGCCGCCTGCAACTGGTCGGCCAGGTAGTCCATGACCTTTTCCCGCGTCTCCACCGGGTAGAGCGGGTTGGTGAGCCCGTCTCGCACCACGGGTTCGGTCTCGAACACCCCGGCCACCTCGGCCAGGGCCGCCCCGAAGGCGTCCACAGCGTCCTCTTCCTTGCCGACCAGGAAGAGGGCCCGGGCGTACCGTTTCGCCAACACCGTATTCTTCTTCACCGTCAGCCTCCCACCTTGCCGAGGTATTCCTTCACCAACCGTACCTGATCCTCGGCCTGCAGGTTCTTGCGCACCAACTCCTCGGCCGCCTTGGCGGCCGCGTCGGCGATCTCGGCCAGGAGTTGCCGCTTGGCCTCGGCCAGCTCGTGCTGCACCGCCATCTCGGCCTGCCGCTTGATGTCACCGGCGGCCCGTTCTGCCTCGGCGATGATGCGCTCCTTTTCAGCTTCACCCTGGGCGACGGCGGCATCGAGGATACGCTGAACCTCCGCTTCGATACCGGCCAGTTTTGCTTCATACTCCCGGTACTTGCTCTCAGCCTCGTTCTTGCGGGCCTCCAGCTCCTCGAACTGTTCGATGATCGCCTGCCGCCGCCGGGCCAGCCCATTGGCGATGGGTTTCCTGAGAGCGGCCACCAGAATAGCCACCAGGGCGGCGAAGTTCATCGTTCGCCACAGAAGATCCATCAACTTCTCGTGCGTAACGCCGCCTCCGTGTCCACCGCCGTGGCCCTCGGCGGCCCAGGCCGCCGCCGCCACCAGCAGGGCGAGGCCGGCCATGAGCGCGATGCGCATCCCCTTGCTATGCCTCATGCCAGAGACCTCCCGAGAATCTTTTCCGCCATGGAAGCGGCAAACGTGTCGACCGCGGCCTGCAACTCCTTGCGAGCCGCCTCCATTTCACTCTTGATGGCTGCCAACTGCTCGGCCTTGGCGGAGTCCACCTCGGCCCGCACGGCGGCCACCTTGGTATTCGTCTCATCCTGCGCCGCCTTGCGTACCGTCTCAATCCGCTCCTTGGCCTGCCGGCGGGCATCGGCCAGCTTGGCGTCGAACTCCTGTAGCCGCAATTCGGCATTCTTGTTGAAGGTAGCAATCTCCTTTTCGAGTTCGGCCAGCCGCCGGTCGCGCTCGTCGAGCACCGTGCGGATCGGGCGATATAGCACCGCGTTCAGGATGACGATGAGGACCAACATGTTGATGATCTGGATGACCATCGTCACGTCAATGGTGATCATGCTCCGTTTCCTCCGTTCGGTGAACCGGTAACGAACCTGATTATGCCGGGCGCGCGCCGCATCACCTCAAGCCCGGCACGACACGCTATTGCAACAGGTTACGCCCGACAAACCGTCGAAATCGGCAGTCACGATTCCGACTGAATGACGCCTCATTAAGCCAAATGGAAAGGTTTCTACTCCATTCCCCGGGGTCTGTCAACCCTTTTATCCCCGGAAAAGGACAGCAGCGCTACACGAACCCTTCCGACTAGGTAGAATTACGGAACGCCGGCCCGTGCGGCCGCACCTGCCCAGAAGGGATCGACGCCCCTCCTCGACCAACAAAAAAATGAACCGCCATTCAGTCCTTTTCCGCCATGGCACTCACAATGTCGGGCACGGCCGCCAGGGCATCGGCCAGCTTGTCGGCCTGCGGGCCGCCGGCCTGGGCCATGTCCGGCCGGCCGCCGCCCTTGCCGCCGACCAGGGCCGCCACCTCACGGACGATGGCACCGGCGTGGAAGGTATCGGTGAGATCCTCGCTCACCAGGGCGAGCAGCATCGCCTTGCCGTCGTGCACGCCGCCGAGAACCGCCACCGCGGTGCCCATCTTTTCCCGCACCCGGTCGCCGATCTCCCGCAGGGTCTTGGCCGAATCGAGGGCCACCTGGGAGGTGATCACCCGCACCCCGCCGACCAGGGGGGCCTCGGCGATGGTCCGGTCCAGATCGGCCAGGGAAAGGCGGGCCGCCAGGCGACCGACTTCCGCCTCCAGCTGGCGGACCCGTTCGACGAGTTTGGCGACCTTATCTCCGAGCCCCTCGGGGGTCGTCTTGAGCCGGGCCGCCACCCCGGTCAGTTCCGCCTCGCGCCGGCGGAAATAGTCCACGGCTTCCTGGCCGGAGACCGCCTCAATCCGCCGGACGCCGGCCGCCACGCCGGTCTCGGTGACGATCTTGAACAGACCGATCTCGCCGGTGGCGCCCACGTGGGTGCCGCCGCACAGTTCCTTGCTGATGTCGCCGATGGAGACCATCCGCACCGTATCGCCGTATTTCTCGCCGAACAGGGCCATGGCACCGGCGGCCACCGCCCTCTGCCGGTCTACCATCGCCACCGTGGTCGGCAGATTGGCCCGGATCATCCGGTTGACCCAGTCCTCCACCGCGACGATCTCGTCAGGAGCAAGCGGATTGAAATGGGTGAAGTCGAAACGCAGCCGCTCCGCCTCGACCAGGGAGCCGGCCTGCTTGACGTGCTGGCCGAGGATGTCGCGCAAGGCGGCGTGCAGCAGGTGAGTGGCGGTATGGTTGCCCGCGATCTTCTGGCGGCGGCCGTCGGCGACCCGCAACTCCACCTCGTCACCGACCCGCACCAGGCCCTCGACTACCTCCGCCTTGTGCAGGGAGATCCGGTCACCGGCGCGCACGGTGTCCACCACCCGCAGCCGACCGGCCGGACCAGCGATTTCACCCTGGTCGCCGACCTGGCCGCCGGCCTCGGCGTAAAACACCGTCTCCGGGCAGACGACCAGCACCCGGTCTCCGGGCCCGGCCTCGTCCACCGCCCGGCCCTGCTCGTCGAGTATATCAGTGATCGTCGAGCGGCAGCGGCTCGCCTCATACCCCAGGAAACGGGTTTTCTCGCCCCGGGCCAGGACGGTCTGGATGCCGTCGCCCATGACATCCAGGCTGCTCGTCTTCCAGGATTGGCGGGACTTGCGGCGCTGTTCCGCCATGGCGGCATTGTAGCCGGCCTCGTCGATGGACAGCCCCTCTTCCAGAGCCACGTCCCGGACAATATCCACCGGGAAGCCGTAGGTATCGTATAGCTTGAACATGAAATCGCCGCCGATGATGGACTCGCCGGCGGCCCGTAACCGCTCGATTTCCCGGCCCAGCATTTCGAGGCCGTTGTCGATGGTGACGAAAAACCGCTCCTCCTCGTGGGTCACCACCTTGGCGAGCAGATCGGCATGATCGCGCAGGTGGGGATAGCTCTCCGCCATTTCCGCGATTACCCGCTCGGTGACCTTGGCGAGAAAAGGCTCGGTGAGCCCCAGCACCCGGCCGTAGCGGATCGCCCGGCGCAGCAGACGGCGCAACACGTAGCCCCGACCCTCGTTGGCCGGCAGCACGCCGTCGGCCACCAGAAAGGTGGCGGCCCGGCTGTGGTCGGCGATCACCCGCAAGGCGGTGTCGGAGGCCTCGTCGTCGCCGTAGCCGCAGCCGGCGAGCGCGGCGATGGCGTCGATGATCGGCCGGAACAGGTCGGAATCGTAATTGGAATGCACACCCTGGACCACGGCGGCGATACGCTCGAGCCCCATGCCGGTATCGATACTCGGCTTGGGCAGCGGGGTCAGCGTTCCGTCCGCGTCCCGGTAGTACTGCATGAACACCAGGTTCCACAGTTCGAGATAGCGGTCGCAGTCGCAACCGGCCCGGCATTCGGGCCGCCGGCAGCCGACCTCCGGCCCCTGGTCGATGAGGATCTCGGAGCACGGCCCGCAGGGGCCGGTATCGCCCATGGCCCAGAAATTGTCCTTTTCCCCCAGCCGGATGATGCGGCCCGGCAGCAGGTCGTCGATCTCCTCCCACAGACAGTACGCCTCGTCATCCTCCTCGAAAACCGACACCCACAACCGCTCCGGAGGCAGGCCCAACTCTCTGGTGAGAAACTCCCAGGCGTAGCGGATGGCCTCCCGCTTGAAATAGTCGCCGAAGGAAAAATTGCCGAGCATCTCGAAAAAGGTGTGGTGGCGGGCCGTATAGCCGACGTTCTCCAGGTCGTTGTGCTTGCCGCCGGCCCGCACACAGCGCTGGACGGTGGTGGCCCGGACGTAGGGCCGTTCCTCCTCACCCATGAACACCCGCTTGAACTGCACCATGCCGGCGTTGGTGAACAACAGGGTGGGGTCGTCGTGGGGCACGAGGGGGGAACTTTCCACCACCTCGTGGCCCCGAGCGGCAAAGAAGTCGAGGAACCGCCTGCGAATCTCGTTGCCCGTCATCACCAACCCCTCCTCAATTCTGATAATCTCGTAAAAATTCGGAATCAGTCCAGGTCTGACACGATAATTCAACAAGTTACAAAACGCGAACTCGATGGAATCGCACGTTTTGCGATTCCATCAATTCTGATGAACCCGTAAAAACTCGCAGTCGGTCCAGGCCTGACACGATAATTCAACGG
>CAYRGZ010000142.1:0-7130 GCA_964423785.1 uncultured Desulfobulbia bacterium
GGCCGATTATCGCAAGCTGGGCCGGATGCTGATTCCCGCCTTGGTCGCCATTCTCGACGGTGCCGATCCCGGTACCATTCCCATTGCCCTGCCGGATCGTTACCGTCTCATCGTCAACCTCAACGCCGCCAAGATGCTCGGCTACCAGTTTCCCTACCGGTTCGCCGCCAATGCAGACGAGATCCTGCGCGGCTATGCCGGCCAGTCCATCGAGATCAGCGGCAGCGGCGACAGCCTGCGCCTGCTCCGCCGGCTCGCCGCCGCCCTGGAGGAGGAACTGGACGGCGGCACCATCGTCGTGCCCGATAGCATCGGCTCCACCGGTGGTATCCGCCGCCTGCTCGCCGGCAAGACCGACCTCGCCCGGATCAGCCGGCCGCTGACGAAGGAAGAAAAACAACAAGGCATCATCGCCGTGCCCTTCGCGCTCTCCCCCATCGTCTTCGTCGTTCACCCGCGAACCGCCGGCATCACCAACCTGACCAGCCGGCAACTGGTGGAGATCTACACCGGCGCCGTCACCGACTGGAGCCAGGTGGGCGGCAAGCCCGGGCCCATCTACCCGGTCACCCGGGAACCGGGGGACTCTTCCCTGCGGGTACTGACCAGTGCCATTGCCGGTTTTCCCGAAAAGAGCCCGATGGCGAAGGTGGTCTATTCGACCTCTAAGGCGGCCGCCGTTCTCCAGCGATTCGCCAACACCATCGGTTTTCTACCCTTGTCCATGGCGCCCGATGATGTCGAAGTCATCCGTATCGACGGCATCCTGCCCTCGCCGGCCACGGTGGCCGCCGGGGCCTACCCGCTGACGGTTCCCCATTCCATCGCCTATCAGGGCAGGCTCTCCGGCCTCGCCCGTCGGTTCATCGTTTTCTTACGCTCAAATACCGCCGCGCGCCTGATGCTCGCCAACGGCGCCGTGCCGGTGAACCGGTGATCGTTCGCAAACACGCAGGTACGGACGCATCATGTTCCAACCCTTACGCAACCGGCTCGTTGCCCTCCAACTCGCCGTGCTGATCGTCGGTATCGGGACCATCGTCGGCGCGGGATACACGCTGCTCGACCGCTATCTGCGCGAAACCCAACTCTCCGGCATGCCGGAGACCACGGCGAGTAGAGCCCAACAACTGGCGACCATCCTCCGCTACAAGGAACTCCTCCTCCAGCGGCTGGCCACCGACGAGGCCGTCGAACGGTTCACCTTTTCCGGCAATCCCAAGGACCTCCAGCCGTTATTCGAAAAATTCGTACCAGAATTCAAATACATAGAACTCATAAACGACGAGGACGAAAGGGAGTTCGGCATCGTCCCCGCCGAGGTCACGCCCCCGGTGATGACCGAGTCCCTGCTGCAACGGCTCCTCTGGCGTCCCAATCGGCCGTTCACCATCCTCCAGCCCGGTGACGGGGATGCCATCTTCTTGTATTACCTGGAGAATTTCGGAGAGTTCGGAGGGATCTTCCTGGCCGGCATCCCGGACCAGGACCTGATCCGGGTCCTTGGGGACCTGCACTACGGAAAAAACGGCTTCTTCCTCGTAACCGACAGCCAGGGCGATATCCTGCTGGCCGATCCCCTCCACATCGCCGTCAATGGGCTCACCTCCGTGACCCCGTTCTGGCATGGAAGCGAAGCCGAAATCCAGCGCCTCCGGGTGGGAAACAAGACTTGCTACGTCTCGGCGAGCCCGGTGATCGGCGGCGATTGGTGGCTCGTCGGTGTCCTGCCGGAGGATGAATTCGTCACCATCCCCCACCGCCTGCGCAACATCCTGGTCGGCCTAGCCCTTCTCACCCTGGCGGCATGGGTGTTGGTGACCGTCTTCTTCTCTCCCTCCAGGGCCGCCCGCCCCGCCGACCGGGCCGATGGCCAAGGACAAGGCACCAGACCATGAACCTGAAGACCGTAGGCATCAAGGATGTCCATCTGCCGGTCAAGATCCGGCAAAAAGCAGGCGGCCACCAAGAGACGGTGGCCACCATCACCCTGCAGGCCGACCTGGGCCCCGGACACCGGGAACGGTGCGTCCCGGAGTTCATCACCATTCTCAACCGCTACCAGGACGACCTCGGCGCCACCTGCCTGCCCTCCCTCCTGAGGGAAACCCGGCAGCGGCTGGGGGCCACCGCGGCCCGGGTGACGTTGACGTTCCCCTACT
The DNA here is from genome assembly GCA_964423785.1 of uncultured Desulfobulbia bacterium. Classification (GTDB taxonomy): domain Bacteria; phylum Desulfobacterota; class Desulfobulbia; order Desulfobulbales; family S012-135; genus S012-135. Next base: position 2,163 of record CAYRGZ010000142.1, read on the forward strand.
TCCTGCGCAAGCGAGCACCGGTGACCGGTACCCCCGGCCTCATGGAATACACCTGCCGGTTCAGTGGCAGTAGCGGCGAGGACCGGGAAGAAATCGTCCTGTCCGTCTGGGTGCCGAGCACCACCCTGTGTCCCTGTTCCAAGGAGATCAGCGACCACGGCGCCCACAACCAGCGGGCCGAGATCAATTTGAATGTCCGCTATCGCAACTTCGTCTGGCTCGAAGATCTCATCACCCTGGTGGAGGGCTGCGCTTCCTGCGAAGTCTTCTCACTCCTGAAACGGCCGGACGAGAAATACGTCACCGAGCAGGCCTACCAGAACCCCATGTTCGTCGAGGACGTGGTCCGCAAGATCGCCGAGACCGCCCGCGCCCATCCCAATATCACCTGGTTTTCGGTCGGGGTGGAAAGCTTCGAGTCCATTCACAAGCACAGCGCCTACGCCTTTGTCGACAGCACGGAAATATGAAAACGGCTTCCCGCCTCAGTCCTTGTCGGAGTGGCAGGTGAAGCAACCGCAACTGACGTCGGGCGTGGCGTTCTTGCAAGTATTGTAATCCCAGCGCAACAGATCGGAATAGGGGCTCGCATGGGCCCGATGGCAGGAGAGACAGAAAACCACGTCGGTCCCCGGCGTCACCGAACCGGATGCCTGGGTGGTGGCATCGGCGATGGTCTGGCGGGCCACCGGTGCCAAGACGGAATAGGACGTGTAACTGGAATAGGGAGCTGCATTGGGCAGGACCGCGTCGCTGGGATGGCGAATCCATGGTCCCGAAGTAGTGAGCCCGGCGCCGGAATGGAAATTACCGTGGCATTCGGCACAGAACTGGCTCATGGTGGCGATATCGGCCCAGGTCTGGCTGGCCCGTCCGGAATCGAAGGTGGCCCCCCGGTACTCGTTGTGATCGGAGGTCCCTGTCGTGGCCTCCCAATCGCTGTCCTCGGCGCCACGAATCTTGTAGAGAAACCGGTAACTGGTACCCACCGTCGATCCCTGGCTCCCTTCGGTAAAACCGGCGCCGTACTGCAGGGCCGTGTCATCCTCGTGGTGGGCACCACGCAGGGCGTCGTACTGGCCGAGCTGATCCCGATCGCCATGACAACCGTTACGACCGGCGCACATGATCTGGCCGGAACTGTAAGCGGGGTCATAACCCGCTGTCGAAGGATCGAAGGCACTGTCGTAACCTGGTGGCGTATTTCCGAGGGTGCCGTCGGTGGCGATCGCCGAACCAAAACCGTGCACGTTGTGACCGTACGAGTCGTCGACGAAGACGTTACGGAAATTGCCGGCAGCGAGATCGGTGCCGGCGTTATGGGCGATCTGCGGGATACCGCTGATGACGTTGGCACTGCCGTTTGGATTCTGGGCATGACAACCGAGACAGTCCATGCGCAAGAGAATATTCCTGGTATCGGCGTGGCAGTCGGTGCATTCTCCCGAACCACCGGAGGTGGGAGTGCTGTCGAGCTTCATCGTCGCGCCAGCCTGACTGTTGTGCATGGTGTGGCAACCGCTGCATTCCCCGGATACCGCCCCGGCAGCCGGTAACACACCCACACCGCAAACGTTCATTGTCAGCCCGACCAACACGACCACGATCCCCTTGCCGATCATATCCCATCCCGCCCGATACGGTCCGATCCTTTCTTCCGTCAGCGACCACATACTGTCATTATACAAAATCATACCATAACGAGTCGATATTTCGGTATATTCCCCATCGTACAACCCGGCGATCGTCTTGCCATCACGTTCGCCGGTAGAGGTGATGCGCCAAGATATACCGATATACCGGCGGGGGCACCATGTCGCTGATATCACGGCCGACGGCAAGCCGCCGGCGAATCTCGGTGGAAGAACAGGAGACCGGCTCCATGACCAAAAGGCGCACGACGTTGCCGGAGCGCGGGTCCTGCCAGGTGGCGTCATCCCGGCGCACGAGACGATGCAAAGGAAGAGCAGGTTCGGCGGGCAGGGGGTACGAAGGACGGGCGATCACCACCAGACTCGCGTGGTCGAGAAGCCGCTGGGGTTCCTTCCAGGTCTGGATCTCGGCAAAGGCATCGGCGCCGATCAAGAAGAAGATACCGGTATCTGGCCCCAACTCCCGGGCCAGAGCGGCCAGGGTATCCACCGTGTAGGACGGCCCGGGCCGTCGTAGTTCGAAATCGGAAACCTCGCACCCCTCGATCCCATCGACGGCGAGGTGCAGCATGGCGAGCCGGTGTTCCTGCGCCACATGGCACCGTTTGTGGGGAGGTTGGTGGGCCGGCATGAACAGGACGCGGTCGAGACGGCAGGCCGTGCGGGCCGCCTCGGCCATGGCCAGGTGACCGCGATGGACCGGATCGAAGGTGCCCCCCAGCACCCCGATCCGGCCCGCCTGCCGTTTCGTGCTCGTCACGGGCACCCCGCCTCAGGCACGCACCTGCCCTTCACCGAAGACGATGAACTTCCGGGTGGTCAGCTCTTCGAGCCCCATGGGGCCGTAGGCGTGCAGCTTGGTGGTACTGATGCCGATCTCGGCGCCGAGCCCGTACTGGCCGCCGTCACTGAACCGGGTCGAGGCGTTGACCATCACCGAGGAAGCGTCCACCTCGCGCAGGAAACGCATGGCATTGCCATAGTCGGCGGTGATAATGGATTCGGTATGTTGCGACCCGTAGCGGGCGATATGGTCCATGGCCGCGTCAAGGTCGTCCACCACCCGGACGGCGAGGATGAGATCGAGGAACTCGTATCCCCAATCCTCGTCGGTGGCCGGCTTCACTTCCGGAACCAGGGCGACGGTCTCTTGACAACCGCGCACCTCGACCCCGGCCGCCCGCAGGGCGCCGATTACCCTGGGCAGGAAGGCGGCCGCCGCCTGGCGGTGGACGAGCAGGGTCTCCAGGGCGTTGCAGACCCCGGGTCTCTGGGTCTTGGCGTTCATGACGATGCGCTCCGCCATGTCGAGATCGGCGCTGGCATCGACGAAAACGTGGCACACTCCCTTGTAATGCTTCAGGACCGGAATACGGGAGTGCTCGGCCACGAACCGGATGAGTCCCTCGCCGCCGCGGGGAATAACGAGATCAATGGTCTCTTCCTGTTGCAAGAGAACGGTAACCGCCTGCCGGTCGGTGACCGAGATGACGCCGATGGCATCGGGATCGCCACCCTCCTCCTCGAGGGCGCGACGCAGGATGGCGGCCAGGGCCAGGTTGGAATGGATGGCCTCGGAGCCGCCGCGCAACAGCACCGCGTTGCCGGCCTTGAGGCAGAGGGCGGCGGCATCGACGGTGACGTTGGGCCGCGATTCGTAGATCATGGCGATGACGCCAAGCGGCACCCGCATGCGGCCGACCACGATGCCGCTCGGCCGTTTCACCATCTGGGATATCTCACCCACCGGGTCCGGCAGGGCCGCCACCTCCTCGAGACCGGTGACCATGGCGTCGATCACCTTGTCCGACAGGGTTAGCCGGTCGATCATCGCCGTGGACAGGCCCTTTTCCCGGGCCGCTTCGAGGTCTTTTGCGTTTTCCGCCTGGATGTCGGCCTTGTTGTCGATGAGCATGGCCGCCATCCGGGTGAGAACCCGGTTCTTCTGCTCGGTGGACATAGCCGCCATCTTGCGGCTGGCGGCGCGGGCGCGGGCCGCCATTTCCTCGACGAGTTGCTGGACATTGGTAGACATGGTTTCTCCCCTGGTTGTTTCGGTTACTGTTCGGCAAAGACCACGAGGTTGTCGCGATGGATCACCTCATCGGCGTCCTTGTGACCGAGTCGGTCTGCGATCTCACTCGTCTGGCACCCCTTGATCCGGGCGATCTCCTCGGCGGAATAGTTGACCAGCCCCACCGCCACCTGATTCCCCTCCTGATCCTCGCAACGCACCGGATCCCCGACCCGGAAGGCGCCCCGCACCGCCACGATACCGGCCGGCAGCAGACTGGTCTTGTGCTCGACCAGGGCACGGCAGGCGCCGCCGTCGAGGACCAGGCTGCCCTTGGGCCGCAAGGTATAGGCAATCCAGTGCTTCCGGTTCGGCAACCGTTCCCGACGGGGTGCGAAGAAGGTCCCCACCGGCTCGCCGGCGAAGATGCGGCGTAAGCTCCCGATCCGACGACCCGGCCCGATGAGGAAACAACCGCCCCGGCGGCACACCGCCTTGGCCGCCCGGATCTTGCTCCGCATACCGCCGGTGCCGAGCTTTCCCACCACATGGCCGGCCATGGCCTCGATGGCGGCGTCCACCTCGCGTACCGTCAACACGAGTTCGGCCGTCGGATCGGCGGCTGGATTGGCGGTGTAGAGACCGTCGACATCGGTGAGGCAGATACAGAGGTCCGCCTCCACCAGGGAGGTGAGCATGGCGGCCATGGTGTCGTTGTCGCCGAAACGGAGTTCATCCACCGATACGGTATCGTTTTCGTTGATCACCGGCAGGATGCGCCAGTGCAGGAGGGTGAAGAGGGTATTGCGGATATTGAGATAGCGGCCGCGATGGGCGAGATCGTCGTGGGTGAGCAGGATCTGGGCGATATGCCGTCGGTGATGGCCGAAGACCGTCTCGTAGGCCTGCATGAGCCGACCCTGGCCGACGGCTGCCACCGCCTGTTTCTCCCGCAGGGAAAGGTCGTGCCCCCCGAATCCGAGCCGACGCCGGCCGGCGGCCACTGCCCCGGAACTGACCAGCAGCACCTCGCGGCCCTGGTCGAAGAGCCAGGCGATATCCTCGGCCAACCCTTCAAGCACCTCCATGTCTAGGCCGTGCTCGCCGGTGACCACCGCGCTGCCGACCTTGACCACCACCCGGCGGGCCTGGTCCAGGTACGGCCGGCGCAACGCGAGCTCCGCATCAACGTTCGGGGTCATGGTTGGTATGTGTCTCCTCAAGAGGCCGGCTGGAGCTTGCCAACGGTAACTGCTCACGGGGTTGCTCCTTCGTATGCCGAAGTCGCGACCTCGCGGACCG
>CAYRGZ010000143.1:0-7102 GCA_964423785.1 uncultured Desulfobulbia bacterium
CGTGAAAACTCGCAGGTGGTGAGCGCAGCGAATGACCGGTCGGCCCAGGTCTGACACGATAATTCAACGGGTTACAAAACGCGAACTCGATGAAATCGTATTTTTTACGATTTCATCAATCCTCTGTATGAAATGAACCTCAGCCGAAACCGAGGGGGTGGCCATGGACACGAAGCACGCGATCGGAGGATCGGGGGCCCCTGCCGGCATCAACCGGCGGGATTTCGTCAAATTCTGCTCCATCATGGCAGCAAGCATGGGGCTCCCCCTGGAAATGGGGCCCCGGATCGCTGCGGCGGCCACGGCGCCGAAACGCCCGTCGGTGATCTGGCTGTCGGGCCAGGAATGCACCGGCTGTACCGAGACCTTGCTGCGGGCCGGCCACCCGACCCTGGAAACACTCATCCTCGACCTCATCTCCCTGGACTACTTGGAGACCCTGAACACCGGTGCCGGCCACCAGGCCGAGGAATACCGGCAAAAGATCATCGCCGAAAACGAGGGTAAGTTCATCCTGGTCTGCGAGGGATCGTTTCCGGTCAAGGACGGCGGCATCTACTGCAAGGTGGGTGGGCGGCCGGTGGTCGACATCCTGAAAGAAACAGCACCCAAGGCGGCGGCGGTGATCGCCATCGGCTCCTGCGCCTCGTGGGGCGGGGTGCCGTCGGCCTCGCCCAACCCCACCGGCGCCACCAGCGTGGAGCGGATCCTGGCCGGCACCGGCATCCCGGTGGTCAACATTCCCGGCTGCCCGCCCAACCCCTACAACTTCCTCTCCACCGTCCTCTACTACCTCACGTTCAAAAAACTGCCCGAGCTCGACGACAAGAGCCGACCGAAATTCGCCTACGGCCGCCTCATCCACGAAAACTGCGAACGGCGTCCCCACTTCGACGCCGGCCGGTTCGCAGAGAAATTCGGCGACGAAGGGCACCGCAAGGGTTACTGCCTGTACAAACTGGGCTGCAAAGGACCGGAGACCTTCAACAACTGCTCAACCTTGCGGTTCAACGACGTGGGTGTCTGGCCGGTGAACGTCGGCCACCCCTGCTTCGGCTGCTCGGAAAAGGGCGTCGGTTTCGCCCAGCCGCTCTTCTCGCCGGCCCGGCCCCTCTACATCACCCCACCGACCCAATTCGCGCCGGCGAAGCCCCCCAGGGGTAGAGGCGCGTCCACCCTGGCCGCCGCCACCGTCGGCGCCGCCGTGGGGGCCGCCGCCGTAGCCGCTGGTGTCAGCCTCGGCCGCAGCAAGGGCGATGACACGTCGGAGGACTAGGTCATGGCTGCTTCCAGGCGTTTTTTAACCCTTCGTTCCGGCGCGGTGCCGCCGAACCAACGCGGCTGGCAGGGAGGATAAGATATGGCTGCTTCAAGACGTGACTTCTTGAAATTCACCGCCGGTGCCGGCCTGTTGGCCGCGGCCGGCGAAACCCCGACCGCCCGCGCCGCCACCACCCTTCCCCCGGAGGCGGTGGGTATTCTCTACGACGCCACCCTGTGCATCGGCTGCAAAGCATGCATGGTGAACTGCAAGCGGGTCAACAGCGTGCCGGGCGCTCCCCTCTACCAGCCAGACGGCTCGATCCCCTACGAATTCCAGGGAGACGACCTGGTACACGACGCCCCCGACGACCTCTCCGACAAGACCCTCAACATCATCAAGGTGTACAAGCAAGGCAAGGGCATCCACAAGGACCAGGAAGAAGACGGCTACTCCTTCGTGAAACGCCAGTGCATGCACTGTCTGGAGCCGGCCTGCGCCTCGGTCTGCCCGGTGGAGGCCCTGCACAAAGAGCCGCGCACCGGGGTGGTGGCCCACGACGTCGACCGGTGCATCGGCTGCCGTTACTGCATGGTGGCCTGCCCGTTCGGCATCCCGAAATTCGAGTGGTCGAGCACCAATCCCCGGATCGTCAAATGCGAACTCTGCCGCCACCGCTATGCCGACGGCGGCTATGCCGCCTGTTGCGAGTTCTGTCCCACCGGCGCCTCCCTCTTCGGACCAGTTTCTGAGCTGCGGCATGAGGCCGAACGACGGCTGCGGCTGCCGGCTGGCACCGAATACCGCTTTCCGGTCGGCCGCATCGGCTCCGGCGAGTACTCGATCCGCAAGACGGCCAGGTATTTCGACAGGATCTACGGATTGGAGGAGGCCGGCGGCACCCAGTGCCTGGTGCTGGCCGGGGTCTCCTTCGATCTTCTCGGGTTCAATCCACGCATCGACAACGTTGCGTACCCTGAGTTCACCTGGTCCTACATCAAGAAGGTTCCCTATCTCGTCGGCCTGTTGCTGGTAACCGGCGCGGTCATCCACCGCCTGACCCGGAACGACTGATCAAAATGGAGGAAAACACATGGCGCGGCGCATCACCATTGATCCGGTAACGAGAATCGAAGGACACCTGCGCATCGATTGCGAGGTGGACGGCGGCACGGTAACCAAGGCCTGGTCGTCCGGACAGATGTGGCGGGGATTCGAGTTGATTCTGCAGGGTCGCGACCCCCTGGAGGCCTGGCTCTACACCCAACGGTTCTGCGGTGTCTGAACGACGGTGCACGCACTGGTCTCAGTGCGTACGGTGGAAAACGCCCTGGGTATGGAAGTCCCGGTGAACGCCCAGTACATCCGCAATATGATCATGGGGGCGCATGCGGTGCACGACCACCTGGTCCACTTCTATCATCTCTGCGCCCTGGACTGGGTGGACATCGTCTCGGCGCTCTCCGCCGATCCCCGGGCCGCGGCCCGTCTCGGCCAGAGCCTCTCCGACTGGCACCGCAATACCGTTGAGGAGATGAAGACCACCCAAGAGCGGCTCAAGGCCCTGGTGGACTCCGGCCAGCTCGGCGTGTTCGGCAGCGGCTACTGGGGGCATCCTGCCATGAAATTGCCCCCCGAGGTCAACCTGATGGCCACCACCCACTACCTGCAAGCACTGGAATACCAACGGGAGATCACCAAGGTTGTGGCGCTGCTCGGCGGCAAGTCCCCGCACATCCAGAACGTTGCCGTCGGTGGTGTGGCCAACCCCATCAACCTGGACAGCCCCGACACCCTGAACATGGAGCGGCTGTACCACATCCGCACCCTGCTGGATAAAGCGGACGCCTTCGTCAAGAAGGTGGCCCTGGTGGATGTCGCCGCGGTGGGGGCCTTCTACGCCGACTGGACCACCCACGGTGCCGGGGTGACCAACTACCTGTCCGCCCCGGACATGCCGATGGACACCAAGGGCGCGGAGTTCTTCCTGCCCGGTGGCTACATCCCGAAGGGCGACATCGACAAGTTCACGCCGATCAAGAACTTCGACGACGAATTCTTCGAGAAGAACGTCCAGGAATCCATCAAGCACTCCTGGTACGACGGCGACTGGCACCGACATCCCTACGAAGAGGAGACCGTGCCCCACTACACCGACTTCCAGGACGACGGCAAATACTCCTGGGTCAAGTCACCCACCTTCAAGGGCGAACCGGCCCAGGTCGGCCCCCTGGCCAACGTCTTGTGCATGTACGCCGCCGGCCATGAACCGACTCGACGCTACGTGACCCAGGTCCTCGACACGGTGAGCAGCCTCGCCAAGACCAAGGTCGGGATGGCGGCCCTGCACTCGACCATCGGCCGAATCGCGGCGCGGATGGTACGGTGCGCCGTGCTCAATGATACCCTGTTCCACCAATGGCAGGCCCTAGTGGACAACATCGCCTCCGGCGATCTCGCCACCTTCAACCAACCGGAGTTCCCGAACGGCGTTCAGCAAGGCTTCGGGATCCACGAGGCGCCGCGCGGCATCCTGTCGCACTGGATCGTCATCGAAAACGGCAAGATCAAGAACTACCAGGCCGTGGTGCCCTCGACCTGGAATGCCGGGCCGCGCAACCATAACGATGCGCCCGGCCCCTACGAGGCATCCCTGGTCGGCACACCGGTGGCCGACCCGGAGCGGCCGCTCGAGGTGTTGCGTACCGTCCACTCCTTCGATCCCTGCATAGCCTGCGCCATCCATCTGTTCGATCCCAAGCAGGACGAACTAGTGCGGGTGCGGGCCCTGTGATCGGGAAAGAGCCGATGAACGTTCTCATTCTGGGAGTCGGCAATATTCTGCTTGGCGACGAGGGGGTCGGCATCCATGCCCTGGCCGAGTTGGAGCGGCACTACCTCCTGCCGGACGGGGTGGAGCTCTTGGACGGCGGCACCGCCGGCATTGAACTGTTGCGCCACATCGCCGGCCGCGACCTCTGCATCATCATCGACGCCATGCAGAGCGGCGCCCCGCCGGGTACGGTGGCGGTTTTCCGGGACCGGCAGGTAGGCGCGCGGCTCACTACCCGCATCTCGCCCCACCAATTGGGGCTCTCCGACCTGCTGGCCGCGGCAGCCCTCATCGGCGAGACCCCGAAGCGGGTCGTGCTGGTGGGCATCGAGCCGGCAAGTCTCGAACCAGGACTGACGCTGTCGCCTCCGGCGGCCGCGGCCATCCCCGGGGCGCTTGCCGAGGTAGAGGCTGAACTGCGGGCCTGTGGCCTCGAACTCCACCGGCGGCCCCAGCCAGCCGACGATCTTCGTTTTTTCTGGGAAGAACAGTCCCTGGCCAAGACGGCCAGGACGTGAATCGCATTTCGGAGGACACCATGAACCAGGACGCCGAAATCAAGATGTGGACCCCGCACACCGTAGTACTCTTTTTGTGCATGCTGGTGGGGCTGGCGGCCATGGGCTACCGGTTGGCAAACGGGCTCGGCGCCGCCACCGGTCTGAACAACGTCTATCCATGGGGATTCTGGCTCGCATTCGACGTGCTGGGCGGTGTCGCCATGGCGGCCGGCGGCTTCATCATCGCCTGCGCCATCTACATCTTCAACTGGAAGAAATACAAACCCATCGGCCGGCCGGCCATCCTCACCGCCTTCCTCGGCTATCTGATGGCCGTGGTCGCCCTGTTCCTCGACATCGGTCATCCTTTCCGCCTCTGGCACCCGATGGTCATGTGGCAGGTGCACTCGGTGATGTGGGTGGTGGCCATCCACGTCATCCTGTACACCACCACCCTGGCCATCGAGTCCTCGCCCATGTTGCTGGAAAAACTCGGCTGGCAGAAGGCGCTGGCCGTGATCAAGAAGATCATGATCGGGGCGGTCATCTTCGGCGTCATGCTCTCCACCCTGCACCAGTCGTCGCTGGGTGCCGTTTTCCTCATTGCCGGCGCCCGCATGTCGCCGCTCTGGTACACGCAGTTCTTGCCGTATCTCTTTCTGATCTCGGCCATCGCCATGGGGCTTGCCATGGTCAGCCTGGAGGCGATGTTCAGCGGTTGGGCCTTCAAACATAGAATCGACCCGGCGATCTTCACCGGCCTCGCCGTCGGTCTGCGCAACACCCTGGTGGTCTATCTCGTCCTGAAGATCTTTTTCCTGGTGAAAAACGCCGGCGTCGGGGCCGTTTTCGACGGCAGCATCCCCGCCAACATGTACCTCGCCGAAATGCTCATCGGCGTCATCGCGCCGCTTGCTTTTCTCGCCAGCTCCGCCGCCCGTCGGGATCACTCCATCTTGCTTCTCGTCAACGTGCTGGTCATTGGCGGCGTGCTTATCAACCGGATGAACGTCTGCCTGTTCAGTATGGAGGAATATTCCGTCTTCCGGGGCGGTAGCTACCTGCCCACCCTGCCCGAGCTTCTCGTCTCGCTCGGCATCGTCGCCCTCGGTACCTTCTTGTTCAAGATGGCGGCGAAATATCTTCCCCTTTTCGCCGAAGAGGCATAAAATAGAGGAACCTGTACAAACTCGCAGTCGGTTCCGGCCTGACACGATAATTCGAATGGTTACAAACCGTGAACTCGATGGAGGTGGTGAGTGCAGCGAATGACCGATCGCACCTTTTGCGATTCCAGCAAAATAGCTCCATGCACGAATTGAGTCTGGCATGCGAGCTGGTGGACCTGGCCTGCGAGGCGGCGGCCCGGGAAGGAGCAAAACGGATCACTGCCATCGAACTCGAAGTCGGCATGCTGGCCGGCGTGATGCGCGAGGCCCTGGTCTTCGGCTTCGAGGCCGCCTGCAAGGACACCCCGGCCGAAAACGCCCGCCTGGACATCATCCCGGAGCCGGCGCGGGGATACTGCCGCCGGTGCGGAGCCACCTGCCGACTGGACTCGTATGCCATTGTCTGCCCGTCCTGCCAGGAACCGGGGCTCGAAATCTCGGGTGGTGACCAGTTGCGCTTGCGGGCGGTGATCGTCGAATGACAGGGCCAATCACGTCCTGAGACCGTGCGCATTCACCAAACCCGAACCTGGATCCAGGCTGAAGAATTTCCAGGAGAATCCGCCATGTGCACCGACTGCGGTTGCCATGCGACCACCTCCCTTCACCACGATCACGACCGGCGGCTCCGCGTGGAGCGGGACCTGCTCGCCGTCAATGATGAGCTTGCCCGCCGCAACCGTACATTTTTCCAGAAACGGGGCATCACCGCGCTCAACCTGGTCAGCTCACCCGGGGCGGGCAAGACCACGATCCTCGAACGCACCATTGCCGACCTGGCGGCAAACCGGCCGCTGTACGTCATCGAAGGGGACCAACAGACGACCAACGACGCCGACCGGATCGAACGGGCCGGTGCATCTGCCATTCAGGTCAACACCGGCAGCGGCTGTCATCTCGACGCCGCCATGGTAGCCGGTGCCATCGAGCGGCTCGACCCGGCGGCCGGCGGACTTCTCTTCATCGAAAACGTCGGCAACCTCGTCTGCCCGGCCATGTTCGATCTGGGAGAACACGGCAAGGTGGTGATCATCAGCGTCACCGAGGGCGACGACAAGCCGGAAAAGTATCCGTACATGTTCCGGGCCGCGACCTTGTGCCTGATCAACAAGATCGACCTGCTCCCGTACGTGGATTTCGATTGCCACCGCTGCCGGCAACTGGCCCGGGCGGTGAACCCGGATCTCGAATGCATCGAGCTGTCGGCCCGCACCGGCGAGGGCTTCGACCGCTGGTACCAGTGGCTGGACTCCCTGGTGTGAAATTTGATGGAATCGTAAAAACTACGATTCCATCGAGTTCGCGGTGTGTAACCCATTGAATTACCGTGTCAGACCTG
>CAYRGZ010000144.1:0-1235 GCA_964423785.1 uncultured Desulfobulbia bacterium
ACGAGGACAACGGTATGCCACGGGTGACGCCGGGCCATATCCGCTTTGCTGCCGACCGGTTGACGCAGCCGCCGGCTAGATGGTCAAATCGTCGCGGACCACCTTGCGGGGGCCGCCGTGGCCGGCGGGGCTCCAGTCGCGGATCGGAGTGATCCGGTTCATGTCTTCCTTGCGGCCGAGCCGTTCCAGCCGGTCGTGGATCTCGGCCCAGATGCAGGGCACCTCCCGGTGGATCTCGCAGCGGCCGTCCTGGGAGCCGCCGCAGGGGCCGTTCATCAGGCTCTTGGCGCAGCGGGCCACCGGGCAGAGGCCGCCGGTCAGATGCAGGATGCAGTTGCCGCAGCCGGCGCATTGCTCGGACCAGACGCCCTGCTCGGCCGAACCGCCGAAGAACGAGGTGTTCACCGCTGGATACACCCGGGCCATGGGCCGCAGGTTGGCGATGAAGTTGACCCCCACGCCACAGGCCATGGACAGGATGGCATCGTACTCGCCATCCCATTGGTCGATGGCGTCGATGTATTCCCGGTCGCATTGGCGCACGAGCGCTCCCTCGATGATGGTGACCTCGCGCCCCGCCTTCTTGCAGCCGAGGCGCAACAGCGGCGCCAGGTTCTCCACCTCCCGCTCGCCGCCCGCCGAGCAGACGGAGACGCAGCCCTTGCAGGCCAACAGCAGGATGCGGTCGTAGTCTTTGATCATGTCGACCAGTTCGGCCAGGGGTTTACGTTCGGCAATGATCATGGCTCTTCCTCAGAGAAATGCGCGCTTGGATTATTCGTCGGCCTGCTTGAACGGCGAGGGGCCGAGACGGCGGATGGTCTCGTCCATTTGTCGGGCCGCATCGATGAACTCGGGATGGAATCCTCGCGGGGCGTGGAACATCTCGATACGTTCGGGCTCCACGTCGAGTTCGGCCAGGGCCTTCTTGATCGCTCCCACCCGTTTTGCGGCCCGCTGGCTGCCCATGAGGTTGTGGCAGCCGTCCAGGGGGCAGCCCACCACATAGACCCCGTCGGCGCCGTTTTCAAAAGCGGCGAGCAGGGTGCTCACCTTCAGCTTGCCGGTACAGGTCACCCGGTTGATGGTGACCGACTCGGGAAAACCCTCCTGCAGCATGGTCTCGCGGCCCTCGGCCAGGGTCTGCTGCGAGGTGTAGTGACAACAAAACGCTTGAATGTTCGGGGTGAAAGACATGCGACTCTCCTTCGTAGGCTCAGCTACCGGCGATTCTA
>CAYRGZ010000144.1:1335-7021 GCA_964423785.1 uncultured Desulfobulbia bacterium
AATCTTTTTACGAATCCGCAATCCTAGCAGATTTGTGTTCTCTTTGCCAGCGTAAACGGTACTTCAGGCCGGTCGCTTCGGTTGCTTTCTAGGTGGGAATACCGATGGCTGCTGATTAGACGAGCAGCCGGAATTCGCCCTTGCCGAGCAGGTCGTGCAGGTGGATGATGCCGGCGAGCCGGCCGCCGCCGTCCACCACCGGCAGGATGGTGATCTCATGGCGTTGCATGATGGAGAGGGCGTCGGCGGCCAGTTGGTCGGGCCGGACCGTTTTCGGGTTCCGGGTCATCACCTTGGCGGCGTCCAGGTCGGTGATGGGGGTGTCCGCCGCCAGCAACCGCCGTAGGTCGCCATCCGTAAGGATACCTATGACTTTTTTTTCGGCATCGACGACGAGCACGGCGCCGAGGTTAGCGCGATTGAGAATGGCCAGGGCCTCGGACAGCGGCGTGTCGGGGGCGGTGGCCGGCACCCGGTCGCCGGTGAGCATCACCTCGGCGACCCGCACCTTGAGCCGTTCCCCGAGGCTACCGCCGGGGTGGTTGCGGCGGAAGTCCTCCTGGTCGAATTGTTTGCGGTCGAGAAGCACCACGGCCAGGGCGTCGCCCATAGCCAGGGTGGCGGTGGTGCTGGCCGTCGGCGCCAGGCCCAGGGGACAGGCCTCGCGGGCCACGGCCACGTCCAGGACCACGTCGGCGGCCGCCGCCAGGGTGGAGTCGCGGTTACCGGTCATGGCGATCACGGCAAGCCCCCGGTTGCGGACGGATGTCACCAGCCGGTTGAGTTCCAGGGTTTCGCCCGAGTAGGAGATGGCGAGCAGGACGTCGCGGGGATCGACGATGCCGAGATCCCCGTGCATCGCCTCCACCGGGTGCAGGAAAAAGGCGCTGGTGCCGGTGGAGTTCAGGGTGGCGGCGATCTTCTGGCCGATGATGCCGGATTTGCCGATACCGGCGATGATCACCCGGGTCGGGCAGCGGAGCACCAGGTCCACGGCCCGTTCGAAATCCGGTCCGATCCGATCGACGAGGGCAAGGATGCCCTGCGCCTCGATGGTCAGCACCTGGCGGGCGAGTTCGAGCGGCTGCATGGCGGGTTTGAGGGTTATTTGCCCAGGGCGAGCTTGTGGAATTCCCGGTCCGGCATGACGGGATAGTCGCCGGTGTAGCAGGCGAGGCAGTAGCGGTCGCCGTCGCCGCCCACCGCCTCCACCAGACCGTCGAGGCTCAAGTAGGAGAGGCTGTCGAGACCCAGGGATTCACGGATGTCCTCCACCTGCTTGGCGGAGGCGATCAGCTCGGAACCGCTTGGAAAATCGATACCATAGTAACAGGGGTAGCGGGTGGGCGGGCAACTCACCACCATGTGCACCTCGCGGACCCCGGCGGCCCGCAGGGAGTTGACCCGGCTGCGGCCGGTGGTGCCGCGGATGATGGAGTCCTCGACGATGATCACCCGCTTGCCCTGCAGGAACGAGCGTACCGGGTTGAGTTTCACCCGGACGCCGAAGTCCCGCATCGACTGGGTCGGCTGGATGAAGGTGCGGCCGACGTAATGGTTGCGGATCATCCCCATTTCCAGGGGAATGCCCGAGGCCTGGGAATAGCCGAGAGCCGCGTAGTTGCCGGAGTCGGGGAAGGGCATGACGAGATCGGCCTCCACCCGGTGTTCCCGGGCCAGGATCTCCCCCATCCGCTTGCGGCTTTGGTAGACGTTCTGGCCGAAGATGTCGCTGTCCGGCCGGGCAAAATAGACCTGCTCGAAGATGCAGAAGGCGGTGCGATCGGCCCTGTGCGGGGTGAAGGAGCGCAGACCGTCCCGGTTGATGATCAATACCTCGCCGGGCTCGATGTCGCGAACGTACTGGGCTTCCACCAGATCGAGGGCGCAGGTCTCTGAAGCGACGATATAGCCGTTGCCGTTGATCTTGCCGAGGCAAAGGGGCCGGAAACCGTACGGGTCGCGGATGGCCACCAGGGTGTCCTGGGTCATGAGGAGCAGGGAGTAGGCCCCCTGCAGGCGGCCGAGGGTCTCGCTGATGGCCTCTTCGAAGCCGAGATGGGCGTGGCGGGCCAGGAGGTGGACCACCACCTCGCTGTCCATGGTGGACTGGAAGATCGAGCCCTCCGCCTCCAGCTCTTGGCGCAACTGACGGATATTGACCAGGTTGCCGTTGTGGGCCACCGACAGGGTGCACCCCTGGTGGGTGGCGGTGAACGGCTGGGCGTTGACCGCCGTCGAGGCGCCGGTGGTCGAGTAGCGCACGTGGCCCATGGCCAGGTGGCCGGTGAGGCGCCCGATGTTTTCCTCGGAAAAGACATCCGGCACCAGGCCCATGGCTTTGTGCTCCCGGACGGTGGTGCCGTCCGAGGCGACGATGCCGGCGGACTCCTGCCCCCGGTGCTGGAGGGCGTAGAGGCCGAAGTAGGTCAGTTTCGCCGCGTCCGGGTGGCCGAAGACGCCGCAGACGCCGCATTCTTCCCGTGGTCGAAGATCCGTGCTGGTAACCATCGCAAGCAGGTGAGGGTATGGACCTTGGGTCTGAAAAAAGCGCTAAGATACACCTTGCTGCGCGGAAATGGAAGCTTTTTTTTATTTACTGGTCGTGGTGGCCGCCGTGGTGGTCGAGCTTTTTGAAAAAATTGAGCCATGAGGAGGTGT
The DNA here is from genome assembly GCA_964423785.1 of uncultured Desulfobulbia bacterium. Taxonomy (GTDB): domain Bacteria; phylum Desulfobacterota; class Desulfobulbia; order Desulfobulbales; family S012-135; genus S012-135. Next base: position 3,997 of record CAYRGZ010000144.1, read on the forward strand.
TGTTCAGGGCCCAGTTGCGGGGCGGCACGTAGCCGTGCTTGAGATCCTCCAGTCGGCCGTCCTTCTTGGCTCGTTCGTACCAGCGGACATAGAGACAGCGGCGCCGGCCGGGGTAGACCTCGCACCAGCCGTCGCGGCTGCCGCCGCAAGGGCCGTTCAGCAGGTATTTGGCGCAGCCGGCCTGCGGGCAGAGGAAGAGCAGGTCGGCCAGCGCGCAGTCGCCGCAGTTCTGGCAGCCGAAGGCAAGAAATTTGAGCACGTGCTCCACCGTGGTGAGCGGCCCGGCCAGGCGGGTGCGCTCCAGGGCCAGGCAGGTACGGCGGGCGAAGTCGTAGAGGGGGCCGTCCTCCTCGAAGGCGAGGTGGTGGATGAGCTTGGCGAGTTCGTAGCGGGGCAGGAACCGGGACGCCGATCGGCCGGGGGAGCGGCGCGGCAGGTTGAGGCCGGTCTCCGGGTCACGCTCGTAGAGATAAAAACCGTCCGCCGGCCAGTGGCGGAATTCGTCGAGCAGATCGCGCCAGTTCGGGGCGAACTCTGCCGCCTGGCCGAGGACGAAATCGACATCCTCGTAGGTGAGGCCGGGACCGCCGATGTGGGCGCCGTCGTAGCCCAGGCCCTGGAGGACGGCGAGGAGTTTCGCGGCCCGTAGCAGGCGGGCCCGCTTCCCCCGGTCGGGGGCGCACGCCTCGTCCAGAATGCGCTGGTAGAGCGAGTCGGGCAGAACGCAGCCCGGGATGTCACCCTGGTGCATGAGGCGGGCCACGGGTAGGTTGGGGATGAAGACGTTACCGAGCACCGGCTGATGGATGCCGTTTTCCCGCAGGTAGATGAGCAGTTCGTGGAACTTGCGGGCGTCGTAGCCGAGCTGGGTGATGATGTAGTCGGCGCCGGCGGCGATCTTCCGGTGCAGCTTGGAGTATTGGAGCACCTGCTCCGCCTCGGTGAGCTTGAAAGGGGATACCGCCACCCCTTTGAGGAAGCCGGTGGGCTGGAAGGGGTGGCCGGGATCGGCGTGCTTGAAGCCGTCGAAACGGCCGGCGTTCATCCGGGAGAGGAGGTGCAGTACCTGGACGGAGTCGAGATCAAAGACCGGCTTGGGAAAGCCCTGAAAGCCGCGTTTCGGATAGTCGCCGGTGATGACGAGGAGATTCTGCAACCCCTGCCGATCCCAGGAGAAGAGCAGGCTCTCCATCTGGTTGCGGTTCTTGTCCTTGCAGGAAAAATGGGTGATGACGTCCAGACCCAGGCGCTTGATCTCCATCCCCAGCACCTCGGGGGACAGGGCCGGGTGGCCGCCGGCGTTTTCGGTGATACTCACCGCCTGCAGGCGGCCGTCGCGGGCCAAGTCGCGGGCCAGGTTGACGATGCGTTCCTGTTCGCGGCTGCGGCCGCCGCGGCCGGGCACCAGCTCGAAGGTGAGGGTGAACTGGTTGCGATCGAACAGGGACTCTTTGAAACGGGAGACCGTGGTCTTGGGCATGGGTCGGCACTCTACCACATCCCTTTGCCCGTTACCAGCGGGAAGAAGCAGGTATTCAACGCCACGGGCCGGGCTGGTAGGGTGCGGTGAGGGCGGTGGCCAAAAGGCGGCGGAATAGGGCGGCCGGAATATCGCGGGCCCCAAGGCGATGCAGATGGTCGCTGGGAACCTGGCAATCGATGGCAAGCCAGTTGTGGCGCTTCCCGAATTGGACGAGGTGGGCCAGCGCCACCTTGGATGCGTCACGAACCCGGCTGAACATGGACTCGCCGAAAAACATCGCCCCGAGACAGACACCGTAGAGGCCGCCGGCCAGTGTGTCTCCCCGCCAGCACTCTACCGAGTGGGCATAACCCAGACCGTGCAGCCGGCAGTAAGCATCGATCATGGCGTCGTCGATCCAGGTTTCCTCGCCCTGCTCCAGGCGAATACGGGCACATTCCGTGATCACCCGTTCGAAGGCCTGGTCGAAGGTGACGGTAAAGACCTTCCGGCGCAAGGTGCGGGTCAGGCGGCGCGAGGAGTGGAACTCGTCGGGAAAGAGCACGCAACGGGGATCCGGCGCCCACCAGAGGATCGGCTCGCCGGCCGCGTACCAGGGAAAGATGCCCAGCTGGTAGGCGAGGAGCAACCGCTCCGGGGACAGGTCGCCGCCGACGGCGAGTAGGCCGTCGGAGCGGGCCAGCTCCGGCGGGGGGAAGACGAGACTGTCGGTGAGCTTGAAGACGGGCATGACGGATGTGCGGTCATTATACCGTCGTCATGCCCGGTTTCTCAATGAAAGAACAGAAAATTCCTCTGCTCATGGGTTGCCGGCGCGAACGGCCGGCGTCAGCTCGATACCGCTGGTGATGGCGTCGGTGTCCACGCTGACCGGCTCGGCGGTTGCGAATGCGCCGCCGGCCGCCTGCAGGTGGTAGGTGCCGCCCCGGTCGGTGAGGACCACGTAGCGGCCGAGCGCATCGGAGGGCCGGGAAACGAACCGTGCGCCCCGGTTCGTGTCGCGGGCAAAGACCAGAACCCCGGCCACCGGATTGCCGTCTCCGTCCGCCACGGTACCGGCGATACCGGTATATACCTGGCCGACCGTCACGTCGGGCGGCAGGCGGGCCGGATCGGTGGCCGCGGTGAGTATGGTGTCGAGGGATGGGAACCGGAAGGTGGCACAGGCCGGGACCATCCTCACTTCGACGGTACCGTCTTCCGGAACGGTGAAGACGGCCGGATCGCCCGCGATGTCTTCGAACCGGCAGAGGGTGTCACCGGTTCGGGGCGGAGGCGGTGCGCCGGTGGCCGACCGGTAGAGGCCGAGGTAATAGCGGCCCGCCGGCAGCGTGATGCGGAAGGTGGCGTCTTCGCCCACCGGCGCGGTGTATTCCGGGACCCGGAAATAGCGCTCGTAGGCCGGCGGCGGTCCGGTCGCGGCGTCGAAAACCAGGAGCAGGCCGGTCGTTGCCGGTGCCCGTCCCGTGAGCAGGCCGGCCTGGGCAGTGGCCGCCCAGGCCAACAGGAACACCAGGAGGGCACCGGCGGACCGCCTCCCCC
>CAYRGZ010000145.1:0-5137 GCA_964423785.1 uncultured Desulfobulbia bacterium
AGGACACCATGAAGAAGATTCTCTCGATCGCCGCTTGCGCGTTGTTGGTCGGCATCTCCGCCACCACCGCTTCGGCCGCCGACACGGAATCCAACCAAGACGGCAATACCGTCACCATTGGAGTGACTCATGTCACCGGAGCCACTTCCGACTTCACCTTCACCACATCCCCCAACGTCAAGATCAAGGCGAAGACCTCGGCAACTTCCTATGCCGCCAAGTCCGCCAATGACAAGACAGATGCCGACAATGGCATGGTGTATGGAATCGTGGCTGGCACCCCCGGCTACGCCCAGCGGCAAAAAACGTCTGCAGAGGACGGCAAAGGCCCCAGCGACGTAAGCAGCGCAACCGCCCTCGACGACCAAGAGTGGCAATGGATGGGAGCAAGCTCCTAATCTCTTTGCCGCTGCTTACAAAAGCCCCTGTCACCCTCGTGTCAGGGGCTTTTTTTTGTTATCCTTTACGGACGGATAACCTAGCGGCGTAACGCGGTCCGCCAACAGATCTTCTATGACCAACCTTTCTCGCCAATGGATATCGTCCTCTCCCACGTTTCAAAAACCTTCAAATCTTCCATCGGCCAGCGCCCAATACGGGCCCTCACCGACCTGTGCCTCGATATCCGGTCGGGCGAGGTCTTCGGCATCGTCGGCCGCAACGGCGCCGGCAAGTCCACGGCCCTCAAAATCCTCATGGGGTTTCTCTCGCCAGACGAGGGCGAGGTGTATCTGGCCGGCCGGCCGCCCGCCGATCCTGCCGCCCGGACCGTAGTGGGATATCTGCCCGAGAACCCCTGCCTGTACGACAATCTCACTGCCCGGGAACACCTGGAATTCGCCCTCCGGGTGGCCGGCATGGCACCACGCCGCCACCGGGACCGCATCGACCGCATCCTCGAACGAGTCAACCTGCTGGAGGCTGCCGACCGGCCGATCCGCAAGTATTCGAAAGGTATGGTGCAACGAGCGGCCCTGGCGTATGCCCTGGTCCACGAACCGGATATCCTCATTCTCGATGAACCGATGTCCGGCCTCGATCCCCTGGGCCGACACCTCGTGGTGGAACTGATCCAGGAGTATCATGGTCGGGGCCACACCATTCTCTTTTCTTCCCACATCCTCACCGACGTGGAACGGATGTGCGACCGGATCGCGGTCCTCGATCGCGGCCGGCTGCTGGCCATCGTCACCCCGGCCGACCTCGCCGGCCAACAGGATCCCGCCGGCCGGATGACCCCTTTGGAACATTTCTTCATCACCACCATCCAACAAAACGACCAGACAACATGCGGAGCGTAATCGCCGTCGCCATCATCAGCTACAAGGAAGGCCTGCGCCAGCGGCTCATCTACGGCGCCGTGTTGCTCGCCATAGGTGTCATTTTCTTCTCGATCCTACTCGCCGGCCTGTTCATGCGCGACATCGCCAAGATCACCCTGGACTTCTGCCTCGCCGCCGTCAACCTCGGCGGGCTCTTGGTCCCCCTCTTTCTCGCCGTCCACCTGCTCGCCCGCGATCTCGAGCGACGCACCGTTTTTGCCATTCTCTCGAAACCGGTCTCCCGGCCTCAGTACCTACTCGGCAAGTTCAGCGGGCTGACCATGCTCTCTGCCACCATCATGGCCATCCTCACCGGCGCCACGGTGATCGCCATGCTCATCAGCCAAAAACTCTACGCCAGCATTTTCTTTACCAATCTGTCCTGGCCATCTATTTTTATCGCCGTTGGGGTCAGTTATCTCGGCATGGTCATTCTCATTGCCATGGTGGTTCTCTGGTCGACGGTGACCACCAGCTCCTTCCTCGCCACCTTGCTGGCCGTGGCCACCTACTGCATCGGTCAGACCGTGGCCGATATGGTCCGCTTCATCGCCAGCAAGGTGCCGGGGGTCACCATCACGCCGTTGGTCGAGACAACCGTCAAGGCGGCCATGTACATTTTCCCCAACCTGGCCGCCTTTGACCTGAAACTGGCCGCGGCCCACGGCCGAGCCATTCCCCTGACAGACATTCTCTTTCTCGTCGCCTACTGCCTCGGCTACACGGCCGCCATCCTGGCGCTCGCCACTATGATCTTCCAGCGCCGCGACCTGACATGAGACTTCTTGGGTTAACAGTATTCCTCGTGGCGGCAACCGCCAGCGTCTTGCTCGTCACGCCCGTCTACCGGCTCCAGCAACGCTACCAACTGGAGACCATCAGCCATTTCGGTTTGTTACCCTCGCCGGTGGTCCGCGCCCTAGCCCTGGAATTCGACGGAGCGGTGGCCGACTACCTCCTCCTCAAGACCATCACCTACATCGGCTACAAGCTGCTCGAAAAAGAATCCCTGGACGAAACGGAATGGCAACAGGTGATCACCATGCTGCACCGGATCACCGATCTCGACCCCCGCTTCTGGGATCCGTATCTCCTCGGCGAGATGATGCTGCCCTGGGATGCCGGCAAGATCGACGAGGCCAATCGGCTGCTCAAGAAGGCGATCCAGGCCCGCCCGGACGATTTCCGCCCCTGGTATTTTCTCGGGTTCAATGCCTTCTTTTTTGAAAAAAACGCCAAAAAGGCGGCCCCCTACCTGCGACGGGCCGCGGAACTTCCCGGAGCGCCTGATTTCTTGAAAGGACTCGCCGCCCGGTTCAGCTATTACGGCGGCGAAACCGATCTCGGCATCCTCTACCTGAAGGGCATGCTGGCCCGGACCACGGACGAGGCCCTACGAAAACATCTCGAAAAGCGCCTCATAGCCCTCGAAGCCATGCAGCGCCTGGAACGGGCGGTCAAACGATTCCGGCAGGCCCATGGCCGTCTGCCCCAGGACCTCGACGACCTCCAGCAAGCCGGCTATATTGAAAATATCCCCACCGACCCCTACGGCGGCAAATTCTACATGTTGCCCAACGGCCGCATCTATACTACCAGCAAGCTGGTCCCCCAAAACAGGTGAACTCGTAAAAACTCGCAGTCGGTCCAGGCCTGACACGATAATTCAAATGGTTACACACCGTGAACTCGATGAAATCGTATTTTTTACGATTTCATCAAAACACGCAATGACCGCTCCAGCCGGCCGCCGTCTCCATATTCTCTTGCTCGTCGCCATCACCCTGTTTTGCTACTACCCCACCCTGCAAGGCGGCCCCAATTCTCTCGACGACTACAAGATGCTGATGGATTTCGAGCTCCGGGACCAGCTCGACCTGGAAGCCATCTTCCGGCCCGGGACCGGCCTCTACTACCGGCCACTCATCATCCTCTCCTTCTGGTTCGACAAGATGGTATGGCGGCTCGAGCCGAGCTTCATGCTCCTTGAGAACATCCTCCTCCACCTGGGGTCGGTATTACTGCTCTATGGCATCACCAACACCCTGACCACCAAAACAACCACCGCGTTCGGGACCGCTTTACTGTTCGCTCTCCACCCTCTGGCCACGGAATCCCTCAACTGGGTCTCGGGCCGGACCGATCCCCAGGCGGTCTTCTTCCATCTTGGGGCGACACTCCTGCTCCTGCGGCTCGAACACCGTCCCTTGGCCCTACTTTGCGGCGTGGTACTGTCCATTTGCGGGATGTTGTCCAAGGAGATGAGCTTCGTATTCATCGCGGCCAACGGGCTCCTACTCCTGTCCCGCGGTGCTGTGGGACGGCGGCGACGCGCAACCGAAGCGGGCCTCTTTCTGCTCCCCTTCATCGTGCTTGGCGTCACCCTCCTTCTTTACCGTCGGTTCACCTACGGGGCAGATGTCCGGGATTTTTCCGTACTGACCGGTCGCTACGACATCCCCACCTTCTTCGATACCGCCGCTATCATCCTCGGTTTCTATCTGAAAAAACTCGTCATCCCCGTGCCTCTCAACTTCGCCATCGCCGAGGTTGCTCCCGGCTATCGCTGGCTCGGGATTGCAGCCCTGGTCGGCCTTGCTTGGGGGATAGTCCGCCGGCCCGGCCCGGTACCCTTTCTCTTCGGGATCACCGTCCTGTTGCTGATCCCCGCCGTCCTGCTCGGCCTGGCGCGGGTGGCCTGGACCCCCTTTGCCGAACGGTACGCCTACCAAGCCCTACCCTTCTTCTGTCTGGCAGTGGCGGCTGCCATCGATCAATTCTGTCATCACCGCGTTTGTCGAACCGTACCCATCGGAGCCCTCGCCGTCATCATTGTGAGCGCCGGAATCACCGTCCACCGGAACCTGCTCTGGCAAAACAAGGTGGCCTTTTTCGAACAAACGGTTCGGCAATCCCCATCCTTTGCCACGGTGCGTAACGAACTGGCCGTGGCATACCTACGGCACGGTCGCCTCAAGGAAGCCAAGCGGCAACTGGAGATCGGCATCTCCCTGGATAAACAGCCCCCTTCGCACCGCAACCAAATCCTCTACGCCAATCTTGCCATGCTGCAGCTGCACGAAGGGGATGCGGCAACGGCCCGACGCACCCTGGCACCGATCCTCACTCAGGGCAAAGCACAAGCAACCTACCAGGTACTCGCCACCCATGCCGAAATCCTCCGCAAAGAGCTCGAGACGGCAATGGGCGGCCAAGACACCGCGATACTGACCGAACTCTTGGAAACGTTCCTGGAATTGAGGAAGAAAACCGGCGACGCTTTCTATCTCTACGAGGCGGGAAAAACGGCCCGCCGGCTGGGCGATACCGCCAAGGCGGCGCGGCTGTTCGCCGCGGCGGCGCGGCAAGCCCCGGCCGGGGCGGCCTACCAGGAGGCAGCGGGCCGGCTGGCAGAAACAATGACGGCGGCACCCCAACGGGACGCCGCCGCTACGAGATGACCTATTGACCTATCGCACATTCTTGCTGGCGCATGTCCGGCAATTGTAACTGCGGCGCGGTCGGCCCCCCCGCATGGGCGGCCTTGTACACGTCGCATTTACGGCAGTTGGCCATCTTCTCCCGGTACGACCCCTGCTCCTTGCCGCCGCACAGCGTGCCGGTCACCATCCAGCAACTGGAGCCATCGTTGGGATAGGCAGGACACGAGTTGCGCCGCTCGGGTGGACAGTTTTTCATCTCCCAACATGTGACCTTCGGCTGGCCGGAGACCTCCGTTGCCACCACCGCACCCCCTTGGTGGGCGGCCTTGTACACGTCGCATTTACGGCAGTTGGCCATCTTCTCCCGGTACG
>CAYRGZ010000145.1:5237-6934 GCA_964423785.1 uncultured Desulfobulbia bacterium
ACCCCTGCTCCTTGCCGCCGCACAGGGTGCCGGTCACCACCCAACACTGGTTACCACGATCCGGGTAGGCGGGACAGGAATCCCGCCGCTCGGGCGGACAGTTCTTCATCTCCCAGCATGTGACATTGGCCTTGGGCACCTCGATACGGACAGCCTGCCGCTTGCGGCCGTAGACCAGAGAGACGAGATGGGCCACCATCACCCCCATCTCCTCGGCCTCGGCGGCGAGCTCGGCCGCCGCCTCGGAGGCACTGATCGCAGTCTGCGAAACATCGCGCGTCGCCTTCTCCATGGTCATGGACGCTTTGGAGATCTGTTCGATACCCAGGGCCTGTTCCCGGGTAGCCTGGGTGATGGCGGTCGTCTTTTCGCCGATGCTGGTGGCGGTATTGACGATGTGGTCGAAATCGGCGTTCACCCGCTTCAAGGCCTCGGCGCTTTCGATGATCCGCTGGATGTTCTTGTCGAGCAGTTCCCCTGTATTACGGGCCGCAACCGCCGTCCGGTTGGCGAGACTCTTGACCTCGTCGGCCACCACCGCGAAACCGGCGCCATACTCACCGGCCCGCGCCGCTTCGACGGCGGCATTCAGGGCCAGGAGATTGGTCTGGAACGCGATAGAATCGATGGTGTTGATGATCGAACGGATGGCATCGGCGTCCTGTTCGATCTTCTCCATATTGCGGGTCAATTCGACAAGCGCCTTCAGCGACTGGCCCGATTTCTCAATGTTCTGGTTCATGAGAGCCTCGGAGCCGGCGGTGAGTTCCGAGGTCTTGCGGCTCATGGCCGCCATCTCCTCCAGGGATGCCGAGGTTTCCTGGACGGTGGCCGACTGGGCGGCGGCACTCTCTGCCAGGGTCTTGCTCACCGAGGTGATCGTACCGGCGGCGGCCGCCACCTGGACGGCATTGGCCTCGATACCATCCGCCACCTTGGCAAGGATATGACCGACACGCCGGGCGACCAAGAAGGCAAGGATACCACCGGTCACCACCACCACCAGCGTTGCGACCAAAATCCAGAAGCGTAAGTTCCGGACAACGATGGCGGCGTCCCCTTGTTCAGCAAGCCCGCCGATCCCCACGGCGACGCCGACACCGAGAGCCGAGGTCAAGAGCAACAACACGGCAAACGCCGCCTCAATCCGGCGGCCCAACGTCATTTTGTCCAAATACATCGTACCCTCCCCCTTTATGGTCACCTGGCGCCTGATCAGGGACGATCCGGCGGGAAATCGCCGCCGCACTCAACCGCCCCTACCGCTTACCGTAAACAAGGTATCGAGCTTCAGCTCGCAAAACAGTTCATACAAGTGCGGAGCAAGATTGGTCACCATGAGCCGACCGCCACCCAGCCCCAAGTTCTTGTAGAACAATAAGATCTTACCGATTCCTGAACTGCCGATCTGGGGGACGCCGGCCATGTCGAGCACCACCTCCTCCAACTGATCCAGGGGCAAATCGCTGAAGTGCTGCCTCAGGGCCTCCGCCCCCTTTTCGTCTATGGTGCCCATCACCTGGAGCACGACCCGCTTTCCCTGCTGCGATACCGAAACATCGAGAGCCATCGATCTGCTTTCCTCCTTACCTATCGAGAACAACCGTGCGGCAGACTGAACTCCCCGCCACACCCTCACAGTCCGTTGAAAAGGCATTCCCCCGGCTCTTTCAACCATCGATTGGCCAAAACCGAGG
>CAYRGZ010000146.1:0-6801 GCA_964423785.1 uncultured Desulfobulbia bacterium
GAATTATCGTGTCAGGCCTGCACCGACTGCGAGTTTTTACAGGTTCATCAAGATTACGCGGAGGGAGGAAGGATGGAACGGGAACGATGGAAGAGCCAGCTCGGGTTTCTGCTGGCCGCGGTGGGCTCAGCGATCGGGCTCGGCAATATCTGGCGTTTCAGCTATATGGCCTACAGCTACGGTGGCGGCGCCTTTCTCATTCCCTATCTCACCGCGCTTTTCACCGCCGGCATCCCTTTGCTCATTTTAGAATTCGGCGTCGGTCACGAACGGGTCGGTTCGGCGCCGCTCGCCTATGCCAAGATCCGCAAGAACTGGGAATGGCTCGGCTGGTGGGCGGTGATCTTCGTCATGTTCGGTATCGCACTCTACTACGTGGTCATCATCGCCTGGTGTCTCAACTTCTTCGTCATTTCCTTCAACCTCGGCTGGGGATCCGATCCCAATACGTTCTTCTTCAAGAAATTCCTGCAGTTGAGTGCCACGCCGGGTGACATGGGCATGATCCGCACCCCGATCTTCCTGGCCGTGGCCGTGGTCTGGTTCGCCAACTGGCTCATCGTTTACCGGGGCGTGGCCCGCGGTATCGAACTCGCCAACCGTATCTTCATGCCGCTCCTCTTCATCCTCACCGTGGTGCTTGTCGGCTGGGCCCTGACCCTCGACGGGGCGAAAGAGGGACTCATCGCTTACCTCAAACCGGATTTTGCCAAGATCACCAAACCCAAGGTGTGGATCGACGCCTACAGCCAGATATTCTTCACGTTGAGCCTCGGGTTCGGTATCATGATCGCCTATGCCAGTTACCTGCCCAGAAAGGCGGATATCGTGCGCAACTCCTTTCTGACCGCCTTCATCAACAGCGGCTATTCCCTGCTCGCCGGCACCGCCGTCTTCGCGGTCCTCGGCTTTATGGCCAAGAACGAAGGCAAGGCGGTGGCCGACGTGGTCTCCCAGAGCATCGGCCTTGCCTTCGTCGCCTATCCCAAGGCGGTATCCATGATGCCGGCCGGCAACCTGTTCGGGGCCATCTTCTTTCTCTGCCTGGTAGTGGCCGGTATCTCCTCGTCGGTGTCGATCATCGAGGCGTTCACCGCGGCGATGATTGACAAGTTCGGTCTGGCCCGCAAGCCCTTCATCACCGTGGTGTCGATCATCGGGTTTTGCGGGTCGGTCATCTTCACCACCGAGGCGGGACTCTACTGGCTCGATATCGTCGATCACTTTCTTACCCATTACGGACTGGTGGTGGTCGGGATCGCTGAATGCATCCTCGTCGGCTGGTTCTTCAACCTCGATGTCTTGCGTCGCCACCTCAACAAGATATCCTCCATCAGCCTAGGGCCATGGTGGAATCTCTGCATCCGGTACTTCGTGCCCCTGGTCCTCGGCATCATCCTGGCCGGCGACCTCTATACCGAGGTGACCAAGCCCTACGGCGACTATTCTTGGACATCCATCATTCTCATCGGCCGTGACTGGGTGTTGCTCACCCTGGTGGCGGCCTTTTTCATCGCCACCCGCCCCTGGCGCACCGACCATCTCGAGAAGAAGGGTCGGGCGGAACACTGACACGCGGTGGGCTGGTGCCGGCTGATCCAACAGGAAAGATTGCATGAACAAGCTACGGGTCGGAGTGATCGGCGTGGGGTATCTCGGCAAGTTCCATGCCGAGAAATACGCTGCGCGGCACGATGTGGAACTGGTCGGAGTCGCCGATATCGACGAGAAGACGGCGGCCCGAGTCGCTGACCGGTGCCGGACGGTCCCTTATACCGATTACCGGCAGCTCGTCGATCTGGTCGATGCGGTGAGCATAGCGGTGCCCACACCGCTCCACCATGCCGTGGCCCGGGATTTCCTCGCCGCCGGCAAGGACGTTCTCGTCGAAAAGCCGATTACCACTACCCTGGCCGAGGCGGACGAACTCATCGCCCTGGCCGAAGCAAAGGATTGCATCCTGCAAGTGGGCCACCTGGAGCGATTCAATCCAGCCGTCCAGGCCATGTGGGAGCACATCACCGAGCCGCTCTTCATCGAGGCGCACCGCATCCACCGGTTCAATCCCAGGGGCACCGACGTCGATGTGGTCCTCGATCTCATGATCCACGACCTCGATCTCGTCCTGGCCCTCATGCCGGCGCCCATTGCCACCATCCACAGCGTCGGCGTGCCGGTGGTGACCGGCTCCACGGACATCGCCAACGTCCGCATCGTGTTTGCGGACGGCCGCACCGCCAACGTCACCGCCAGCCGCATTTCCCGCGATACCATCCGCCGCATCCGCATCTTCCAGCCCGGATCCTTCGTGGCCGTCGATTATGCCAAGAAGGAACTCACCGTCGTCCGCCTGGCTCGTGGCGGCACCGAGACCATCCCGGAGTATGCGATCCATCAGGAAAGCCATCCCGAGGCCGACGCCCTGGCCATGGAAATCGCCGACTTCGTGACCTGTTGCCAACAGCGCCGTCGGCCGCTGGTCGCCGGGGCCGAGGGACGCCGGGCCCTGGCCGTCGCCCTGGAGATTATCGACCAGATCGAGGCCGGAACCCGCCGGTTCCGGGACCTTTTGGCTGCGGTCGGCGATCATGCGGTACCGACAAACCAATCCGATCCCGATCAGCCGTCATGATCCACCAGACCGCCCCCCAGGTCGTCCGGCATCGGACCATCATGATCGTCACCGGCGAAACCTCGGGGGACATGCACGGCGCCCGCCTGGCCGAGGCGCTGCGTCGTCTGGCGCCAGATCTGTCCTTCTGCGGCATGGGCGGCGAGGCCATGGCCCGGGCCGGGGTCGAAATTCTGTTTCCGGCCGAGACGGTGGCCGTGGTCGGCATCGTCGAGGTGCTCCGCCATCTCGGGGCCATCCGGCGCGGTTTCGTCACCCTCCGCCGGGCCTTGGAAAAGCGTCGGCCGGATGTGCTGGTCTGCATCGACTTGCCGGATTTCAACATGCGTCTCGCCCGCTACGCCGCCCGATGCAACATCCCGGTCTGTTACTATATTTGCCCGCAGGTGTGGGCCTGGCGGCCAAATCGGGCCCGGCACCTTGCCGGTATGGTCGACCGGCTGGCGGTCATCCTGCCCTTCGAGGAACCGTTCTACCGCGGCTACGGCATACCGGTGGAGTACGTCGGTCACCCCCTCCTCGATGATCCGCAACTCTCCGAGGCCCGAGGATGCCAGCCGCCAACCGAACCGCTGGTGGGTATCTTGCCCGGCAGCCGGATCGGTGAGGTACGGCGGATGTTGCCGATCTTTCTTGCCGCCGCCCGGCTGGTTCACGAAAAGCGTCCCGATACCCGGTTCCTTCTCATCCAGGCGCCGGGTATCGACCGGGCGGTCCTGGACGGTGCCGGCCTGGCCGCCGCCAATCTGCCGATCACCGTCGAGCACCACCAGCGCCACCGGGCCATGGCCGCCTGCCGGGCGGTACTGGCCGCCTCGGGCACCGTTACCCTGGAACTCGCTCTTTTGGGCGTGCCAGCGGTGGTCGCCTACCGCACGCATCCGCTGACGTATGCCATCGGCCGGCGCCTGGTCTCCGTGTCCTTCATCTCCCTTGTCAACTTGATCGCCGGCCGCATGGTGGTGCCGGAATTTTTACAGGACGAGGCCCACCCCCCGGTTCTCGCCGATCGGCTGCTGGCGCTCCTCGACGATACCCTCGCTCGAAGCAGGCAGATAGAAGGTTATCGGAAAGTGCGAGCGAAACTCGGCAGCTCCGGTGCCTCGGAGCGGGTGGCCAGAATAGTGATAGACATGCTCAAAGAAAGATGATTACAATAGCGGTTGGGGGCCGAACAATCGTGCGTGACCGCATCAAACAAGAAATCATCGATCTGTTGCGCAACAAGCGCACCCAGCTGCCGACCTTGCCGGTTGTGGTACAAAACGTCATCCGCATCAGCCGCGACGACTCCACATCGGCTGCCGATCTCGCCGCCTTCATCGCCCAGGACCAGGCCCTGGCCAACAAGGTGCTGCGGCTCGCCAACTCACCCTATTACGGTATGGGCGGCAAGGTGGATTCGATCCAGCGGGCCATCACCATCATCGGGTTTGACGAGGTGGTCAGCCTGGCCATCGGCATCGGCGTCTTTCCCGCCCTGAAAAAAGGGGGGGCGCTTTCTCTCCTCGACGTGGAGAGCTTGTGGCTGCACGCCATTGGCGCCTGTTTCGCCGGCAAGCTCGTCTGTTCCTATTTCACCGGTGTCGACTGTGTGGGGAGGCACAACGAAAAATCGGTGTTTTTGACCTGCCTGTTGCACGATATCGGCAAGATCGTCTTCGCCCTCTATTTCGAGGATGAATACCGCCAAGTCTTGGAACGAGCCAATGAAGAGGGGCGGGCCCTGCATGAGGTCGAAGTCGAGATGCTCGGTCTCGATCATGGTACCTTTGCCGCGCTGCTCATGCGGCACTGGAACTTTCCCGAGACCATCGTCACCCCGGTGCGCTACCATCATTTCTCGCGTCGCTGTCCCTTGCACTACCAGGCCGATGCCGCCGTCATCTGGCTCGCCAACTACCTGGTACGGGCGGCGCAGATCGGTTCCTCCGCCAATCCGGCCGGCTACCCGGTACGCGAGGCGACGACTCTGTTCGTCATCGACCGGGATGGCCTCGAAGACCTGACCGCCAGCCTGACCGTCCAACGACAGGAAATCGAAAACTTCCTGTCCATCATCCAGTAATCGATGAGCACGTCATCCCTTCAGGACGAACGGGAATTCCTCCGTCAGCAGATCGAAGATCTGGCCGTACGGCTGGAGGACAAGATCGCCGAACTGTCGGTGATCAAGGAGATGGGCCATGCCCTCGGCTCCATCGAGGACTTCTCCAAGACCTGCCGGGTGGTCCTCGATGTCGTGTTGCGCAATACCCTGGCCCAGAACTTTTCCATCATGCTCCTCGACGAGGCGTGCGGCAAACTTTATCTCGTGGCGGCCAGCGATCCGGAACACAATGCGTTCGTTGCCGATGCCGGCGACATCTTGGCCGGTCGGAACCGCCGGTACATCCTGTCGGTGGGTGAGGGGGTTGCCGGCCGCGCCCTGGCCGAAGAGCGTCCGATCCTGGTCGAGGACACCGCCAACTCGCCGCTCTTCTCCAGCGCCATCGAGACAAGGGTGGCGGTGGGATGCCTCCTCTCCGTACCCATGTTCTATCAAGGGCGGCCGGTGGGGGTGATCAACGTCAGCCATCGGCATACCAACCGGTTCAAGCAGCACGACGTCTACCTGTTCAATATCCTCGCCGACCTTATCGCCCTACTCGTTCAGAGTTCGCTCGCCCACCAACGCCTGCGGTTATCGGAGGAAAAGTACCGGGTGCTGACGGAGAACTCAAACGACGGCATCGCCATCATCCAGGGCCGCCGGCATGCCTACACCAACCCCCGGTACCAGCAACTCACCGGGTACAGTGCCGAAGAATTGGCGGAGCGCACCTTCGATTCCCTGTTCCGGCCCACCGGGCCGGGGATCCAGACCTGGGACGCGACCCCAACCAATGGGATCGGCGGCCGATTACTGAAAGGGATACTCACCCGCAACTACGGCACGGCCCTCGAGGTGGAGATCAGCGTCGCCCCGATCCAGCATGAGGGGAGTGATGCGGTTCTCCTTTCGGTGCGGGATCTTTCCTACCGAAAGAACCTGGAACGCCAGCTCCGACAGTTCCAAAAGATGGAGGCCATCGGCACCCTGGCCGGCGGGATCGCCCACGATTTCAACAACGTGCTTGCCGCCATCCTTGGTTATGCGGAGTTGGCGATCCGCCGGCTGCCGTCCTCCCATCCGGTGCACGCCCATATCAAGGAGATCTTGAACGCCGGCGACCGGGCCCGCAGCCTCATCCGCCAGATACTCACCTTCAGCCGCAAGACCGAGCAGGAGCGGACGATCATCTCCATCGATCCCATCGTCAAGGAGTCTATAAAACTCTTGCGCTCCACCATCCCGGTATCGGTAACGATCAATCAACACGTGGAGCAGGATTGTTACGTCCTGGCCGAGGCAACCCATATCCAGCAGATCGTCATGAACCTGGCGATCAACGCCAGCCAGGCCATGCAGCCCGACGGCGGTATCATGGAGATCCGGCTCGAAAAACGCACCCTCAAAGACGGGGAGGAGGCCGGCGTCCCGCAGGGACGGTACGTGGTTCTGTCGGTCAGTGATACCGGCGTCGGCATGGATGCGGCGACCCTGGAGCGCATCTTCGAGCCCTATTTCACCACCAAGGAACAGGGAGTGGGAACCGGTATGGGCCTGTCCGTGGTGCATGGTATCGTCGAGAGTTACGGCGGGTTCATCACCGTGGAGAGCGCGCCGGGCAAGGGGTCACGATTCACGGTTTTCCTACCCCGGGCCCGCCGGAAGAAGAAGAGGACCGCCACCGACGCCGGAGCCGGCATGAGCGGCAACGAACGGATCCTCTTCGTGGATGACGAGGAATCCCTGACCGTGATGGGCGCAGAGCTGCTCGGTGAATTCGGCTATCGGGTAACGGCGGTGACCAGTGCCTCCGAGGCGCTGAAGATCCTGCAGAAGGAGCCGCACGGCTTCGATTGCCTAGTCACCGACGAACAGATGCCCTCCACCAGCGGCACGCAGCTTGCCGCCATCGTCCATGCCATGCTGCCCAAGTTGCCCATCATCCTGTGTACCGGCAATATCGACAGTCTCGACAAGGAGGCGGTGTCGGCGGCCGGTATCGAGGTCGTCGTTCAAAAGCCTTTCCAGGCAAAAGAACTCGCCGCGACGATCCGTAACTGCCTCGCATCCCGCGGCT
>CAYRGZ010000147.1:0-6464 GCA_964423785.1 uncultured Desulfobulbia bacterium
CGTTGAATTATCGTGTCAGGCCTGCACCGACTGCGAGTTTTTACGAGGCCATCAACTTTCGGCCATCCTCACGAATTCCTTGGTTTTTCAGACCGGCGGAATTCGGCGGCACCGGGAGATACATCGCAACCAACGGCCGCCACTTACGGAGGGGGCCTTTTCGTTCCACCATCTGCTGCAAGGAGGAGTTGCCATGAAAGTACGCATCCCTACCATCGTAATCCTACTGCTCTGTACCATCTTCGCCGGCCACGCAATGGCCGAGGAGGGGCTCCAGTATCCACTGCGGGCCAAGTATGCCGATCTCAAACCCATCGAAACCGACGAACTGGCCGCCATCTACGACCAGGCCATCATCATCGACGCCCGCAATGCCATGGAATTCAAGGTATTGCATATGAAAGGAGCCCATAACTTCCTGGTCGGCAAGATGAAAGAGAGAGATCTCCTTTCCCTGCGTTCCAAGAACGATCCCACCCCCATGGTCTTCTACTGCAACGGCATCACCTGCTCGAAGAGTTACAAGGCCACCGCCAAGGCGGCCGGCTGGGGATTCACCAACGTCTTCGTCTACGACGCCGGCATCTTCCACTGGGCCAAGAAGCACCCAGAATGGACCGTTTTCTTTGGTGAACCGTTGACCGCCGAGAACGTGGCCTCCAAGCTGATCAGCAAGGAGGAATTTGCCGCCGTCCTGCTCCCCCCCGCCGACTTCATCGCCAAGGCGAAGTCAGGCGCCTACACGGTCTTCGACATCCGCGACCCCAACGAGCGCAGCGAACACCCCATCAGGCTCGCCAAGATGCGCACCATGAGCTTCGACACCATGGTCAGCCTGCTCGAGAAGGGCAGCAAGGCGGTGCCGAAACGCTCCATCCTGGTGATCGACAACGTCGGCAAGCAGGTGAAGTGGCTCCAGTACTTCTTGAAGCAATACGGGGTGTCTGACTACTATTTCCTGAAGGGAGGCGTCCTCCAGTGGGTCAAGGACGGATATGACGCCCAGGGTAACAAGTAGGGCGGCGGATCGCGCCGCTTGGCTGTGGCGATGCTGCCTGCTGCTCGCCACAGCCGCCATGTCGGTCCTGGCCTGGGGAACCGCCCCGGGCCGGGCCGTCTTGTTCTGCGCGGCGGATAGTGGTTGCGGGGCGGCGGCGCGCCATCCGGCGGCGACCTGGGCCGGCCTGCCGGTGGCGGTATGGGCGCTGGCCCTCTACCTGCTCCTGTGGCCGTGTGGACCGGACCGCTGGTTTGATGCGGGACGCCGTCTGGTGGCCGGCGCCGGGGTGGGTCTGCTGACCGTGGCCAGTGCCGTGTATCTTTTCATCATGGAACGAGACCTGCTGGAACCATGCCCGTGGTGTCTTGCCGCCCATGCGGCCCACGGGGGACTCGCCGTCATCATGCTCCATCAGTGGCACCGACGACCGGTCATCGCCGCAGCCCCCCCACCGGCCCGCATCGCGATCCCCGGCCTGCTGCTGCTCCTGGCCGCCTTTATCTGGCAGGGATATGACACGCCGCCGATCGATGCATCCTCCCTGCGCCCATCCCTGCGTCGGGCCATTGCCCCGGACTTCGACCGTTTCTTTCCCGCCGCAGCCGAGGAGTATATCGCCGGCAACGCCGGCCGACCATACCAGCTGACCATCATCGGCTCGCTTGCCTGCCGGCACTGCCGGGCGCTGCTTTCCGGTATCGAGCAATTGCCGGAGAACCTCCTGGACCGACTCGGCATCGCCTTCATCCCCTTTCCTCTCTGTTCCCACTGCAATCCCAAGGCGGCGCCGCAGACGGCAGCCCGGATCGAACGCTGTGTCTTGGCAAGTCAGACCCGTGAAGCCCAACGGCAAGGAAGATTCTGGCAATGGCTGCACACGGTGGACAGGGCGCCGGGCCGGGTACTCCGCCGCCTGCGAACCGCGCCCGTGGATACAGACAGACTGCGCGCCGATCTGCATCGTTTGCGTCCCATTCCCATCGCCACCATTCCTACGCTCCTCTGGCAAGGACGCATCCTGCCGTCGGAGGCGTCCTCCCTCGATGTGCCCACCCTGGTACGTATGCTCCTGGACATCGAGGCTGACATCCGCGCCGCCATCCCTCCCGTCGATAGCTGCGGCTCCTGTTGAGCCCGCCGGTGGCGCGCACAAAAAAACGCCCGCCCGGCGGCAAAGCCGGGCAGGCGTCGTGCAGGTGGAATGGAAGGAATGACAACCCGGATCAGTAAATGCCCAGGTAGGTCTCCTTCTCCCAATCGGTGACCGCGATGCGGAAGGCATCCCACTCTGCCTCCTTGGCGGCCAGGTAGTTCTCGAAGATGTGATCGCCAAGGGCGGCGCGGGAGAGCGGGTTCTTCTTGAACTCGACCAGGGCCTCCTGCAGGGAGGCGGGCATGCTCTTGATCTTGGCGGCCCGCTTCTGCCGGTCGGTCATCTTGTAGATGTTGACATCGGTGGACGGCGGCGGGGTAAGATCGTTCTTGATGCCGTCGAGACCGGCCGAGAGCATCATGGCGAAAGCGAGATACGGGTTGCAGGTGGGGTCGGGGCAGCGGACCTCGACCCGGGTGCCCAGACCGCGCGAGGCGGGAATCCGCATCAGGGCCGAACGGTTGGAGGCGGACCAGGCCACGTACACCGGGGCCTCGTAGCCGGGCACCAGCCGCTTGTAGGAGTTGACCAGCGGGTTGGTGACCGCGGCGAAGGAACGGGCGTTCTTGATGATACCGGCGATGTACTGGTAGGCGACCTTGGAGAGCTGCAGCGGATCCTTCTCGTCGAAGAAGGCGTTGGAACCGTCCAGATTGAAGAGCGACTGGTTGGTGTGCATGCCCGAGCCGTTGATCCCGAAGACCGGCTTGGGCATGAAGGTGGCGTGCAGGCCGTACTTCTTGGCGATGGTCTTTACCACCCACTTGAAGGTGATGGTGTTGTCGGCACACCGGACGGCATCGGCGTATTTGAAGTTGATCTCATGCTGCCCCTCGGCCACCTCGTGGTGGGAGGCCTCGACCTCGTAGCCCATGGACTCCAGGGTCTCGATGATCTCGCGCCGACAGTCGATGCCGTAGTCGTCGGGATCGACGCTGAAGTAGCCGGCCTTGTCCTGGGTGCAGGTGGTGGCGTTGCCGCACTCGTCCCGCTCGAACAGGAAGAACTCGCACTCGGTGCCCACGTTCATGGTGAAGCCCATCTCGCGGGCCTCGGCCAGTACCCTTTTCAGGTTCTGGCGCGGGCAACCCTCGAAGGGGCTGCCGTCCGCCTTGGCCACGTCACAGATGATCCGAGCGGCGGCGATGCCGTCCTTGTTGCGCCACGGCAGGATCACGAAGGTGTCGTAGTCGGGCTTCAGGTACATGTCGGACTCGTTGATGCTCACGAAGCCGTCGATGGACGAGCCGTCGAACATGATCTGGCCGTCCAGAGCCTTCTCGAGCTGGCTGCGCGGAATGGCGACGTTCTTCATGTGGCCGAGGATGTCCACGAACTGGAGCCGGAAGAAATGGATCTTCTCCTCCTCGACGATTTTCAGGATTTCGTCTCTGGTCATGATGGTCCTCCTTTTCACTCTGGTCTGACATTTGGTTACCGTTGCCTGCCGGCCTCACTGCCGGCAGGCTTCCTTATACTCCCGATCGACCGGGAATGGAAACACTATTTGCACCGCGCCCGCAGCTCGTGGGTGGCGACGTGCAGCAGGGCCCGGCGGATCTCCTCCTGGAATTCCGGCTCCTCCACCTTGCCGCCCTCCGCATCCTGAACGTAGAAGACGTCCACCACCTGGTCGCCCTTCGAGCCGATGCGGGCCCGCAGGATGTTGAGGCCGAAATCGGCCAGGGTCTTCGTCACCTCGTACAGGAGCCCGACCCGGTCGGTGGCGTAGAGCTCGATGATGGAGCAATTGTCCGAGCCGATGTTGTCGATCTCCACCCGGACCGGCAGACGGCCGCCACCCTGGATTTCGGTACCGGCAAGGGGCCGCAACTTTTTGTGCAGCCGGTAATCGAGCCCCAACCGGTTGTTCACCGCCAACCACAGGGAATTCTTCACCGCCCGCCAATCCTGGTCGGCGAACGACGATCCCACCGCCGACACCACGTCCAAGGCGTCCACCACCGTGCCATCCGGCCAGGTGAAGATGCGGGCCGTCAGGATCCGCAGGTTATGTAGGGCGAGCCCGCCGCAGATCCGGGCGAGCAGGCCGGGCCGGTCGGCGGTCATCACCAGGATCGACCAGTGATCGCCGGCATCAACGGCATCGAAGAGCAGGTCCCGGCCTTGGAGCCCGGCCCGCAGGCCGATATGCCGGACCACTTCTTCCGGGGGAAAGCTCACCAGATAGTCGGCCGGCAGGTCTTGCGGATCCACCACCGCGTCGGCGGGCAGGGCTTCGCGCACCTTGTGGGCCATCCACCGTGCCGCCTGCTCCCGGTCCATGCCGGCGAGTTCCAAATCGTCCCGGTCGAGGAGATGGGCGATCTTCAAGTACAGTTCCAGGACGAGGGCCGCCTTCCAGTCGTTCCACACCGACGGACCGGTGGCCCGGGCATCGGCAATGGTAAGGAGATAGAGCATGGCGAGCCGGTCCGCATCCCGAATGCGCTCGGCGCAGCGGATGATGAGGGCCTCGTCCTCCAGATCACGCCGCTGGGCGATGTGGACGAGAAAGAGATGGTGCTCGACGAGAAAGGCGAGGCACTCGATCTCGCCCTCGCCGAGGCCGAGACGGGCACCGATACCGCGCACGAGGGTAGCGCCGCGGCCGGCGTGTCCCTCACCTTGCCCCTTGCCGATGTCGTGACACAAACCGGCCAGAAACAGGATGTGGGGCGACGAAATCTCCTGGAAGATGCGGGCCTCCTCATCGCGCAGCCGGTGGAGTTCGGCCACGGTCTGGATCAGGTGCCGGTCCACGGTGTTGACGTGATAGACGTCGTGCTGGGCCAGAGACTCGATGGGCTTGAACTCCGGCAGATAGGCCGCCAGATACCCGGTCTCCAGCATGGTGGCCAGCACCTCGGCGGCGGAGTCCTGCTGGAGGAGATCGAGAAAGACGCGCGCCACCCGCTTCGAGTTCCGGAACCGGTCGTCGATCCGGCCGCCGGCCCCGGCCAGCAACTTGCGGGTTCGGTAATGCAGCGGCAACCGGTGCCGGGCCGCCAGCCAGAAAAGGCGCATGCCAAGCTGCGGCCGCTGATCGAGCAGGCTGCTGTCGATCAGGCAGATGCGGCCGCAACGCACCTCGATCCCCTTTTCGAGCCGCCGATCGGTACAGTCGGCGGACCCCGCCCCCGCGCCCAACACCTCGCGGGCATGCTCGAAAAAGAGATCGGTGGTCACCGCCACCGTCTGCAGGGCGTCGTGGACGTCGCGCATGAACCGCTCCACAGCCAACACCCCGCCCCGATCGTGATAGCCGAAGGCCCGCGCCATCTCTTCCTGGTGCTCGAAAAAAAGCCGATCGTTGCGGCGGCCGCTCAGATAATGCAGCCGGTTGCGGATGCGAACCAGCTTGTCCCAGGCCTCGGCGAAGACACGCATCTCGTCGGCCGTGAGCAGGCCGGCTGCCTCCATGTCATCCAGGGAAGCGAGGCCGAACAGCACCCGGGCGGTCCAGAGCATGGTGTGAATGTCCCGCAGACCGCCACGGCTCTCCTTGACGTGCGGTTCGAGCAGATAGGTATGCATGCCGAACCGCTGGTGCCGCTGCTGCCGGTGGGCCGTCATCTGGTGGAAGAATTCGCGGCGGTTGCCGTCGATGAAGCGGTGCCGATACTCTGCGACAAGATTGTCAAAGAGCGCTTCCGAGCCGGCCACCAGCCGACCGTCGAGTAGGGCGACCCGGAAGAAGAAATCGTCGGTCGCATCCTCGATGCAGCCGGCCAGCGTGCGCACCCCGTGACCGACCTCGAGGCCGGCATCCCACAGGGGGTGGAAGACGGCCGCCGCCAGCCGTTCGAGTTCCGGCCGGGCAAGCCCATCGTGGACCAGCAAGAGGTCGATATCGGAAAAGGGAAACAACTCTCGGCGGCCATAGCCGCCGAGAGCCAGCAGGGCGGCCCCTCCTTCGACGCCGGCGGCGGCAAAGGCAGCGCTGAGGAACTCGTCCACCAGGCGCGTCTGTTCCTCCAGGAGGGCGCGGCCCGCCATGCCCCGGCGCCAGAGTTCCTCGAGGGACGCACGGCCGGCCCGCAAATCCGCCTTCACCGCTGTCCCACTCACCCTTTCCGGCTCCTCTCAGCCACCACCATCACGCCCGCCGCTTCCGTTCGCATCTTCCGTTGCTCTTACCGATGGCACCAATGCACCGTCAGCGTCCACAGCCATCATGGCTCGACAATCGGGCATCTAGCGAGCAAATAACAGGCCAAGAACGACAAAAACATAGCGGAAAACCGCAAAAAAACTTTGCCAGCCGACCAACATGGCAAAAATGATGAACCCGTAAAAACTCGCAGTCGG
>CAYRGZ010000148.1:0-6393 GCA_964423785.1 uncultured Desulfobulbia bacterium
GAGTTTTTACGGGTTCTTCTGTTTTGCAACAGGCTCACTTCCACCGGAGATCGCAGCCATGCACCCAGTCCTGCAAGCCCTTTGCGCCACCCTATTCACCTGGGCGGTGACCGCCGCCGGCGCCTTGTGCGTCTTTGCCACCCGCCAAGTAAACGAGCGACTGCTCGACGCCATGCTCGGTTTTGCCGCTGGGGTGATGATCGCCGCCAGCTTTTGGTCGCTCTTGGCACCGGGCATCGAAATGGCCGCCGAACTCGGTCACATTCCCTGGCTGGCCGCGGTGGTCGGCTTCATGGCCGGCGGCGTCTTCATGCGGCTCTGCGATCTCGTCCTGCCCCACCTCCACCCGGGCCTGGCGATGAACGAGGCCGAGGGCATCAGGACCTCGTGGCAGCGGGCCACGCTCCTGGTGCTGGCCATCACGTTACACAACATTCCAGAGGGGTTGGCGGTGGGCGTCGCCTTCGGGGCGGTGGCCGCCGGCCTGCCCTCCGCCACCCTGGGCGGCGCGATAGCCCTGGCCGTCGGTATCGGCCTGCAGAATTTTCCGGAAGGCATGGCGGTGGCCATGCCGCTGCGGCGCGAAGGCATGAGCAGAACAAAAAGTTTCTTCTACGGTCAGGCCTCCGGTATCGTCGAGCCCATCGCCGGCGTGCTCGGCGCCGCCTTCGTCCTCGCCCTTCGGCCCATCCTGCCGTATGCTCTCTGTTTCGCCGCCGGCGCGATGATCTTCGTGGTAGTGGAAGAGTTGATCCCGGAATCCCAGCGCCGGCAGGAGAATATCGATCTCGTCACCATGTCCACCCTGATCGGATTCGCGGTTATGATGGCCCTCGACGTCGCCTTGGGGTAAGAGCCCACAGGGCAAGTACGACCGTTCGTGCTCACAGGACCTCCCACGGATGACTCTGCTGAAAGCCTTGCCCCCGTAAGCGGTCACAGGGTGCCGCAGATCCGCGAAAGAGGCCGGCTGGCAGTGCAGTGCTGGGCGTACGGCGACCGGCCGATGACAAAGGAGATGCGGTGCCTTGTGACCGCTTACAGTACGACCGACCGGCTACAGTTCAATGACGAACTCCCGCTGCAGGCCGGCCTGATCGATATGCTGCAGCACGTTGCGCAGATCGGCCAGGGTCGCCACGCTGAAATGAATCTCCCAGTCGGCCCGCATTTCTTCCGGCCGGGTGAGCAGGACGATCTCTCGTATCCGCATGGCGGCCGGTGCCGTGCCCAGGGCCATCATCAACCGCGAGCGGGGCGCCCGCAGGATGACGAGGGTTTGCTCTTTTTCCAATGTTGTCTGTTTCAGGTTCCAACGTACCTCCACCACGTCTTCCCGCTGAAACTTCAAGTCAGCAAGGCGCGGGCAGGTCTTGCGGTGGATCGACAGACCGCGTTCGCTGGGAAAACCGAGCAGGCCGTGTTCGGTGGGGATCGGGTTGCAGCAGCGGCTCAGCTTGATGCTCACCGGGTCGAGGCTCGCCAGATCCACCAGGTTGAGGGCCCCGGTGGGAGGGGGGAGGATCTTCTTGCTGGGCCAGATGCCGGAACGGATCTCGTAGATGACCTCCGGCAGACGCCGCCGCCCCTTGCCCAGTTCCCGGTAAAGGGCATCGAGATCGTCTAGACCGAAGAAGACGAGCAGGTCGGCCATCTCCGGCCGTTCGAGAACCTCGCGGGGGATCCCATACCGCCGCAATTCCTGGCGCAACATCGCCTCGCCGACCCGGCAAGACAGGTTGTCGATCCGCTTGCGAAACAACCGGTTGATCTCGGCCCGGGCCCGCGGAGACTGGCACCGTTTCAAGATGGACGGATGGAAACGCACCTCGCGCTCGCCGGTCAGGATGGTCACCGAGTCGCCGTCGTGGAGCACATGGTCGGGAGGCACCCGTTTCGTCCCCACCATGGCGGCGATGCACCGTTTGCCGATGTCGGTGTGGATCTTGAACGCGAAATCGAGCACGAGACTGCCCTTGGGCAGGCAGATACAATCGCCGGCCGGCGTATAGGTATAGATCTCGGAGCGGCCGCTGGCCGCAATCATCTCCCGGTAGGAGAGATCGCTCTCGCTGCCGAAGATGTACAGATGCTCGCGGACCTCCCGTTCGAAGCCGCTCGGCATCTTGCCCGTCGCCAACCACTCGCGGACCACGCCGCTGCGGGCGGCCCGCAACATCTCCAGCGTGCGGATCTTGAAGAGATAGGTCTGGCCGCCGATGTTCGCCTTGGCATGCAGGCTCTGGTAGCCGGTGGGTTTCGGATTGGCGATGAAATCGCGGATGGTGCGCGGGATGGGCGGATACAGGCTGTTGATGACGCCCAGGGCGTTGTAGCAGGCCTGGACCGATTCGACCACCACGATGATCTGCACCGGCAACTCGATAACCCGGTTGAGCACCTGGCGCTTTTCGTCGTAGTAGGCGGACAGCCCCCGGGCCCGCACCTCGATGTCGCACGTGATCCAGGCCCGCTCCATGGCCGCCCGCAACCGGTCGCGGATGGCGAGCGCCTCCGGGCTCGTCGCCGCCTGTCGGATACGGGCGGCCACCTTCTGGCTCTGGCGCGGGAACTTATAGCTCAGGGCCCGGTTGTAGAGTTCCCGCTTCATGTTGAAGAGCCCCATCATCCGGGCCAACGGGGCGTAGACCGTCAAGGTCTCCTCGGCGATCTTCTGCCGCTTGTGGCGCGGCATGGAATCCATGGTGCGCAGGTTGTGCAGGCGGTCGGCGAGCTTGATGATGATCACCGCCACCTCGGAGGCGGCACCGTGGAAGATCTTGCGATGCACCTGTTCGAGGAACTGCCGGCGACTGCCGGAATAGGTCTTGATCTTGGTGCAGCCATCGACGATCCGTTCGATCTTCTCGCCGAACAGCTCGATGAGCACCGCTGGCGTCACATCGGGAACGTCCTCGACGGTGTCGTGCAGGAGGGCGGCGGCCAGGGTGGGGGGGTCCTTGATGCCCAGCTCCTCGGAGAGGATCTCGACCACCCGGCAGGGATGGCTGACGTAGGCTTCGCCGGACTTGCGACGCTGGCCGGAATGGGCCTCCACCGCAAAGGCCAGCGCCTTCCAGAAAATACGCGCCGGTCCGTCCTGGCCGCCGATGGAGCGCTCCATCCGCTCACAAAAGGCCTGGATATCAAAGACGTTGTCGGTACGAGCCATGAATGGTTCAACGACGGTGTGCGATGACAAACGGAGACGGCCACAGCCGATCTCCTCCCGTCCTCGAAAAACAGTCGCAATACGCAATAAAAGATGGTATTATAGGTGTTTTCTCGCCATCCCGCGCAGCGCATGCGCTCCATCCAGCCCATCCCCGCGCCGCACGCCCCTATCACAGTAGGCAATCACCAACAGCTTTGCAAGGAAATCATGTACAAAACCAGAAAAAAGGGCCACCACCCGGCCCGGCATGCCAGACCCCACCGCCACACCACCCGACGCCGCAAAAAAATCCGCCACCCAACCATCGAGCCGCTGACCGACCAGGAACGCCATCTCGTACGCCGTCTCTACGAACTCGGAGGCACGGCCACCCTTGCCGACCTGGCCGCCAAGGGAGAACGGTCCGCCACCAGGTCGATCCTCGAACGCCTCGGCCGGCAACAGCTCGTGATCCGCACCCGTGGCAAGACCTATGCCCTCGCCCGGCCGCACCGCCTGGTCAGCGGCCGCATCACCTTCAACCCGCGTGGGTTTGCCTTCGTGGCCAGCGGCAACGGGGACGCGGGCGCCGATCTGTTCATCCCGCCCGGTCAGGCGGCCGGGGCACGGCACGGCGATACGGTGCTGGCCGAGATCGTCGCCGAGACCGGCAAGAACCCCACCGGCCGGGTGATCGCCGTGCTCGAACAGGCCTCCGGCCTGGTCACCGGCACCTATTTCGCCGGCCGGCCCACCGGCATGGTTCTGCCCGGCGGCGCCGATTTCCCGTACCGGATCGTCGTCCGCCGCGAACACTCGATGAACGCCCCCAACAACGCCGCCGTGGTGGTGGAACTCCTGCCCGGTGACCGGACCGGAGCGGCCCGGGAAGGCCGGATCGTCGAGGTACTCGGTGACGCCGACACCATGACGGCCCAGACCGAAATGGTGATCCGCAAACTGAAACTGCCGGCAGCCTTCAGCGACGCTGTCCTCCAGGAGGCGGCGGCCCTGGATCCGCGGGTACGGCCCACCGCCGATCGTCTGGATCTGCGCGATATTCCCCACATCACCATCGACGGCGAGACGGCCCGCGACTTCGACGATGCCGTCGCCCTGATCCCCAACGGCCGGACCATGACGCTGTACGTCTCCATCGCCGACGTCGCCCATTACGTGCGGCCGGGCAGCGCCCTGGACCAGGAGGCCTACCGCCGCGGCACCAGCGTCTATTTTCCGGACCGGGTCCTGCCCATGCTGCCGGAACGGCTGTCCAACGATCTCTGTAGTCTGGTGCCGAACGAGGACCGCTACGCCTTCACCGCCATCCTGGAATTCACCGCCGACGGCGCCCTCGTCGGCCGGCGCTACGGCCGGTCGGTGATCCGCAGCCGGCACCGGATGACCTACACCACGGTGAAGGCGATCATCGAGGATCGGGACGCCGAGCTGCGCCGCCGTTATGCCGACATCGTGCCCATGCTCGATGCCATGGACGAACTCGGCCGCCGCCTGGAAGAACGGCGTCGCCGCCGGGGTAGCATCGGCTTCGAGATCCCAGAAGGCCAGATCGTGCTCGACGACGACAACCACGTGGTCGATATCCGCCGGAGGGAACGCAACCGGGCCCACAAAATCATCGAGGAATTCATGCTGGCCGCCAACGAGGCGGTGGCACTGACGGTCAGCGAGGCCGGCTCCCGCTGCACCGCCCCCTTCCTCTACCGCATCCATGAGGCGCCGGACCCGGCCAAGATGGAAACCTTCCAGCAATTCACCGAGTCGCTGGGACTCTCCGCCAGCGAGGCCAGACCGGAACCGGCCTGGTTCGGCCGCATCCTCGACCAGGTGGCGGGCACGCCGCGCGAGTACATCATCAGCAACCTGATGCTACGGGTCATGCAGCAGGCCCGCTATGCACCGGAGAACGTGGGCCACTTCGGGCTGGCGGCCAGTCACTACACCCACTTCACTTCGCCGATCCGCCGCTATCCCGATCTCGTCGTCCATCGGGCCCTGGCCGCCCTGCTCGGCATCGACGCACCGCCGCCGGCCACCGACCCGGTCGAACTGGGGGAATACCTCTCGAAGCGGGAACGGATCGCCGTGGACGCGGAACGGGAGACCATGGACCGGGCCAAGGTGCTGTTCCTCGCCGACAAGATCGGCGACAGCTTCCGGGCGGTGATCTCCGGCGTGACCTCCTTCGGCCTGTTCGTGGAACTGCTCGACCACTACGCCGGCGGCGCCATCGCCATCACCGATCTCGAGGATGACTACTACGAGGTGGACGAACGGCTGCACCGGCTGCGGGGCCGGCGCACCGGCCGCACCTTCCAGATCGGCGACCAGGTCACCGTCCGGTTGGTGTCCATCGACCGCCAGCGTTTTTACTGCAACTTCGTACTCGACGACGCCACATCCACGCCATGATCCCGGAAACACTCCGCAATACCGTGGCCCCGCTCGTCGCCAACGCGAGCATCGTCCTGGTCCGTCCCAAGTACCCGGAAAACATCGGCGCCGCCGCCCGCATCGTCCGCAACATGGGCCTCGGCGGCCTGGTGCTGGTCCGCGACGAACCGCCAGACGAGGAACCGATGCGCAAAATGGCCACCCACCACGCCGCCGATGTCCTCGACGCCATGACCATCCACGCCGATCTCGAAAGTGCCCTGGCGCCGTTCGCCTTCGCCGTGGCGGCCACGGCCCGCACCGGCCGCATGCGGCGCGGCCTGGCCACACCGCGGGAGATGGGCGGCCGGCTGGTGGAACTGCTGGCCCACAACCGGGTGGCGCTCGTCTTCGGCTCCGAGGACCGCGGGCTCACCAACGAGGATCTGCGACCATGCAACATGCTGGTCACCATCCCCACCCTGGGCACCGCCTCCTTGAACCTGGCCCAAGCGGTGGCGATCCTCTCGTATGAACTCGTGGCCGGCGTCATCGAGGCCCACCGGCGCGGCCCCATCTATTTCCGGTCGAAACTGGCGGAGAGCCAGGAGATGGAGAAGATGTACCAGCACATCGAAACCGTGCTGCACACCATCGGCTTCCTGAAGGACGAAGACAAGGACTACTGGATGCGCGGCATCCGGCGCTTTCTGGGGCGTATAGGACTACGCTCCCGGGAGGTACGCATCATCCGGGGAGTATGCCGGCAGTTTCTCTGGTACGCGGATGGAGGGAAAACCGATTCAGATGAGCCTGTTGCAAAACAGAAGAACCCGTAAAAACTC
>CAYRGZ010000149.1:0-6354 GCA_964423785.1 uncultured Desulfobulbia bacterium
TATCTGACCTTCCTGTGGGGGCATCTTCTCCGGAGTGGTATTCTGAAAAGGCGGCTGCCATTGCCACCTACGCGGTTGCGTCAGGCATTTATACCCACCTCGGCCTGCCGCCAAACATCTTGGGCTCAAAGGTGGTGACCGATCTGGCGCTTGAGGGCTTTGAGGATCTGGTCGGAGCCTCTTATGTGGTTGAGCCTGATCCGGTCAAAGCAGCCCAGCTGCTAGATGAACGCATCAAGAAAAAGAGAATTGGCCTTGGCCTTGCGCCGTAAAAGCACCCCTGCGGGGAGGGTCTAGCAGCCCGTTGAAAAACGGGCTGCTAGACCGAAGTTCTCAACAATGCGCCACGCAACGATACGGCATCCATAAGCGATATGACAGAAGGGATTGCTCATGACCAAGCAGAAAAGTGCTCGGATCAGGATGGAGATACAATTACAGCTTCCATGACCGTCGGCAGGTTGCCCGGGGGGACAACGTTCACTGACGAGGGAAATGGAGGCTGGCGCATATGCAGAACGACAGAGAGTTTGTCATAACCTCACAGCCAAACTAGCTGTCAGTCCCGAAACCCCCGGCTACAGCGGCAGGATGCGCACCTCTTCCCGCACCGGATGCCGGCCCTTCAAGAAAAGGCCCTTCCGGCCGTCGATGCTCACCTCGTCGCCGAAGCGGATGACCTCGCCGTTGATCGCGCACCACTCTTCGTTTTCGTGCACCGCCAGTGCGTTGCAACCCACGACGCAGGTCTTGCCAAGACGCAGGGTGACCACCGAGGCGTGGGAGGTCTGGCCACCGCGGGCGGTGAGCAGGCCGTCGGCCCGACTGATCTCTCGGATGTCCTCGGGCACGGTATCCTGCCGAATGAGAATGAGGGGGCAGTCGGGGTCCTCGCGCCGCAACTGCTCGATATTGGCCTCGGTGAACACCGCCCGGCCAGAGAGGGCCGAACCGGAGACGCCGATGCCCTTGCCGAGGACGAACCGCTCGATATCCTCCTCCACGAAGACGTTGAACCGCTCCTTCTTCTTGATGGTGATCATGTCCCGGGTCTGGAGGATATAGAGGTCCTCGGCCCGCGGCCCCTCGAAGGTGAACTCGATCTCCTGTGGGTTCCAGCGCTTGACGTAGACGAGTTCCCGGCAGATGTCCAGAAGCCGCTGGTACACCTCGGGGAACCGGCGTTCGAGACTGTTCTCCTGCGAGCGGCCGTCGATCTCCGCCTGCTCCACCGAAATCGGGTAGGTGGCCACCAGGCCGCTGACGATATCCTCGCCCTGGTCGGCGGGGGCATAGTCGCCCCACAGGGCCACCCGGCTCACCTTGCGGTACGGATGGGCAGTGAACACCACGCCGGAACCCGACTCCTCGCCCCGGTTGCCGAACACCATGGTCTGGACGATGACCGCCGTCCCCCAGGCGTCGGAGATGTCCATGAGCGCCCGGTATTCCTGGGTCTTTTTTGCTTGCCACGACCCGAGCACCATTTCCACTGCGCCGATCAGCTGCTGCCAGGGGTCGTCCGGAATCTCGATGCCGGACTCCCGCACCGTCTGCTGGTACTGGAGCGCCAGGTCGCGCATCTGCTCCGGAGTGAACTGACGCTTCACCGTCACCCCGCACCGCTTCTTGTGGCTATCCATGAGATTCTGAAAAACCTCACGGGCCAGTCCGTTGGTCATGGCCCAGGATTGCAGGAAACGGCGGTAGGTGTCCCAGGCGAGGTACGGCCGCTGGCTGGAGGCGGCAAACTCGGCGGTCAGTTCCTCGTTCAGACCGACGTTGTGGATGGTGGCCATCATGCCAGGCATGGAAATGGCGGCGCCGCTGCGCACCGACAGCAGTAAGGGATTGGCCGGATCGCCGAAGCGCCGGCCGGTCTGTTCCTCCACCTGGGTGAGCGCCTGGCGGATCTGGCGCATCAGCTCGTCGCGCGCCCGGGTGAAGCTGAAGATCACCGGCCAGCAGCGGAAGACCTCGGTGGTGAGGATGAAGCCCGGCGGCACCGGCTTGCCGTCGGTAGCGAGCTGGGTGAGATTGTAACCCTTGTTGCCGAGCAGGATCAGGTTATTGGTCCGCGACCGCGGCCGGTGGATGGCGGAGAGGGCCCGCTCCGGGTTGTAGGTCATGAGCAGGTCGAGCTTGTCCCGTTCGAGCAGCTCCTTCTGGCTTTCCAGGGTCTGGTAGATACGGGTGATGAAGTTGTCGAGGTGCTGGAGGCCGAAGGTGCCGGCGATGAGGTCGCGCATGAAGGTCTCGGAGAGCCGGTGGACGGTGGCGGTCATGTCGCTGTCGTCCCACTGTTCCCGGTACTTTGGCAGCAGGTTGTCGCGGCCGATCTGGGGGATGATGATCGACAGGTTGTTTTCGTGGATATTGGTGTAGTAAGCGTAGATGACGTCCTTCACCCCCTCGGACAGGCCGCGGAAGATGTCGAGATACTGGGTGTAGGAGAACCGTTTAATGCCCATGGAGTTGGACAAAAGCGACACGTAGGTCTCCAGCCGGCGGCTCTTGATGCCGTCGATCCGCAAGGCCCGCAGGTAGAGCCGCAGGCAGCGCAGGATGCGGATGAACGTCGCCCTGGTGATGAAGGACAGGTTGACGGTGTTCGGCAACTGTTCGAGATAGAGATTGGCGAGGTTTTCGAGCCGGAAGGTGAGGCTCAGGGCATCGAACTTCCGCTCCCGGTAGCGGCCGTACACCGACGGGATGTCCACTGCGATGTGGCGCTTGTGGTAGATGTCCTCGCGGGCCTCAAACACCTCGTCCGACAGGATGATCTCCTTCAGGCGCTCCAGGTGGTGCAGAATGGCGGTGAGGCATTCGAAGGTATCGCAAATTTCGAGATCGGCCAGCAGTTCCTCCATCTCCGGGAAGCCAGCGTCCGCCGCCTGCAAGAGATGGTGGCGGATCTGCTGGAAGCCGAGGTTGTACTTTTGTTCCAGCAGCCGGAACATCTCCACCATGAGATCGAAACGCTGCCGTTCGGTTTCCGACACGTCCGTCTGCCGGGCCAGGAATTGCTTCCGGCGGTGCTCGTCCCAGGTGAGCAGGTCATCCACCGTGGCGATTTCCGCAAAGGCGCGGTTGACGAGCAGGGAGAGTTCGTCGATGAAGGGCCCCCTGGTCGCCACCTGGCCGAGCACCTCCGGCGGCAGGTAAGACGCGAGATGGCCCTTGTCGCGGGTCTTCCAAAACAGGAAGATGGCCCGGACAAAATCGACGATCACGTTGGTGGATTCTACGTGGCTCTGCTTGCGCAGAAAGTGGATAAGCTTGTCCCGGCGGCGGTGGATCTCGTCCACCTGGGTGGACACGTCGCGCAGCACGCCCTCGGCGCCGATCTCGTTGAAGAAGACCGGCATCAACTTGGCGAACTGCTTGACCAGGTTGTAGACCGGCTCGATGGGATGGTTGAGCAGGTTGGTGATGTCACGCTGGAAGAGGTCGGTGTCCTTGACGCAGGTACCGGCCAGTTTCAGGTTGATGATGAGGGCGGAAAAGAGGGTGGAGCACCACTTGGGCTCCTGGGTGATCAGGTGGAGCCACACCCGGATGTTGGCCAGGTGGGCCGGGTTGGTGACCGGCTGCCATTCCTCGGTGATGCCGGCGAACCCCGGGTACTGGAAGCCGAAGCGCACCGTCTCCCAGAGAAAGGTTTCCACCAGCCGTGAACTGCCACGCCGGAAGACCTCGGTGCCGAGCACCTGGATGCATTGCAACGAGGTGTGGGGATACTTTTTGATGTTGATCTTGAGCAGCTGCAGGGTGGTGAGCAGAAAACGCTCGATCTCCTCGAAGGTCTGACGACGGATGAGGTTCACCAGGCTGCGGTTCACCTCGCGCAGGGTCTCCTCGTGGATGAGGAAGAGACCCGGCGTCTCCATGATCCGGAACAGGAAGAGCAGTTTGCGGTTCTCGGCGAAGCGGTCATCGGCGGCGGGCGCCGCCTCCGGATCCATGAGCTGGTCCGGGATCGATTTGTAGAGCCGAACGACGTCCATGTGGGCCGGCAGTTCGAGCAGTTGCTCGAGGGCAGCGGCTGGATCGTCGAAGGAGATGGCGGCCAGAGCGTCGAGGTGCTCCCGGAAGCGGTCGTGGGAGATGGCGGCGAACATGCGCTGGGCCTCGAAGCCGCGGCACATATCTTCGCATTCGGCCACCAGCCAGGGATACGGATCCTCCTCGGCCAACCAGTAGCGGTAGTTGCGCTCCAGAATGCGGGCCATCAGGCGAGCCATGGGGCCGAGATCGAAGGCGGCGGGGGACGACAGCCTCTGGACCTTGTCGAGGAGCGCCCGGGCGATGCGCTTCATCGGGTGGTGGCCCTGAACAAGCAGCAGGAAGGCATCGTCGGGAAGCTCGGCGACGCGGTCGAGGATTGTATTGATGGCCTCCTCGTACCGCGGCATCTCGCCCGCATCCAGGGTGGCGACCAGTTTCTCCAAGCAGGCCACCAGGGACTCGACCGCGGCGAACTCCACCTTGGCCTTGGCCTCGATGGCCATGAAGAAGACGTCGCAAAAAAGCACGAAGGCCCGGGGTCCGTCCGGATGGCGGGCATAATGGCCGGTATTTTTAAGGACGAAGGCCCGGTAGCGCGGCAGGATGAGATTCCAGTTGCGGAACGGATGGTGGATCTCGAAGAGCAGTTGGTGCAGGCTCTTGGCGATCCCCTGGTAGTCGCGGAACACCTCGAACAAGAGATCGAAGCGGGAGGCGATCACCACCCGCTCCACCGCGGTCTCCTGCAGATTGGCGCGCAGGGCGTCGGATTCCAGCGGCGCCGTCTCTAACGGCTCCCCGGGTATGGGCGTGGCGGACGTCATGGCATCCTGGATCCGTGACGGAAATTTTGTCGATATTCCAGGATCATCACAGAGGATTCTGCTGGTCCATGTGCCGGATCAGGTCGAGAACCCGGTTGGAATAGCCCCACTCGTTGTCGTACCAGGCCAGCACCTTGACCAGGGTACCGCCGATCACCTTGGTGGACAGGGCATCCACCACCGACGAGTGCGGGTTGCCCTGGTAATCGATGGAGACGAGCGGTTCCTCCGAGTAGCCCAGATAGCGGTTGGCAGCCGCCTTCAAGGCCTCGTTGACCTCGGGCGCCGTGGTTTCCCGCTCCACCTCGATGACCGCGTCCACCAGGGAGACGTTGGGTGTGGGCACCCGGACCGCCATGCCGTCGAACTTGCCCTTCAGCTCGGGAATCACCAAGGAGACGGCGGCGGCGGCACCGGTCTTGGTCGGAATCATGGACATGGCCGCGGCCCGGGCCCGGCGCAGGTCACTGTGGGGAAAATCGAGGATGCGCTGGTCGTTGGTATAGGCGTGCACCGTGGTCATGAGGCCGCGCTTGATGCCGAACCGGTCGAGGATGACCTTGGCCACCGGCGCCAGGCAGTTGGTGGTGCAGGAGGCGTTGGACACGATGTGGTACTCGGCCGGGTCATACTCGTCCTCGTTCACCCCCATGACGATGGTCTTGACATTCCCCTTGGCCGGGGCTGAGATGACCACCTTGCGGGCACCGCCATCCAGGTGGGCCTTGGCCTGCTCGTCACTGCGGAACAGCCCGGTGGACTCGACCACGTAATCCACCCCCACCTCGCCCCACGGGATATCGGCCGGGTTGCGGTGGCTGAAGACGGCGACCTGCCGGCCGTCGACGACGATGCCGCGTTCGTCCGCCTCCACCTGCCGGTCGTACACCCCCATCACCGAATCGTACTTCAGGAGGTGGGCCAGGGTCTTGGTGTCGGTGAGATCGTTGATGGCGACGATCTCGATATCCGCAAAGGCCGGGTCCGTATCCCGGGCCCGAAAGATGTTCCTGCCGATCCTGCCGAACCCGTTGATACCGATTCGTATGGCCATGGTCAAACCTCCTTGTGGTGTTGTGGTGCGAGCGCCGGCCGGACAACGGCCCGGCCGGCTTGTACGCCATGAGGGATAGTTTCGTTACGAGGAAAATGATATGACGCGGCGGGGGGGGAAGTCAAAGAAATAATGGCCCCTCAGACTCTCCCGCCCCGGCCCGCATGTTTCAGAACCAGGGGAAGGTGCACCGTGAAGATGGAGCCCTTGCCGGGAACCGATTCGTAGGAAATCCTGCCCTGATGACGCCGAATGATACCGTAGCTGATGGAAAGGCCGAGGCCGGTGCCGGAGGCGGCCGCCTTGCTGGAGACGAAGGGCTCGAACAGGGTATCGCGGAGATCCTCGGCCACGCCGGGGCCGGAATCACCGATGGAAAAGGTCACGAACCGGTCGTCCCGGCCGGTGCGGACCGTGATGGTGCCGGGACCGGCCATCGCCTCCTCGGCATTGGCCAGCAGGTTGAAG
>CAYRGZ010000150.1:0-6309 GCA_964423785.1 uncultured Desulfobulbia bacterium
CTCTTTGCCGCACGGTGTGAACATCACCGCAAACTTGATGAAGCCGTAAAAACTCTCAGGCGGCCCAGGCATGACACGATAATGCAACGGGTTACAAAGCACGAACTCGATGGAGTCGCGCGTTTTGCGACTCCATCAAATTTATGGTAAAAGACCGGTTTCTCACCGAGCAAACCCAGTGTCTCATCTCACTTTGTCACGTTTCACGAAAAGGAGCAACAACCATGGGAATGACCGTTGCCGAAAAACTGATCGCCGCCCACCTGGTGGAAGGCAACATGAAAAAAGGAAGCGAGATCGGTATCCGCATCGACCAGACCCTGACCCAGGACGCCACCGGCACCATGGCCTACCTGGAATTCGAGGCCACCGGCATGGAGCGGGTCCAGACCGAGCTGTCGGTCTGTTACGTGGACCACAATCTGGTGCAGTCCGACTTCAAAAACGCCGACGATCACCGATTCCTGCAGTCGGTGGCCCGACGCTACGGACTCTACTTCTCGCCGCCCGGCAACGGTATCTCGCACCAGATCCACCTGGAACGGTTCGGCTTGCCGGGCAAGACCCTGCTCGGTTCCGATTCCCACACTCCCACCGGCGGCGGCCTCGGCATGCTGGCCATCGGCGCCGGCGGTCTCGACGTAGCCATGGCTATGGCGGGCAAACCATTCTACCTCGTCATGCCGAAGATCTACGGTATCCGGCTGACGGGTAAACTGCAGCCCTGGGTCTCGGCCCGCGACGTCCTGCTCGAGGTGCTGCGCCGCATCTCGGTAAAAGGCGGGGTGGGCTATATCATGGAATACTTCGGACCAGGTGTCGCCGAACTGTCGGTCACCGATCGGGCGACCATCACCAACTTCGGCGCCGAACTCGGAGCCACCACTTCGGTCTTCCCGTCGGATGCCAATACCCGCGCCTTCCTGGAAAGCCAGGGCCGGGCCGAAGGCTGGCAGGAGATCGTCGCCGACGACGACGCGGTCTATGACGAGGTGATGGAAATCGATCTCGGCACCCTGGAACCGCTCATCGCCTGTCCGTCGTCGCCGGACAACGTGGTGCCGGTACGCGAAGTGGCTGGCCGGCCGGTTCACCAAGTGCTGGTGGGATCGTGTTCCAACTCGTCGCTACGCGACCTCACCGTGGTGGCCAAGGCCCTGGAAAATCGTGCCGTGCACCCGGATGTCAGCTTCGAGATCAACCCGGGCAGCCGCCAGGTGCTCGAAAACCTCATCGCCCAGGGCGACATGATGCCGCTCGTACGGGCCGGCGCCCGCATCCACCAGGCCGGGTGTCTCGGCTGCATCGGCATGGGCCAGGCACCGGCCACCGGCACCATCTCGCTGCGCACCTTCCCGCGCAACTTCCCGGGACGTTCCGGCACGGTGAACGATCAGGTCTACCTGTGCAGCCCCGAGGTGGCGGTGGCCTCGGCCATCACCGGCGTCATCACCGATCCCCGCGATCTCGGCGATTATCCCTCTTTCACCCTGCCTGAGCGGTACCTGCCCGGTGACCAGCGCATCGAGCGGCCGCTGCCGCCGGAGCAAGCGGCCAAGGTGGAGATCGTCCGCGGCCCCAACATCGCCCCCTTCCCGGATTTCGACGCCCTGCCCGACCGCTGGGAGGGCACCGTGCTCCTGAAACTGGAGGACAACATCACCACCGATCACATCATGCCGGCCGGCGCCAAGATCCTGCCGCTGCGGTCCAATATCCCGGCGATCAGCAACTACGTCTTCAGCCAGATCGACGCCGAATTCGCCGACAAGGCCAAGGCGGCCGGCAACGTCATGATCGTCGGCGGCGAGAACTACGGCCAGGGGTCGTCGCGAGAACACGCTGCGCTGGCGCCCCGTTACCTTGGCGTGCGGGTCAAGCTGGTGAAAAGTTTCGCCCGCATCCATAAAGCGAACCTGATCAACTTCGGCATCGTGCCGCTGACCTTTGCCGACCCGGCCGACTACGACTGGATCCAGGCCGGCAGCCGGGTGGTGATCGGCGATCTGCGCCAGGCCATCGCCGATGGCGCCCGGGAACTGACCATCGAGATCGACGGTCGGCCGCTCACCGCCCTCCTCGACGTCTCCGACCGGCACCGCCAGATACTGCTTGCCGGCAGCCTCCTGAACTGGGGCCGCGAGGGCTGAGACCATACTGGTTGTAGCCGGGAACGCGGGCGCCGCGGCCCGCGTTCCCGGCGCCGTTAGGACTCTGTTCAATTTTTTGTACCCTTCCTCCTCCCCGATCCCACGGGCAACCACCCCCCTCGAGCAGCTTCCTGTCAGCATACCGCCCCAGGGGTACAAAATCTGACACCAACATAACTTATTGGAACAGTTACACAAAAAGCAAAAGACCACTTACGGGCTTCCCGGCGGTACAAATTCTTGTACCGCATCGACCGCTTCCAGGATGGACACATCTCGCCAACCCCTTGCCCTGCAAGGATTTCTCATGATGGCACGCATGTTGCTATACGCTAGAGGTCAAGAGAAACACTCTTATCTCCTTTCTTCTTTCTCGGAAAAGGTCGGTCTCCCCCCAAGGCCGGCCTTTTTTTATGTATTATCTCCACCCGAGGGCCCACGACCTTCCCCATGAGCCGCACGCAGCCCCATCCCGAAACGACCATGTTACATACCGTCTGGCTGAGTCCTTGCCCCAGCTACCAGGAGGTCAAGGCGGTGCTCGCCCGTCACCTGGAAGGACTCGGCGGCTGCCAGCGGCTGCGGGGCTGCCGGGTGCTCCTGAAGCCCAACCTGGTGACCGCCCGGCGTCCGTTCGACCCAGCCTGCACCGATCCCCGTTTCGTGCGGGCGGTGGCCGAACTGGTCTCCGACTGCGGCGCCCGGCCCATGGTGGGAGACTCGCCCGCCTTCGGTACCGCCCGGCAGGTCATGCGCCGCTGCGGCATGGCCGAGGCCCTCGCCGGTCTGCCGGTGGATATCGTCGAGTTCCGGCCTGGACCGACCCATCCCACCACGGCCGGAGTGCGAATCACCCTGGCCCGGGCGGCGGCCGACTGCGACCTGATCGTCAATTTGCCCAAGGTGAAGGCCCACAACCAGTTCCGCGTCACCCTGGCGATGAAGAACTTCTTCGGCACCGTGATCGGCATCCGCAAACCGTGGCTGCACATGCGCCTCGGCGAACCGGGACTTGCCCGCTGCATCATCGATATTCCCGATCTGTTGCCACCCTCCATCAGCCTGTGCGACGGCATCATCGCCATGCACCGCGCAGGACCGGCCGGTGGCGATCCCCTTCCCTTGGGGTTGGTCGCCAGCGGTGCCAATCCGGTGGCCGTGGATACCGCACTGCTCGACTGTCTCGAAATCGCGCCGGAAAAGAGCCCCCTGTGGCGGGAATGTTGCCGGAGACGACTGCCCGGCAGCCAGGCCAGCGAACTCTCCTTTCCGGAACGAGCGCCGCACGAATTGGACCTGCCGCCTTTCGAGGTCCCTTTCGCGCTTGCGCCGGTGCGCTTTTCCGTCCTTGGCGTCTTGCGGGGCCTGGCCCGGCGGATCGCCCGTACCTGATCCCCTTGCGTCGCGATCCTGCTTCCGGTATTGTGGCTCCTCGCTGGAAGCGCCCCGTGGGAGCCTGCCAGCAAAAACCGTCACCGACCGAATCTTGATGAACCCGTAAAAACTCGCGGTCGGTGCAGGCCTGACACGGTAATTCAAATGGTTACGAAGCGTGAACTCGATGGAATCGCAGTTTTTGCGATTCCATCAATCTTGCTGGAATCGTAAAACGTGCGATTCCAGCAAAATTTTTCTCTCATGGCCCCGCAAGCGAAACTCTTTACCACCATCGCACCTTTGGTCCTGGCCTCCGGCTCGCCGCGGCGGCGGCAAATGCTGGCCGATCTGGGTATCACCTTCACCGTGGTCACGGCGTCGGTGGACGAACGGCCCCGGCCGGACGAAGATCCGTTCGCCTACGTCGAACGACTGGCCATGGACAAGGCAACCGCCGTGGCCACCCAACATCCCGACCACTGGATCCTGGCCGCCGACACCATTGTCGTACTCAACGATACCATGCTCGGTAAGCCGACGGACGCCGACGAGGCCCGCGCCATGCTGACGCGCCTGTCCGGGGAGCTGCACCGGGTGATCACCGGCGTCTGCCTCCTGCACGAACGGCGCGGCACCTGTCACCGGTTCGCCTGCCGGACCACGGTCCAGTTTGCGCAGCTTGCGCCGGCCCTGATCGACGCCTACGTGGCCACCGGCGAACCGCTGGACAAGGCCGGTGCCTATGGGATCCAGGGATTGGGCGGTTGCCTGGTCAAGAGCATCGAGGGATCGTACTCCAACGTGGTCGGCCTGCCCCTGGCCGAGACCGTGGCGGCACTGCTCGACGCCGGCATCATCGTTCCGGCCGGGAGGGAATGATGGACCGCAAGAGCCGCAAACGGCTGCGCAAGGAATACAACAGGCTGGCCCGCAAACAGTTCGAGCGCCAGCGGCTCCTAAACCGCTTCGCCGAGCCGGGCCCCCATTCCTTCATCGTCGTTCTCGACCACCTGAAACCGGACTTCAACATCGGCAAGATATTTCGCACCGTCGATGCGTTGGGCGGGACGGCGGTCTATCTGGTCGGCACCGATTTCTTCCACCCGGCGCCGGCCAAGGGCTCCTTCAAGTGGGTACCGGCCCGCTTCTTCGACGATTTCGCCGCCTGTCACGCGGAACTGCGCCGCCAAGGCTACCACGTTTTCGTGCTGGAACCCACCAACAGCACCTGCCTCACCGAATGCCGCCTGCCGGCAAAAAGCGCCTTCGTGCTCGGGCACGAAGAATTCGGCATCAGCTTCGACAAGGCCGACTATCCGAATATCGCCTCCTTACGCATTCCCCAGTGGGGCAAGGTGGAGAGCCTCAACGTCAGCATCGCCGCCGCCCTGGTCATGTACGAATACATCCGCCAGCACGCCACCACCCCACCGCCCCCGGCCGGCGACCGGCATCATCACGGCTGAGAAGACGGGCTCACGATATGGGTTTCTGTCTTGCCCCGGCAGAGACCCGGACAGAGCCCCGGACGCCCCACGATCGGGGCCACCCGCGAGAGGTGATGGCCTCGTAAAAACTCGCTGTCGGTGCAGGCCTGACACGGTAATGCAACGGTTACAGGCCGCGAACTCGATGGAGGTGGTGAGCGCAGCGAATGACCGATCGTAGTTTTTACGATTCCATCGAAACTTGGTTGACAATAGCTCATATATAAGCTCTTATAGAACGCAAGAGGTCTTATATGAGCTTATTTGAGCCGTCAGAACAGGTCCGCGACATCTGCCGCCGCCTCGGCCGGAACCTGCGGATCGCCCGGCAGCGGCGGCGCCGGACCATCGAGACGGTGGCGGCCATGATCGGTGTCTCCGTCTCCACCATCAAGCGGATCGAGCGGGGGGATCCCTCGGTGAAGATCGGCGCCTACATCGCCCTGGCCGAGGTCTTCCTCCTGGACGACACCATCCGTTTCGCCGAACCGGAGAGCGATTCCGTCGGCCTGACCCTGGAAAAGCAGCGCCTGCCGCAGCGGGTCCGCACCAAGACCGATGAGCGCCTCGATTTCTAGCCGGTTCGAACGGATCGTCTTCACCTGGCTTCCCGGTCACGATGGCCCGGTGCCGGCCGGCCTCTTCATCCTGGACGTGGACACCGGTGTCGGCCGCTTCGCCTACGGCCGCCGCTACCTGCGCCGGCCAAACGCCATCCCCCTCGATCCCGTCAACCTACCGCTCGCCGAACGCGAGTACATCACCCGCAAGAACGGCGGCATCTTCGGCGCCCTGGCCGACGTACTCCCGGACTCGTGGGGCAAGTACGTCCTGGCAAAGCGGCTGCGTATCCCCTTCGGCTCCCTCCGGCCCTTCGAAATGCTCGATTGCATCACCACCAACGCGGTCGGCGCCATCTCCTTCGGTCTCGATCCTGCGCAACCGACGACGCGGGAAGAGCGGCCGATCAACTTCGGGGAACTCGGCCGGGTGGCCGAGGCGTTCGAGCGGGCCATGGCGGAAGAGCCGCTGCCGCCGGATCTCTTCCCCCTTCTGGCCCAGGGGACCTCACTCGGGGGAGCGCAGCCGAAATGCCCGGTACGGTATCGGGACGGGGAATGGATCGCCAAGTTTCCCAACATCCGGACCCGGATCCCGCTGCCCCGCATCGAGTTCGCCACCATGGAAATGGCCCGGACGGCGGGACTGGACGTGCCGGAAACCGCCCTGGAAGAGGTCTCCGGCCGGCCCGTCTATCTCATCAAACGGTTCGACCGGCGGGCGGGCCGGCGACT
>CAYRGZ010000151.1:0-6229 GCA_964423785.1 uncultured Desulfobulbia bacterium
GTTAACCAAAGCACAGAGAAGCGCCGTAGACGGGAGTTGGATGTGTTCACCGGCAGCTGGAATCGAGCGGTTCGGCCTTGATGCCGTCCGCTTGCCAGCATAGGCTGACGGCGCCGCAGTTTGCCGTGGCGTATTCTCCCGGCCGGCGGCGAAGGCGGCGCGAGGTGGAGACGACGATGATCTTCGGTGCCACGGCCTGCAGGAATTCGTCGTTGCGGTTCCGGCCGTGGTGGGAGAGGAGCAGTGCCTCGGCCCGAATGTCGGTTTCGGCCAGGGCATTCTCTGTTCTACGTTCGATGTCGCCCGGTAGAAGAAAACGGTGTCCGTCGGCCGTGCAGCGCAGGACAAGGGAATCCTCGTTGGCGGTTCCGGTCCCGTTGCCGGTGGACAACACCTCGAGCCGCACCGTGCCCCGCTCGTACAGGACCGCGCCGGCATCGGCGGTGACCACGGGAATGTCCAGTTCTGCGGCCTGTCGGAGCAGGGCCTCGTAGGAGGGTGGCCCCGGCCGGCCGTTGACCACCAGCATACGCGGCCGGAAGTGTTCCAGGATGAAGAACAGCCCGTTGTAGTGGTCGGCGTGCGGATGGGTGATCACCACCCCGTCCAGGCGCGTGATGCGTTTTTTCCAGAGCACCGGAGCGATGATGCGACTGCCGACATCGTAGCGGTCGGTGCGCAGTCCTCCACCGTCGACGAGAACGTTCGTATTGCCGGGTAGTTCCAGGAGCACGGCCGAGCCGTGTCCCACGTCCAGAACGGTGGCGCGGGGTCGGTTTTCGAGATAGCGGCCGCCCACCGTGACCAACACGCTTACCGGGATGATCACCAGGCTTCCGAGCAGGATATAGCGGGCCAGCGGGTGGTGCCGTTGGTAGCGCAGGCCGACGAGCAGAGCGTAGGCTGCAGCTATTTCGAGTCTGGAGGGAGATGCCACGGTGACAACTGCACCGGGCAACTCGGCGAAGTAGCCCGCCACCCCGGTGCCTACCTCCAGTCCCAGGCCGCCGAGTCTCAGCAAGAACCCACCGAGATCCGGAGCGAGAAACAGGAGCGGACAGGCGAGAAGCCCCAACGG
Organism: uncultured Desulfobulbia bacterium; assembly: GCA_964423785.1. GTDB lineage: Bacteria > Desulfobacterota > Desulfobulbia > Desulfobulbales > S012-135 > S012-135. The sequence continues at coordinate 1,079 of CAYRGZ010000151.1, forward strand.
CAGGGACCAGAAACAAAACAGGGGGGCGGCCAGCAGGGTGGCCGGCACGCCGTAGAGAGGGAGCCGGTTGAAATGATAGAGCACTAGGGGCGCGGTACCGATGGTGGCGGCGATCGATACCGCGATCCCGGCGACGAGCGGCCGCTGGAAGGGGAGGGCTGGGAGTAGCTCATCAAGGCGGGATGCAAGCGGCCGGTAGAACAGGGCGATACCGACAACGGCCGCAAAGGAAAGCTGGAAGGAGGGCCCGGTCATGGCTCGGGGATCGATCACGACGATGGTCAGGGCGGCGGCCAGGGCCCCGTGAAGTAAGGACCAGCGGCGTTCGATGGTGAGGGCCACCGCGCAGCAGGTCGCCATGAAGAAGGCCCGCAGTACCGGTGGCTGCAGGCCGGCGACCAGGGCGTAGGCGGCCATGGGTACGAGCGAGGCCAGGGTGGCCGTCTTGGGCGCGTTGATCGCAAGCAGCAGCCGTGGATTGCAGCGCAAGAGCGAAAGAAAGACGGCATAGGCGAACACGCCGAGCATGCCGATATGGAGGCCGGAGATGGCCAGCAGGTGAAGGATGCCCGCTTGCCGGAACTCGCTCATCACCGCCGCCGGCAGCCGGCTGCGATCGCCGATGAGCAGGGCCCGGTAGAGGCCGGCCGCCCGCGGAGGAAGGGTTGTGTCGATGCGATCGCCGATCGTTGCCCGCAGCCGGTCCAGCAGGCCGACGCTTCCCTGGGGTGGCGCGAGAATCGATACATAAGCAGGAGATGGCACTCGGCCGCTGACCCAAATGCCTCGGCGAACCAAGGGATCCACGATTCCTGGATTGCGGCTGGCCAGACGCCGCCGCAGCACGGCGCGCACGGCAATGGTGGCGCCCGGTGGCGGTAGAGTGTCGGCCAGGGAGCGGGCAAGGGTGATAGCCACGATCCCATGGGCCGGTCGCTGGTCTTGTTGGTCGATGCACCGGCTCACCGTGAGCGTCAGCCGGGTGGTGTCGGAAAAGGAGCGTGGCAGACCGGTGATCCGGCCCACTAGGGTGTACTCGGTGTCGTCCTCGATCAGGTTGACGATGTGGGCCGGATCGGTGGGCGGGGTGAGCGGGGAGGAACGGCCGAGTCCGACGAGGAAGAAAAGGACGAGCAGGAGGAGCCCGGTGCGCGGCTCGTGGCGCCCATGGCCGGCGAAAAGGGAGGTCGCCATGCCGATGACCGCCGCTGCAGCCAGGGCAATGGGGCCGGGGCTACCCAGCATGGAACCGGCTGCGAAGGCGGCGGCCAGCAGGAAGGGAAAGACCGGATCGTGGATCGAGGGCAGGGCGGCGCGGGTCCGGCTGGGAGGGCTGGCCATGACCGGTGTCCAACGCGGACCGGCCTCAGTCCAGAAAATGTTTCAACTTGTCCCGACGGCTCGAGTGACGCAGGCGGTTGAGAGCCTTCTTCTCGATCTGCCGGATGCGCTCCCGAGAGACGTTGAAGCGTTTGCCGATCTCCTCCAAAGTGTATTCGGCGTCCTCGCCGATGCCGAAACGCAGGCGGATGATCTTTTCCTCGCGCGGGCTCAAGGTCATGAGAATGCCCTTGACCCGTTCGGAGAGTTCCTGGTTCTTGACCGCCTCGAAGGGGGACTCGGAGTCGCGGTTCTCGAGAAAATCACCCAAGGTGGAATCGTCGTCCCCCACCGGGGTTTCGAGGGAGATCGGCTCGCGGGAGGCCTCGAGAATGGCGAGGATTTTGTCCATGGGCAGGCCGGTCTTGGCCGAGATCTCCACCGGCGTCGGCTCGCGGCCGAGTTCCTTGAGCAGGGAATAGAAGGCCTTGAAGAACTGGCTGCGCAACTCGAGAAAGTGCACCGGCAACCGGATGGTACGGGTCTTGTCGAGGATGGCCCGGGTAATCGCCTGCCGGATCCACCAGCTCGCGTAGGTGCTGAACTTGTTGCCCTTGGTGTAGTCGAAGCGGAAAACCGCCCGCATGAGGCCCAGGTTACCTTCCTGGATGAGGTCGGCCAGGCTCAAGCCCTGATGCATGTACCGTTTGGCGATACTGACCACCAAGCGCAGGTTGGCCTTGATCATCACGTCTTTGGCCACCTCGATGGAGCGGGCGTAGAGCTCGATGCGGTACAGGAGATCGTTGATCTCCTGCATGTCCGGGTTGGCGTCGCGTGCCTTGCGCACCTCCCGGAGCATGTAGTTCAGGTGGGTCTTCTTCGGCTTCAGGCTGGGGTCGCGTTTTTCCCACAGATCGATCCGGGCGGCCAGGGCGCGGATGGCCGGCAGGCCGGTGGTGTCGTTGCGAATGGCGTTGACAATGGCGTTGAAGCCCTCCCGGATAGCCTTGGAGTACTTCTCTTCCTCCTCCGGGGTGAGCAGGTCGAACTGGCCCATTTCCCGCAGGTAGGCAGTGGTGGTCTCCTCGACGTCGCCGCCTTCGTCTTCCTCGGCGGATTTGATGTCCTTTTCGACCGCTTCGCGTGTCGCCTCAGCTCGTTTCTTGCGATCCCGTTCCAGGATCCCTTCTTTTCCTTGAGCTTTGAGCTGTTCCTGGCTTAGAATCTCGATATTGTGGTCGTGGAGGAAGTCGAAGATCTCGTCGATGGTTTTCGGGTCGTTGTCCTCGGGGATGAGATCGTTGAGCAGGTCGATGCTGATGCATCCCTCCTCGCTCCCGACCTCGAGCAGCTTTGCCTTGATGTCAGCGGACACGGTTGTCGTTCTCCATCGGGAAGGGTGCTAATTCGAGAATCAGAATCTCTTATAATAGTTTCAAATGATTTTTTTTGCAAGGGGGTTTTCGCGGGATGGAAGAAGGCGGAAAGACATCAGGGGAAAACGGAAGCCGGGGTAGGCCGGCGGTATTGCCGCGCGGCAGCGGTATTCTTTGTCATCTCACCAGCCTGCCGTCCCGTTACGGGATCGGCGACCTGGGTCCGGAGGCGCATCGGTTCATCGATCGTTTGGCTGTGGCCGGCCAGACCTACTGGCAGTTTCTGCCTGTGGGGCCCTGCAGCCGGGCGTTTTCCATGAGCCCGTACATGGCCCTTTCCGCCTTTGCCGGCAATCCCCTGCTGGTGAGCCCCGATCTCCTTGCGGAGGAGGGCCTGCTCACCGAGGAAGACCTGGCGTCGTATCCCGCTACCAACGAGTACCTGGTCGAGTTCGATACCGTGTTCACCGCCAAGACGCGGCTTTTGGAACAGGCATTTCGGCGCTCGGCTTCCTTGCGGCGGTCGCCGCCGTATCAGTGCTTTTGTGAAGAACATCGTCACTGGCTCGACGATTACGCCTGCTACATGGTGTTGCGGCAACGGTTCCAGCGTCGGTCCTGGTCCGAGTGGCCGGAATCGCTTAAGGAGAGGCAACCGGCCGCCTTGGCCGATGTGCGTCGTACCGATGCAGACACCTACGAATACCATCGGTTCCTGCAATTTTGTTTTTTTTCGCAGTGGGCGCGCTTACGCCGTCATGCCCGGGAGCAAGGGGTGCTGCTCGTCGGCGACCTGCCGATCTATGTCGGTTACGATTCCGCCGACGTCTGGGCAAACCAGGAGTGTTTTTGTCTCGACCACGCGGGACACCCCACCCATGTCGCCGGTGTGCCGCCCGACTATTTCAGCGCCACCGGTCAGCGTTGGGGTAATCCCCTCTACTGCTGGCAGGAACAAGGGCGCCTCAATCCGCGGCTGGTTGCCTGGTGGCAACGCCGTTTCTCCCACAACGCCTTTTTTGCCGACGCGGTGCGCATCGACCATTTCCGCGGCTTTGCCGCCTACTGGGAAATCCCGGCCGGCGAGCCCACCGCCGTCCGGGGGCGCTGGGTGGAGGGGCCGGGCCTCGGTTTCTTTGAGGCCATGGGCGATACTCTCGACCGCCTGCCGATCATTGCCGAAGACCTCGGGATCATCACTCCGGATGTCATCGCCCTGCGGCGGCAGCTCGGTTTTCCCGGCATGCGCATCCTCCAGTTCGCCTTCGACTCGGACGAGACCAACACCTATCTACCCCACAACTTCGACGAACCGTATTGCGTGGTGTATACCGGCACCCACGACAACGACACCACGGTGGGCTGGTACCTCGATCCCCGGGTCCCGCAAGAAAGCAAGGATCGGGCCAGGCGATATGCGAACAGCGACGGCAGCGCCATCCACTGGGATTTCATCCGGCTCGCCCTTTCTTCCGTGGCCCGGCTCGCCATCATCCCCTTGCAGGATGTGCTCGGTTTTGGCAACGACTGCCGGATGAACACGCCCGGCACCTCGTCCGGTAATTGGCGCTGGCGCTGCGCACCGCGTTTTCTCGAATCCGACGCCTTCTTGCGTCTGGCCGACGAGACGCGCTTCTACAACCGCTGGCCGGACAAGGAGGCGATCCACCGACTTGGAGGCCCCCATGCGTTCCCCGATCCTGGCGATTCTCGGTAGTCCCCGCAAGGGGGGCAACACAGAGGTGCTGCTCGAAGCGGCGGCCGACGGTGCCCGGCAACAGGGCGCCGTGGTCGAAGCCGTCCGCTTGAACGATCTTACGTTTTCTCCTTGTCAGAATTGCGGTGGTTGCGCCAAGACCGGCCGCTGCGTGCTCGACGACGACCTGACGCCCCTCTACGCACGGATCGACGCGGCCGAGGGCATCATTCTCGCCTCGCCCATCTATTTCTACGGCGTCTCTGCCCAGACCAAGGCGTTCATCGACCGGATGCAGGCCTTCTGGACCCGCAAGTACCGGCTGGAGCGGAGTGCCGGAGCCGAGCGGCCGGCCCTGTTCCTGTCCGTGGCGGCAACCTATGGTGCGCAACTGTTCGCCGGCGCCGTGCTCGAGGCCCGCTACGGCCTCGATGCCATGGGGTTTCGGTATGCCGGCGAGCTGTTGGTCGGCGGGGTCGATGCCCGGGGTGCCATGGCCCGGCGGGCGGCGGACCTGTCCCGGGCGAGCGCCCTGGGCGCCGCCCTGGCCGCCGGCCGCCTGGACGCGACGGAGCCGGCATGACAGCCGGCCACCTGGAGAAAGTTCGCGCGTATCGCAGAGAACACTTGACAAAGCAGGCGCCATCATTTAGATAGGGGACACATTTCAGCGGCCCCTTCGTCTAGCGGTCTAGGACACCGGCCTCTCACGCCGGCGACACGGGTTCGAGTCCCGTAGGGGTCACCAAAAAATTA
>CAYRGZ010000152.1:0-6056 GCA_964423785.1 uncultured Desulfobulbia bacterium
GCCGGCCGGTGGCCGGCCGCTGGTCCGGCCCGATCCTGTGGGGCCAGTGCCTGGTCTATCTCGTGGGATTCCTTGCCATCTGCTGGCTCCATCTGGCGATCTACCGCAATCTCTCCCTCGAATTGCCGCCCCCGCTCGCCGAGTATCTCAATCGGCAACTGGCGCGTATGGGCGGCGGCCTGCCGCCCTACGACGCGGCCCATCCGCCTCGCTACGTCATTCCCCTCTGGATCGAGAACGAAAAGTACTATTTCTGGTTCGCCTGTTTTGCGTTTATGGCCGCCCTGGCCCATGGCCGCCTGGCCGATCACCGGTTCCGGGGCGCCCTGCATCTCGCGGCCGCCGTGCAGGCCGCAGTGCTGTTTTTTGCCGCCGATCCCTTTGCCAATCCATTGCCGCGTTTTTTTGCCGAGATCCAGCCATGGCTGGCCGCCGATCTTGGCGCCGGTCAGCGGTTGGGGCTCTTTATGCAGCTCTACCCGCGGATGGTGTATTATTACAACGCCAGTTACATGTGGCTGCATCCGCCGCTGCTCTTCGTATCGTATGCCTGTATCACGATTACGTTCCTAACCTCGCTGTTCATGCTGGCCGACCGCCGGCCTGCGGTCGAGCGGCTGGGCTACGACCATGCCAAACTGGGTTTTTTCCTGCTCACCCTCGGTATGTTGCTTGGCTATCCGTGGGCCCTCCAGGCATGGGGGCCGAACTGGTGGTGGGATCCGAAGATCTGCGCCTCGATCATGATGTGGGCGGTCTATTCCACCTACCTGCACACCCGCCTGTACGCCAACAAACCGGCGATGTGGTATTTCGGCGCCGGTCTTGGTATCCTGTGTTTCGTGGCCATGCTGTTCACCTTTCTTGCCTCTTTCTTCTTCCCCGGTGAGCATACCTTCCAGTAGGATCACGACCATGACCGACAGGGAATCCGCTCGGCGGGCCTCGTACGATTTCTACCTCATTCTCGCCACCGTCGCGGTGCTCTTCGCCTTGAGCGCCATCTGCATCGGGGCCATGTTCTACTTCAAGTGGGCCGAGGTCCAGCACATGGCGCCGGCCATGAAGGCGGCCTACATGGAACGGATGAACGCGGTGGTGGCGCCCTTCGTGGTTCTGCTCGTCGTGGTCCTCGGTGTCTGCATTCCGAAACGCCTGCTGCCGGTGACCTGGCTGAACCGGTTCGCGGCGGTCTTGATCGCTATCGCCACCGGAGTGGCACTGTGGCAAGGAGTGCGGATGGGGCTTTTCGTGGTCGTTGTCGTGTCCCTCGTGCTGCAGGTGGTTGTCCTGGCCATGGCGGTGGCCGGCAGCCGGCGGCTGCATTTCACCCATTCCGGCTACTGGTTGCGGGTGGGGTCCTCCCTGCTCCACCTCGGGCTGGTCCTTTTTCTGCTCGATCTCTATCTGTACCGCCTGCCGACGGTCCATCTGGCGCTTTTTTGGGTCACCACCGTTGCCACCGTTGTCGGTATGGGCTGCTGTTTCTGGTCGCCGACCGTGGCGGGCTGGATGCGCAAATTTCGGTGAAAATTCTATCCATCATGCGAGGAGGTTATGGAATATGGGATATATTGAATGGACGCAAGATTTGAGTGTTGGGGTGCCGGAGCTCGACGCCCAACATCAGCGCTGGATCGGGATGATCAACGAATTGCACGACACTCTGCTGCACGGTGATGCCGAGGACCTGGTGGCGATCACCGGCCGGATGTTACGGGCGATGGGGGAGTACGTCGAGGAACATTTCCGGACCGAGGAAGCGTATATGGAGAAGATCGGTTTCCCCGGCCTGGACGCACACCGGGAAGTGCACCACCGTTCGCCCAGCGCATCCAGCGTTATATCGCTGAACACGAGGACGGGACTTCCATCCTTAACACCAGTCTGATGAAGGAACTCATGAACTGGCTCACCGACCACATCGCCACCATGGACAAGCAGTACGCTCCGCGGTGAGGGGTGGGAGAATCAACTGCTCATGAGGATGATCGCGATGAGCGCCAGCAACATGCCGATTCCCTGGCGCAGAGAGAGTCGTTCTCCGAGCAGGAGAACGGCGAGCACGATGGTCACCAGGGGGTAGAGGGCGGTGAGGCTCACTACCACCGATATCTTGCCATGGCGGGCGGCGGCGAAGAAGAACAGGGTGCCGATCATGCCACAGACGCCGGCGAGCACGGCGAACAGCACGCCGCGCGGGTGGAATTCCACCTGAAACCGGCCGGCGGCCAGGATGCCGAGCCCGACCAGCAACACGCCGGCCACCTCCCAGACTAGGGCACTGCGCAGACTCAGGTAACGGACGGCGAGCTTCGGAAAGAATCCCCACAGGCCGTAGACCAGCAGCGCGATGAAAGCGGGTATGAACCAGGATTGCATACCCCCGACTATACTCCAGGTTGCTGTCCGATTTCCACGTTTCCAAGCAACTCGGCGCGGACCAAAGGAGGCACGATGCACATAACGATTCTCGGTTCCGGTAGTTGTATCCCCACGGTGGAGCGTAATGCCGCTGGTTTTCTACTCGAGGTGGCGGATTTCCACATCCTGGTGGACTGCGGCAGCGGTACTGTGCGCCAGTTGGCCCGTGCCGGCCTCGACTATCGGCAGATCGACATGGTCTGCCTCTCCCACGTCCATCCCGACCATGCCGGCGACCTCGCCGGTCTCGTCCAGGCCCTCAAGGTGACGCCGGAGCGGAACAAGGAGCTGATCGTTGGCGGTGATCGCCGGATCGGCGCCTTCTACCGCCAGGTGGTGACCGAAATGGTGGGCACGGTGGGTAATTTTCCGGTTCGGGTGGTGGACCTGGAAAAGGGATTCCAGGGGCCGGGATTCAGCCTGGAGACGATACGGGTACCGCACGGCATTGCCGCCCTCGCCCTGCGGGTCGCCACCGCCCGTGGCACGGTGGTGTTCACCGGCGACAGCGCCTGGTCCGAGGAACTGGTCGCCTTTTGCCGGAATGCCGATCTCGTGGTGGCCGATTGCTCCACCGCCGATGAACCCGCCTTGCCGGGACACATGACCGCCGGCGAGTGCGGCCGGCTGGCGTCCGAGGCCGGGGTCGGCCGCCTGGTGCTGTCCCATTTCTACCCGGCCACCGATCCGGCGGCCTGTGAGGCCGCCTGCCGCCGGTTCTATACCGGTCCGTTGATCGTTGCCGAGGATTTTCTGCGGCTTTCCCTCTGATCAGTACGTTCAGATCCAAAAAGGATCGCCCGGACGGTGGCGGCCGGCAGGCGAAAGTCCACCTGGTCGCCGGTGAACGGGCAGCGGAAAGAAAGCCGGTAGGCGACGAGCCGCATACCGCCGGTATCCTTGTTGCCCGTTCCGTAACGGGGATCGCCGATCACCGGATGGCCGATGGCCTCCAGATGCCGGCGAACCTGGTGGGTGCGGCCGCTGACGATGGCGACCTGGACGAGGCTTTGGTCGGCGTAGCGGGCCACGGTGGCATAGGTGCTCGAGGCTGCCTTGCCGTCCAGGGGGATATCGATGGTGCCGGCTGCCGGCTGCGGGGTGCCGAGTACCAGGGCCAGGTAGATTTTCTGGATGCGCCGGTCGCGGAACAACCGACCCAGTTCCGCCGCCGCTCGCTGATGGTGGGCGAGCAGCATGATGCCCCCGGTCTCCCGGTCGAGCCGATGGACCAGAGACGTCGGCCGGTGGAGTTCCTTGGTGGCCAGACGCTCGATGGCGCAGTGATCCCCGTACCGGCTGCCCTGGCTCAACAGCCCGGCGGGCTTGTACCAGACCGAATAGGCGTCCCGGTCGGCAAGGAGCATGGGGGCTGGTGGCCGACGGGCGAGGATGTCCGGCGCATAATCGAGGCGCAGGATACTGCCGGCGGGGGGGAGCGAGGTCGCCCGTCGCAGACGCCGTTGGCGGCGACCACGGACGAGCCAGACGGCACCCTTTTGCATGGCGTCCTTCACCGTGCGTTTGGAAAGCCCGGCGGCGCCGGCCAGTAGGGTGGCGGCATCGGTGTCGTTGCCCGCCGGCACCGGCACGGTCCAGGTCGTTGCGGTGGAGGGTCGTGATTTTTGCGATTTCATCGCGTTCCCATCTGTGCTAATATGCTAACTTTTACTGATTGCTGCCGGCCGCGTCCGGTTTCACCGAAAAAGACAGTTGGAGGGTTTCATGGCCTTTTTTCAGATCGACGCCGAAAAGTGCAACAAGGACGGGCTTTGCGTCATGGAGTGTCCGGTGGGCATCCTGGAGATGAAGGATGCCGATGCGCCGCCTTCGCCGCTGCCCTTTGCCGAGCGGATCTGCCTGCAGTGCGGCCATTGCGTCGCCGTCTGTCCCACCGGCGCCTTTTCGCTCGAGAGCATGCCCAGCGAGGCGTGCCCGCCCGTGCACAAGGATCTGCTACCCAGCCTCGATCAGTATGCCGACCTGGTCCGGGCCCGGCGTTCCATCCGGGTGTATCGGGACAAGCCGGTGGAGCGCGAGGCGATCGAACGGCTCATCGATATCGCCCGCTATGCCCCCACCGCCAAGAATACCCAACAGGTTGGCTGGTTGGTGGTGTCCGGTAAGGACAAGGTGCGGGATCTGGCCGCCCTGTCCGTGGACTGGATGCGGCATCTCATCGACAAGAAGGATCCCAAGGCCCGTGCCTACGGCATGACCGGCGTGGTGCGGGCCTGGGAAGCGGGCAAGGACGCCGTGCTGCGCGGCGCCCCGGCCCTGGTGATCGCCCACGCGCCGGCCAACTATGCCGGCGCGGTCATCGATTCCACCATCGCCCTTACGACGTTGGAATTGGCGGCGACCGCCGCCGGTCTCGGTGCCTGCTGGGCGGGCTTTTTCATGCTGGCCGCCGCCAACTGGCAGCCTATCGTTGACGCCCTTGCCCTGCCGGAGGGCGAGACGCCCACCGGCGCCCTCATGCTCGGCTACCCGAAATTGCGCTACCGTAGGATCCCCTCCCGTAAACCGGCCCGCATCGTTTGGCGGTGACGTTCCGGCGCCCGGCCCTGCAAGCAGGTGTTCGTAACTGATCACGGGGGTGCCCCGACAATGACCGAAAGCCGCGTCGCGTGATGCTGCGTAAGCGATTACAGGGTGCGGCAGATGCTAGGAAGAGGTCCGCGCCGCGTACTGGGGCTACGCAAGCGGGCCGATGACGCCGCAGGTGGTGAGCGAAGCGAATGACCGGATGCCGTGCCCTGTGATCGCTTACAGGTGTTCAGCAGGCCGGATGGCAGTTGTTGCGATAGATATAGCCGATGCCGCTCGCCTCCTCCAAATGTTCGTCGGCCAGGAAGTCCGCCGTCCGGTAATCCCGGATGATTTTCCCCTGGTGCATCACCACGGTGCGTTGGGTCAGCGCGTTGATGAAAAAGAGGTCGTGCGTGATGAGGATCATGGTCATGGGCAGCTTGGCGAGGATGGTGAGCAAGAGTTCCTCGCCGCGTGGATCGAGGCCGGCGGTCGGTTCGTCCAGAATGAGGACTTCGGGGCGCATGCTGAGCACCGCGGCGATGGCGAGCCTTTTCCGCTCGCCGCCGCTCATGTTGAGCGGCACCCGGTTTTCGTAGCCGGTAAGACGCACCATCGCCAGGGCCTCGGCCACCCGGTCCGCCACTTCCCGCCGGGAGAGCCCAAGGCGTTCGGGGCCAAAAGCGACTTCTTCCTGACAGCTCGGGCAAAAGAGCTGGTCGGCCGCATCCTGAAACACGATTCCCACCTTGCGCCACAGTCTGCGCCGTAATTTCGCGTCCACCTTCTTCTCTTCGAAATAGACCTCGCCGCCTGCCTCCAGGGTGCCGAGCATTACGCCGGCGAGCGTCGATTTGCCGGCGCCGTTCTCTCCCACCAGAGCGATCCGTTCTCCCCGCCGGACGGTGAGGGATACATCCCGCAGGGCCGGGGTGCCGTCCGGGTAGGTGTAGGAACAGTGGCGCAGGCCCAGGACCACCTTGCCGTTGTCGGCCGCTGGCGGCGGCGACGGCTGGCCGTCGTGCTCGTGACGCTCCCCGCCGCAGCGTATCTGGTCACAGGGCACCCCATCTGCGGCGTCATCAGCACGCTTGCGTAGC
>CAYRGZ010000153.1:0-6040 GCA_964423785.1 uncultured Desulfobulbia bacterium
ACGGCTTCATCAATTTTGATGGAATCGCAAAAACTGCGATTCCATCGAGTTCACGCTTTGTAACCCATTGAATTATCGTGTCAGGCCTGGACCGACTGCGAGTTTTACGGGTTCACCAATTTTCGTTTGTAGCGCTCTGAACCGACGGAAGAGCAACAAAATATCCAATATTCCGTCACGGATCCAGGGACCATTATAACAGGAGGGCGGGGGCCAGGACCAGTTTTTTCCCCGGTCTCCTTCACACCTTGCCGAAGATATATTTGCTAATCATCTCCTCGAGATCGATGGCCGACTCGGTATCGGTGATGACGTCGCCCTCGCCCAGGTTCTCCTCGGAACCGCCCTGGATGATCTTGATGTACTTGTCGCCGATGAGCCCCTGGGTACGGATCGCCGCCAGGGCGTCGTCCGTGATTCGCACCCCCCGCTCGATCTGCATCTCCACCATGGCCCGGTCGTCCGCGTTCAGGGCAATACGGCTCACCTTGCCGATCTGGACGCCGGCCATCTCTACCGCCGCCCCCACCTTCAGCCCGGAAACGCTGTCGAATTCCGCCTGGATGGCGTAGTAGCGGTTGGCGGCAAAGGGTGAAAATTCGCCGAACTGGAGGCTCGCATAGACAAAGGCCAGAAAGCCGGCGATGAGAAAGAGACCGACGATGAATTCCTTGCTCTTCATGGTGTCGCTTCCACGAGTTTGCTGTTGTAGACCGCACCCATCACCCGGCTGACGAGTTCCTGGATCTCCGGCTGGTCGCTGATCCAGATAGCCGCCGGATCGTCGAAGACTATGAACCGGCCGTTGTTCAGGATGACGACCTGGTCAGCCAGGTTGAAGATCTTCGGGATGTCGTGGCTGACGATGATGGAGGTGAAGCTGTACTGGCGCTGGGTTTTGTAGAACAGATCGTAAATGTCCATCGCCTTCAGGGGATCGAGGCCGGTGGTCGGCTCGTCGAAGAGCATGATCGACGGTTCAAGCTGCAGGGCCCGGGCGAGCCCCACCCGCTTACGCATGCCGCCGGACAACTGGGCCGGGTACTTGTCGGCATGCTCGGCGAGGCCGAACTGGGCGAGCGATTCGGTCACCCGCCGGCGGATCTCCTCCCGGGAAAACGACGTCCGTTCCTTGAGGGGCAGGGCGACGTTCTCGAACACGGTGAGCGAATCGAGGAGCGCCCCCCCCTGGAAGAGCACGCCGAACTTGCGGCGCACCTCGTTGAGTTCCCGCCGGCCCATGCCGACGATGTTGCGGTCCTCGACATAGATCGCTCCCCGGTCCGGCTGCAAGAGGCCGAGGATAAGCTTCAGGGTGACGCTCTTGCCCTGGCCCGAGCCGCCGGCGATCACCGTCGTCTTGCCGGCCGGGAAGCCGATGGACACGTCGTTCAGCACCACCTGCGACCCGAAGCTCTTGGTGACATGCTCGAAGCGGATGGCTTCCATGGTCACATCATGAGGGCGGTGATGATGTAATCCCAGACCAGGATGGAGATGGAGGTCACCACCACCGCCTGGGTGGTGACCTTGCTCACTCCCTCGGCGCCGAAACCGGCATTGCGGATGACGTGCACGAAGTAGCCGCGGCCGGTACAGATCCAGACGATAAGTACCGCGAACACCAGGGCCTTGACGAACCCGAGGGTGATGTCCTTGTTGACGACACTCGCCTCCATACCGGCAAAGTAGGCGCCGACGTTGACCCCGAGCAGACTGACTCCGGTGAGATAGCCGCCATAGATGCCGATGAGGTCGAAAAACAGGGTCAGGATCGGCATCGAGATCAGGGTGGCGAGGAACTTGGGGGCCACGAGATACCGGAACGGGTCGATGGCCATGCACTCCAGGGCGTCGAGCTGCTCGGAATTGCGCATGATGCCAAGCTCGGCGCACATGGCTGAACCGGCCCGGCCGGTGACCATGAGGCCGGTGAGCACCGGTGCCAGCTCCCGGAAGAGACTCAAGGCCACCGCCGAGCCGAGCATCCCCTCGGAGCCGAACTTGCGCAGGCTGTAATAACCCTGCAGGCCGAGGACCATACCGGTGAAGGCGCCGGTAAAAAAGATGACCGGCAGGGAATCGACCCCGATGAGCCCGATCTGCTTGACCAGGGCCCGGAACCGGAACGGCCGCCTGAAGATGCCCTGCAGACACTGGAAGAAAAAGATCCCCATCCGGCCGATGTCGTACAGGTAGTACAGGGCGGTTTCGCCGGTCTTTTCGATGAACCGTGTCATGGCTGCGCCGTCACCGCCTGCTGCCGCCGCACCGGTCGGCCGGCTCGTAGGATCGCACACTTCGTTCTTGGCCCGAAGTGCGGGCCATGGTACACTTGGGACATGCTCCAATCTATTATCGTCTGGCTCATCGTCCTCGTCGCCGCCGGCGCCGTCGGCCGCCGGTTGTATCGCACCCTCACCGGTCGGGGAGGCGGCTGCTGCGCATCCGATTGCGCGTGCGCCGACCAGAAGGCCGACCAATGCCGGTCATGCACGGTTTGCCCTCCTCCCGCACCGACCGCGCCCTCGGAATCACACCGGTCCCTCAACGATCTCTCACCGAGGTAGCCGCTCACCCCTCCAACTTGGCAAGCGCCGCCTCCAGCCGGTCCATGCCCTCGCGGATGACCTCCATGGAGGTGGCGAAGGAAAACCGGATGAACTCGTCGGCCCCGAAGGCGATACCGGGCACGGCGGCGATGCGGGCCTCGTCGAGCAGATAATCGGCCAAGTCGAGGGAGCCCTCGATGGTCTTGTCCCCCGCCCGCTTGCCGTAATAGGCACTGCAGTTGGGAAAGACGTAAAACGCCCCCCTGGGCCGCACGCAGCTGATACCGTCGATGGCCCGCAGCCGGTCAATGATGTAGTCCCGCCGCTCCACGAAGGCCTCTTTCATCCGACGCGGAAAGTCCTGCGGCCCGCTGACCGCCGCCAGGGCCGCCTTCTGGGCGATGGACGACGGGTTGGAGGTGCTCTGGCTCTGAATCTTGTTCATGGCGGCGATGATATCTTTAGGACCCACCGTGTAGCCGATGCGCCAGCCGGTCATGGCAAAGGACTTGGAAACGCCGTTCAGCACCAGGGTTTGGTCCTTCAAGGCTGGATCGATGTCGAGGATATGGGGCAAGGGTTCGTCACTGTAGACGATGGTATCGTAGATGTCGTCGCTAATGACAACCCAGCCCCGCTCCAGGGCGAGTTTGGCCACTGCTTCCAAGGCGGTACGAGAAAAGACCGAACCGATGGGATTGGAGGGGCTGTTGAGGATGATGCCCCGGGTCCGGTCGCTGACGCACGCAGCCAGCCGGTCGGCATCGATGTCGAACTCGTCTTCCTCGGCCAGGGGCAGAAAGACCGGTGTGGCGCCGGCCAACTGGACGATGGGCGGGTACGACACCCAGTAAGGCGTCGGGATGATCACCTCGTCGCCAGGGTTGAAGAGGGCCTGGGCCATGTTGTAGAGACCGTGCTTGCCGCCGCACGCCACCTGCACCTGGTCGGGCTCGTACTCCCAGCCCCGATCGGCGCGCAGCCGCGCCACGATGGCCTCGCGCAGCTCCGGAATGCCCGGCACCGCCGTGTAGCGGGTGAACCGCTCGTCGATGGCCTTTTTTCCCGCCTCGCACACATGCTCGGGCGTGTCGAAATCCGGCTCTCCGACACTGAAGTTGAGGATATCCACCCCGCTGGCCTTGAGGGCCTTGGCCTTGGCGTTCACCGCCAGGGTGGGCGACGGCTTGATCTGCTGGACCCGATCCGCAAGTGCTATCATGGCAACCTCTCGCTCTTCTGTTGGTATAAGGATATCAGGAAGATAGTAGTGCCTCGTAAAAGCTGCAGCCGATTCAGATCTGATGCGGCAAGCAACGGGTTACCCACCGTAATCCCGATGGAGGTGGTGAGCGCAGCGAATGACCGATCGCAGTTCTTGCGATTCCATCAATAATGATGATCCCGTAAAAATTCGCAGTCGGTTCAGGCCTGACACGATAATTCAATGGCTTACGCACCATGAACTCGATGGAATCGTATTTTTTACGATTCCATCAATAGTGCACCGCCCGCAGGAACAGGCCGCAAGCCGGGGCGGTGGCGCCGGCAAGCCGGCGGTCGCGGGCCGTCAGCAGCCGCCGGAAATCCTCCACCGAGCGACGGCCCTGGCCCACCTCCACCACGGTACCGACGATGTTGCGTACCATGTGCCGCAAAAAGCCGTCCCCCTGGATCTCGATGCGGAAGCGCTTGTCTCCCATCGGCAGAAGGCGGGCGGCGAAAATGGTACGCACCGCCCCACGGCGTTCCTCACCGGTCCGCGAGCCGCTGGCCTCGAAACTCGAAAAATCATGGGTGCCGACGAGCGCTTCCAGGCAGGCGGCCATCCGGTCCTGATCCACGGGCGGCCGGAATGCGGCCCAGTAGAGCCGCATGGTCGGCAATAGCACCGGCTCGAAGCTCAACTGGTACCAGTACGTCTTGCCGGTCGCACTATAGCGGGCATGGAAGGCGTTGTCCACATCCTCGACAGCCAACACCCGAATATCGTCGGGGAGCACGCTGTTGGCCCCGCGAAGCAGCCCCTCGGCCGGAATGCGGCTCGCGGTCTGAAAATGGGCCACCATGCCGAGCGCGTGCACCCCGGCATCGGTGCGGCCAGCGCCGTGCACCACCACCGGCTCGCCGGTCAGCGTGGCGAGCGCCTCCTCCACCGCGGCCTGGATCGTGGGCGCGTTCGCCTGCCGTTGCCAGCCGTGATAGCGAGTGCCGTCGTAGGCGAGCACCAGCTTGACGGTGCGCGGGACCATGGCAGCGGAGGGTCAGGGAAAGAGCGGAACGATGTCGAGGCCGGTGTCCTCGGCGAGGCCGAACAGGATATTGGCGTTCTGCACCGCCTGGCCGGCGGCCCCCTTCACCAAGTTGTCGATGGCCACGACCACCACCACCCGGCCGGTGCGGGGATCAAAGTGCACCCCGATATCGCAGTAATTGCTGCCCCGAACGTGCTGGGTGGTCGGGAACACGCCGGCGGCACAGACGCGGACGAACCGTTCATCACGGTAGAAATCGCGGCAGAGGGCGGTACAATCGCCCGGATTCTCCTCCAAGCGGGCATAGATGGTGGAAAGGATCCCGCGAGACATGGGCACGAGGTGGGGGGTGAAGGAGACGGTCACCGGCTCGCCGGCAAGACCAGAAAGTTCCTGCTCGATCTCCGGCGTGTGCCGATGGCAGCCCACTTTGTAGGCCTTGAAGCCATCGGTGACCTCGCAGTAGAGGGTGGCCACCTGAGCGGCGCGGCCGGCGCCCGAGGTGCCGGACTTGGAATCGATGACAATGGTGCGGGGATCGATGAGCCGGTTGCGCAGCAGGGGGGCGAGGCCCAGGATGGCGCTGGTGGGATAGCAGCCGGGATTGGCCACTAGCCGGGCCTTGGCGATGGCCGACCGGTGGATCTCCGGCAGACCGTAGACCGCCTCGGCCAGCAGTTCAGGCGCGGTATGTTCCTGGTACCATGCCTCGTACACGCCGGCGTCATGGAGGCGAAAATCGGCGCTCAAATCCACCACTCGACAGCCGGCGGCAAGCAAATCTGGCACCACCGACATGGCCGCCTGGTGCGGCACGGCAGTGAAGACCAGGTCGGCCTCGTCGGCAAGGCGTTCAACCTGCGGCTCGGAGAAGTCGAGAGGGCAGATATCCGCAAGGTTCGGAAAAACCGCTGCCACCGGCTTGCCGGCATGTTGCCGGGAAGTAACCACGGTCACCTCGATCTCGGGATGGCGGGCGAGGATGCGCAAGAGCTCCACCCCGGTGTATCCAGAAC
Source organism: uncultured Desulfobulbia bacterium (assembly GCA_964423785.1). Lineage (GTDB taxonomy): Bacteria > Desulfobacterota > Desulfobulbia > Desulfobulbales > S012-135 > S012-135. The sequence continues at coordinate 5,824 of CAYRGZ010000153.1, forward strand.
CGCCCAGGATTGCGGCGCGTATCATGTTCGTGCTCCCATTTTTTGATGAAATCGCAAAAAATGCGATTTCATCGAGTTCACCGTCGTAACTCGTTGACTTACCGTGTCAGGCCTGAACCGACAACGATTTTTAACGAATTCATCATTTGATGAAATCGTAAAAAATACGATCGGTCATTCGCTGCGCTCACCACCTCCATCGAGTTCACGGTTTGTA
>CAYRGZ010000154.1:0-6040 GCA_964423785.1 uncultured Desulfobulbia bacterium
CTTCGGCCGAAGGGGAGACAAACCGGCGCTGCCGGGCGTGCTGATGACGCCGCAGGTGGGGTGCCCTGTGACCAGATACTGCCAACGAGCTAGAGCCGATCTTCCTGCGGTGCCTCGGCACCGGTCGATTCGCTCTCCTCCAGGAGCTGGCCGAGACGCTCCGTGAGCGCCTCGATGCCGATCCGCTCCAGGGCCGATACGGCCAGCACCTCGAGACCGCTCACCTCGCGCAAGTCCCGCTGTAACCGTTCCACCTGCTGCGGCTCCAGCATATCGATCTTGTTGAGTACCACCAGCCGGTGCCGGCCCAGCAGTTCGTCCCTGTACCGCCGCAGCTCTTCGGCCAGGACCCGGTACTGATCCAACGGGTCCCCCTCCATGCCACTGCCATCGACGACGTGCAGCAGGATGCGGGTGCGCTCGACGTGACGTAGAAAACGATGGCCGAGACCGGCGCCCAGGTGCGCCCCCTCGATGAGGCCGGGAATGTCGGCAATGATGCACTGCCGATAGCCGAGATCGAGCACCCCGAGTTGCGGCTCCAGGGTGGTGAACGGATAGGGAGCGACCTTGGGATCGGCCTTGGAGAGACGGGAAAGCAGGGTGGATTTGCCAGCGTTGGGCAGCCCGACCAGGCCGACGTCGGCGATCAGTTTCAGCTCGATGCGCAGCCACCGCTCCTCACCGGGCCGGCCGGCGGTCGCCTTGCGCGGCGCCCGGTTGGTGGCGGTGGCGAAGTGAACGTTGCCCTTGCCGCCGCGGCCGCCGCGGGCCACGAGCGCGGTATCGCCATCGGCGAGCAGCTCGGCGATCACCTCACCGCTGGCATCGTCACGGATCACCGAGCCCGGCGGCACCAGGACGATGCAGTCCTTGCCCCGGGCACCGTGCTGTTTCTTGCCCCGGCCATGCTGGCCGCGCTTGGCGAGAAAATGGGAACGATACTTGAAATCGATCAACGAAAAAAGGCGGCTCGAGGCCCGGATATAGACCGAACCACCGTCGCCGCCGTCACCGCCGTCCGGGCCGCCCTTGGGCACGAACTTCTCGCGCCGGAAACTGACGCAGCCGTTCCCCCCATCGCCGGCCTTGACGAAGAATTTGGCCTCGTCGACGAATGCCACAGCCGTCTCCTATTGCCGCCCGGCATGGAGCCGGCGGGGGATGGGGGCATCAACCTTCCACGGGATAGACGCTCACCCGTTTCTTGTTGCGGCCGAAATTTTCGTAGGCGACGATGCCGTCGATCTTGGCGAACAGGGTGTAATCCCTGCCCAGACCGACGTTCTTGCCGGGATGGATCTTGGTGCCGAGCTGCCGGACGAGAATATTGCCCGCCCGGACCTGCTGACCGCCGAAGCGCTTGATGCCCCGACGCTGGGCATTACTGTCGCGACCGTTTTTCGAGCTGCCGCCTGCCTTTTTATGAGCCATGACTGGTACCTCTTTTTGTGAAAGTCCCTGGGCCATAGCTTTGGCCGGTGGGACTATCGGAACTCTTTCGTTGCACCCACTGCCGATGGGCACGGTTATTTCGGAAAAATCCCTGTCAGCGCCTGTGGCCGGCAGGGCTTTCATGGTTTTGTTACGCAGAAATCTCCTGGATTTCGAGGGCCGTGTAGAGCTGGCGATGTCCCTGCTTGCGACGATAGCCCTTGCGCCGCTTCTTTTTGAACACGATGATCTTCTTGGCCTTGCCCTGCTCGACGATGCGGGCGGTGACCCGGGCGCCCTCCACCTTGGGCCGGCCGATCTTGATCTCTTCGCCGTCCACCACCATGAGGACGTCGTCGATCTCCACGGTATCGCCGACGTTGCCGTCCAGTTTCTCCACCCGCAGCCGTTCGCCCGGCGCGACCTGGTACTGCTTGCCGCCAGTACGGATTATTGCGTACATGATGTCCTCCAGCTATTACATGGCCACCCTGGCCTGTTCACCATCGTAGCCGCCGATCGCGGCGGCACCGAAAACGTGCAACGGAAACGGCAATTTTTACCACAGTTTCCCGAGTTGTCAATACATCAGTCCTGGCTTTCCCAAAAAATCTCGTACCGTTCCTGGTGCAGCTCCCGCCGGGCGACGATGGACAGCTTCTTGCCGATCTCCTCCTCAAGGGCGGCGATGGTGGCCGATTCCTCGTTCAGCATGATGTCGGCCACCTGGGTGTTGACCTTGACGGTGACGAGATCGCCGCCCATGCGTCCCGCCTGGCGAGCGATCTTCCGGAAGATCTCATAGCAGATGGTGCGGCGGGACTTGATCACCCCCTCGCCGTTACAGTAGGGACAAGGTTCGCAGAGCATGCTTGCCAGGTCCTCGCGGTTGCGCTTGCGGGTCATCTGCACCAGCCCGAACTCGGAGACCCGCAGGATGTTGACCCGGCTCTTGTCCTTCAAAAAGGCCTCCTGCAGGGCGCGGAAGACCTCCTCGCGGTGCGACTCCTCCTCCATGTCGATGAAATCGATGATGATGATGCCGCCGATGTTGCGCAGCCGCAGCTGGTAGGCGATCTCCTTGACCGCCTCCATGTTGGTCTTGAAGATCGTCTCCTCCAGGTCCCGCTTGCCGACGTAGCGGCCGGTATTGACGTCGATGACCGTCAGGGCCTCGGTGGTCTCGATGACGATATACCCCCCGCACCGCAGCCAGATCTTGCGGTCCAGGGCGCGGCTGATGTCCATCTCGATACCGTAGGCCTCGAAGACCGGCGCCTCGCCGGTGTAGAGATGCACCTTACCCGCCAGCCGCGGCGCGAAGGTCTGCACAAACCGCAGCACCCGCTCGTAGGTGGCCCGGTCGTCCACCACCACGCGGTCCACCTCGGGAGAGAAGACGTCGCGTACCACCCGCAGGATAATATCGAGGTCGGCGTACACCAGGCTCGGCACCGGCGCCTTGGCGGCGATGTCCTGGATCTCGCTCCAGATGTGGAGCAAGAACTCCATGTCCGCCTCCAACTCCTCGCGCGAGGCGTTCTCGGCCAGGGTCCGAACGATGAAGCCGGTACCCGCTGGCCGCAATTCCCGGATGGTCTCGTGCAACCGCTGGCGCACCGCATCGTCGGTGATCTTGCGCGAAATACCGATGTGATCGGTCATGGGCATGAAGACCAGGTTGCGGCACGGCAGCGTGATGTTGCAGGTCAGCCGCGCCCCCTTGCTGCCCAGGGGTTCCTTGCAGACTTGGACCAGGATGTCCTGGCCCTCGTGCAGGAGCTGCTCGATATTCTTTCCCTCGCCGCCGCTTGGTGGTTCGATGAGTCCGTTGTCGTAGCAGCAGCCGGTGCCGTTGTGCTGGATCATCCGCTCCACCTCGGTGGCACCCGCCTGCACGTCGTCCACGTAGAGGAAGCCGGTCCGCTCAAGGCCGATATCGACGAAGGCCGCCTGCATACCGGGCAGCACCCGCCGCACCCGGCCCCGGTAAATGTTGCCGACCAGGCCCTTCTCTTTGGGCCGCTCCTGGTAGAACTCCACCACCGTACCGTGCTCCACGAGAGCGATACGGATCTCGAAGGGGGTCGCATTGATGAGCAGATCGGTTGCCATGTTCCTAGATCCGTGACGGAATTTTTGCGATATTCAGTTTGGATGGAATCGCAAAATCGGACCAGCCGCCGGCCGCCACCAAAGCTTGCGGATCCGCAAGGTCGTCGCGTCGCCGGTCAGCCCGAAAATGGACGCCACCAGTTCCGCCGGCTTCACCGTCGGGCGGTTCTGGGCGCTGGTCAGTACGAGAAAAACGGTGCGGGAATCTTCCAGGCGGAGTTCCGCCACCAGGGGCCGAACGTCGAAACGCCGGGTCCCCTTCTTGCGGACGATCTCCATCTCCCAGTGCGATCGGGCGAGGAAATCGTCCACCCGCTCCCGGTCCAGGGCAACCGGGGCAGTGATGCGGTAGCCGGTCTCCACCGGCCCCTCGGGCAGCCCGCCGTCCCGAAGGATGGCCAGTACCCGCAATCCATCGGGCAGAAACCGGTTCATGGCCGCAACCGCGCCGTCCGGATCGGCGATGGGCCGGCAACAGGTGATCACCAAATACTCGGCCTCGCTCTCGACCCCGAGCGACAAGGCTGGGCCGAAGGCCACCCGCGGCACCGGGTTGTGGCCGCGGGAATAGCAAAGCGGCAGCTCCGCCACCCGCAAGGCCCGGTAGAAGAGGCCGATGACCTCGAGATGGCTGAGCAGGCGCATGTCGCCGGTCTTGGCGTAGTCGATACGGTAGCGTATCGCCGCCGTGTCGGCGTCCGGCACCGTCCCGGGGACCACCACCGCTGGCGGCGGCGCGTCCGCCCAGGTGCGCGGCCGGATGACCTTGAAATCGCACAGGCCGCATCCCTGGCAGCCGCGCACCCGACAGTCCGGGGTATACTGTTCCGCCCGGGCGGCATCCCGTTCGGCCTGCAGAAACTCGCGGCTCACCCCGGCATCGAGATGGTCCCAGGGCAGCGGCTCGTCGAGGGCGCGGGCCCGCAGAAATCCGGCGCAATCAATACCGTGCTCGGCGGCGGCCCGCAGCCAGATATCGAGATCGAAATGGTCGGACCAGGCATCGAAGCGGGCCCCCAGACGCCAGGCGGTGACGACCACCGCGGCCAGGCTCCGGTCGCCGCGGGCGAACACCCCCTCCAGGAAACTCTGGCGCGGGTCGTGCCAGCGTAAGGTGAGAGCCCGGCCACCGAGCCGGGCCCGCAGCCGATCGATGGCCGCCCATCCCTCGTCGATGGACAGTTGTTCCTCCCATTGGAAGGGCGTATGGGCCTTGGGCACGAAAGTGGCGGCGCTGACCGTCACCCGGCAGCCGGTCTCCCGGTGCACCTTGTGGGCCAGGTCGGCGATGGCGTCGATGTCGGCCGGCGTCTCGGTGGGCAGGCCGAACATGAAGTACAGCTTGATCCGCCGCCAGCCGAGACGGACCGCCTCCCGGCAGGTGGCCAGCAGATCCGCTTCGGTGATCCCCTTGTTGATCACCCGCCGCAGCCGCTCGCTGCCCGCCTCCGGCGCCAGGGTGAAGCCGGTCTTGCGAACCCGGCGGATCTCGGCCATCACCTCCGGCGTCAGGGTGCCGACCCGCATGGACGGCAGCGAGACCGATATCCGCTGCGGCGCGCACGTCTGCATGAGCGCCTGCAATACCGGCCCGAGACAGGAGTAGTCGCCGGTACTGAGCGAAAGTAAGGCCACCTCGTCGAAACCGCCGGCGGCGAGGCCGCGGCGGGCGGCGGCCAGGATGTCCTCGGGCCGCCGTTCACGCACCGGCCGGTAGATGATACCCGCTTGGCAAAACCGACAGCCACGAGTGCAACCGCGGGCCACCTCGATGCCGAGCCGATCGTGCACGATGCGGATGAGCGGCACGATGGGGGGCTCGCTCACCGGCGGCAACTCCGGCAACACCCGCCGCCGGACCACCGGCCCGACCGACCGGCCGTCGTGGCGGGCGGGGAGGTAGAGGCCCGCGATGCCGGCCAGGGCGTCGAGGATCTCGGCCCGCGACGCACCGGCCTCGCGGCCGGCGGCGACCGCCTCCATGATCTCGAGGATCGCCTCCTCGCCGTCGCCGAGCAAAATGGCGTCGAAGAAGGGAGCGAACGGCTCGGGCTGCAGGGCGCCGGGACCGCCGCCGAGGACGATGGGGGCGCCGTCGGGCCGGTCGGCAGCATAAAACGGGATACCGGCGAGATCGAGAATGGTGAGGATGTTGGTGGCGCAGAGTTCGTACGGCAGGGTGATGCCGAGCACATCGAATTCGGCCAGTGGCCGCCGGGATTCGAAGCTGGTCAGGGGAAGCCCCCTGCGGCGCAATAGCTCCTCGAGATCGCGGTCCGGCGCGTACACCCGCTCGGCGAGGAAATCGGCATGGCCGTTGACCACGTGATAGAGGATCTTCAGCCCCTGATGGGACATACCGATCTCGTAGAGATCAGGAAACACGAGCGCAATGCGACCGCGGACCGCCTGCCAGTCTTTGCGGACGCTGCCCGGCTCGCCGCCGATATAGCGGCCCGGTTTGCGCACCTGTTCGAGAAACTCGTTCATG
>CAYRGZ010000155.1:0-5957 GCA_964423785.1 uncultured Desulfobulbia bacterium
CGGTTGATCTTAGAAGAAATGCCGGCAAACGGCAAGCGCGATGCGCGACTTTTCACCCCGGAGTCCAGCACCTTGCAGCAGCCCGTGAATACGGGTATTCTGGCGCCTGGAACCGCAACCGTCATCAACGGGTATCCACAAAAGGGAAACCACCATGGCAAGCACGTCGTTACACCATCTGTTCGACAGGCCAGGACCTAAAAACACCGACACGGCCCTGGCGGTTCTCCAGCAGGGTATCAAGCAGTACGGAGTGGAGCAGGTGGTGATCGCCTCCACGTGGGGCGACACCGGTCTGGCCGCCGCCCGCCTCCTGCAGGGCTCCGGCGTCCGGCTCGTGGTCGTGACCCACAACGTCGGCTTCAAGGAGCCGGGCACCCTGGAAATGCCGGACGGCATCCGCCGGGAACTGGAATCCCTCGGCGCCCGGGTGTACACCGGCACCATGCCCTTCCGCACCATCGGCACCGCCATCCGCGAAAAACAGTCGTACTCCCAGCAGGACCTCATCGCCAACGTCCTGCGCCTGTTTTGCCAGGGAGTCAAGGTCTGCGTCGAGATCGTCCTGATGGCGGCGGATGCCGGCCTCATCTCCACCGACGACGTTCTGGCGGTGGCCGGCACCGGCCGTGGCGCCGATACCGTTGCCCTCATCAAGCCGGCCTCGTCCAACCGGCTCTTCGACCTGCGGGTGAAAGACATCCTCGCCAAACCCCTGGTCTTCTGATTTCCCGCCCGCCGGTCTTGACATTTCACCGCTTCGGCGCTAGATAACGGGACTGCCACAATGTAGCAGCAAGCCGTTCGTACGACGGCCGACCGTGCCGCCGGCATCCGATTTTTTTTTTACCGACTATAGAGGACCGTCATGGAAAAAAAACCGATCAGGCTCAGCGACTGTCACAAGCACTACACCTACGACCAGGACAAGGTCTGCTCGCCGCAGGAGACCGTGGCCCGCTTCAAGAAGAAGCTCGCCGAAGTCAATCTCGACATCTTGAAGGAAGTCCGCCGCATCGACAACGGCCGGCTCGACATCCCGGTCTATTTCAGCCTCACCGGTAAGGACGCCTTTGAAATCATCGGCAACAAGAAACAGATGGGCAAGGGCTCCACGCCGGAGCAGTCCCAGGCCTCGGCCTGCATGGAACTGGCCGAACGATTCAGCTTCTTCGCCTTCAAGAAAAATCCGGCCAACTTCATCCGCGCCACCTATCCGGAACTGGCGGCCAAGGGGTATCCCCTGATGGATCTTTCCCGGCTGCTGCAATCGGTGCACGACGACCGCACCTCGGTGGACCTGCTGGCCAAACTGCTCGAAGACGTGCCCATGCAGTGGACCTGGGCCACCAACCTCAACCGCCAGGAAGAGGTGCTGGTACCCTTCTCGTGGTTCTTCGCCATCAACGAGTTCAATGGCCCGTCGGCCGGCAACACCTACGAAGAGGCGATCATCCAGGGTATCTGCGAGATCGTCGAGCGGCACGTCTGCGCCGTGGTCGACTACGAGAAGATCGCCGCCCCGGTCATCGACATGGCCTCCATCACCGATCCAGTGTGCCGGGAACTGATCGCCAAGTTCACCAAGAACGGCATCGAGCTGTATCTCAACGACTTCACCCTCGATACCGGCATCCCGACGGTGAGCGCCCTGGCCATCGACCGCTCCACCTTTCCAGAACTGTCGGAGATCGTCTGGACCGCCGGCACCACCCCCGATCCGAGTAAGGCCCTCATCCGGGCGCTGACCGAGGTGGCGCAGTTGGCCGGTGACTTCAACACCGGCTCCAACTACGTCGCTTCAGGGTTGCCGAAGCCGCTCTCCATGGACGAGGTGGCCTACCTCACCGACGCGCCCGACAAGGTCGCCCTCGATTCCCTGCCCAATCTGTCCGACGACAACATCCGGGTGGAGGTGGAAAACTGCCTGGCCGCGTTGGAAAAACTCGGCATGGAGGTCTTCGTGGTCAACACCATGCACCCGGACCTGCAGATTCCGACCATCTACACCATTGTGCCGGGCGCCCATTTCCGGGAGCGGTCGCGGATCAACAACGTCGGCCTGTTCGCCGCCAAGCTCATCTTCGAACAAATGGAAGACCCGGTGGAATCCACCCGCCATCTCGAAAAGATGCAAAATCTCCTGCCGGACGCCTACTTCATCGAGTTCTACCTCGGCCGCAACAGCATCCGCCTCGGCCGGCACGAAGAAGGCTTGGCCCACCTCGAGCGGGCCCTCACCCTCGATCCCATGGAAGAGGATATCCCGTACATCTACTCGTTCATGGGCGATTGCCTGAAGGACATGGGCCGTTACCAGGAGGCCATCGAGGTGTTGCGCAAGGGCACCGAATTGGACGACGAGCGGCCCGACCTCCACAACCTGCTCGGCTTCTGCCACTTCAAGCTCGAAGACTACGAAACCGCGGTGAAGCATTTCAGCCGCACCGTGGCCCTCAACCCCTCCTCAGCCATCGACTACGCCAACCTGGGCGTCAACTACCGGCGCCTCGGCAAGGAGGAAGAAGCGAAAACCAACTTCGAGATCGCCCTCTCCCTGGACCCGAACATCGAATTCGCCCGCCAGCATCTGGCCGAAATGAGTGCTGAGGACTGAGTTAATGAGTGCTGAGTAATGAAGACTGAGTAGTGGTGAACACCTGCACCACTCACCACTCACCACTCACCACTCACCACTCAGCACTCAGCACTTATATATATGGGTCACTTCGTCGGTATACGGTCCGTTCTTGTGTTGGTAGATATAGAGCGGCGGCAGGACGCGCAGGTCCTCGCCGCCGTTTTTCATTGCCTCCACCAGCACCAGGCGGGCATCGGCACCGGGATAGCCATGCACCAGGCGCAGGATTTTGGGTTCCAGGCGTACCTGACGCAGACAGGAGAGCAGGCCGGGCAGGCGAGAGACGGGAAAGATGAAGTCGGCCCGGCAACGGTTCTGGAGCACAAAGGCGGCAGCGGCGACAAAGACGTCGATGGTGGCCGCCGTCTCATGCCGGGCCGTCCGGCTGCCGGTATCCCGGCTGGTCCGTCCCCGGCCCGGCCGGCCATAGGGTGGATTGACCACCACCCGTTGGCAGGATTCCGGCGGCAGCAACCGCCGGATATCCTGCACATCGCCAGCCACGACACGCAGCCGATCGGCAAAACCGTTCTCCTCGACATTCTGCCGGCAATAGCGCACCAGCTCGGGCTGCAACTCCACGGCGACGAGGTCGATGGTGGGATGCCGATGGGCAAGGATGAGGGAAACCACCCCGCAGCCAGCTCCGAGATCAACCACCGTCTCCCCCGGTGCCGGCCGACAGAAATGGGCCAGCAACACGGCGTCGATACTGAACCGGTAGCCGCTGGCCGGCTGCCGGCAGACCAGGCGGCCGTCGAAGAGACTGTCGGGCCGGTCCGCCGCGGTCATCGCAGTCTTCGGATCACGAGCCCGGTGAGGATCTTTGGGTAGAAGAAGGTGGACTTGTGGGGCATGTAGAGCCCTTCGTCGGCGATGCGCCGTACCTGGTCCACGCCGGTGGGCCGCATCAAAAAGACGACGGGCTGCGCCGTTTCTTTCGCATTGGCCTCCTTGACCGCGACGTCCAGGGCCTCGCCGGCGTCGCTGAAGTACTCCACCAGATCTTCCGCCTCGCAGCGCTCGTGGGAAAGCCCCAGTAACCGGTCCAGAACCAGGTCGGAGAGCACGACCACGTCCAGCCGGCGCAGGGCATCGGGCTGCTTGACATCTTGCCACGGCGCACACCCCTCCTGCAGGGTGAGAAGAAAACAGCGATCGTCCCCGGGATGGTAGAGACCGAGGATGGTGGCCTCGCCCCGGTACTCGTCGATGCGGGCCAGGGCTTCGGCTACCAGGCTCTCGCGACTGCCGTCGGTGAGTTCCTGGACCGCGAAACAGTCGCCGAGCCGCGCAAGGAGCGTATCCATCGCACCGACGGCGGCCGGCACCCGCACCAATCGGTGGGTTGGCAGAACCGACAAGCCCTCGTCCTCCATGGGACACAGATACATGGCCACCTGGTTGTAGGGATCGTCAGCGGCAAGCTCGCCACGGCGCTGCCGCTCGCGGTCCCGCAGCCGCAGGGCGGTGGTGTACCGGTGATGGCCGTCGGCGATATAAAGACTCTTGTCGGCCATGGCCCGCTGCACCGCCTCGATGGTGGCCGGCTCGGAGACCTTCCACAATCGATGGCGGCAGCCGTCCTGATCCACCACCTCGCACACGGGGTCCGCCGGACGACTGGCCGTAAGGGCATCCATCACCGTGGCGTCAGGATCCGAATACAGTGAAAAGATCTGGCTGAACTGAGCTCCGGTGGCCTCCATGAGCCGCAGGCGATCGTCGGTGACGCTGGCAAAGGTCTTTTCGTGCGGCTTCACCACTCCGGTGGAGAAATCGGCCAGTTGCACCAGAGAAATGAACCCCTTGCGGGTCAGTCGCCTGCCGGACGGGTGGTTATAGTCGATCCAGTAGATATAGACGGCTGGCTCCTCGTCCTCCACCAGCACGCCGTCGTCGAGCCACATCTGGAAGAGCATGGCCGAGTACTGGTAGGGATCGATCTCCGTCTCGTCTCGGTATATCTGCTTACTGAGATCGAGCTGGATCACATTGTAAGGATTCCTGGCCAGAAAGGCGGCCTGGGCCCGCTCGTCGATGACGTCGTAGGGCGGGGTCACCACATCTTCCAACCGGCTGATGCGGTCGGGATTATATCGAACGGCGCGAAACGGCGCGATCATCGCCATGATTCTCTGCTCTCTCTTGCCTTTTGGTTACGGGAAGGGTAAAAAAACGGTTTACGAATAGCCGACGGGCCGGCCCATCGCCGTCGGCGAAAAGGATGTATTTTTATTCCATCCGGCCTGCCATTGCAAGCCAGAACCTGAACCTGCATAGGGCAGAGCATGTTCGACATCTTCATCGACAGCCACTTTTCCGGCGGCCACCACCTGCGGAACTACCCCGGCAACTGCGAACGGCCGCACGGCCACAACTGGAAGGTACGGGTCACCGTCCGGGCCGACAAACTGGACGACCTCGGTATGGGAGTGGATTTTAGGACCGTCAAAAAAGCGGTGGCCGAAGTGCTCGACGACCTGGACCACTGCGATCTCAACGAACACCCGGCCTTTGCCGAACGCAACCCGTCGTCGGAGAACATCGCGGTCCACATCTTCGAGCAGGTGGCCGCCCGCCTCGACTGCGACCGCTACCGGGTGCACGCGGTGACGGTCTGGGAGACCGATCCCTGCGGCGTCACCTACTACGGTCCCGGCCGTGACTGAACTCGCCGTCTCCGAACTCTTCGTCAGCATCCAAGGAGAGACCACGGCCGCCGGCCTGCCCTGCACCTTCATCCGCCTTGCCGGCTGTAACCTGCGCTGCTCGTACTGTGACGCCTCCTACACCTACGAGGAACCAAGCCGGCGGCTGACAATGCAAGAAATCCTCGCCTGGGTCGCGGCCCAGTCTCCCCGGCTGGTGGCGGTCACCGGCGGCGAGCCGCTTTTGCAGCCGGCGGTGATCCCTCTCCTGCGCGAGCTCGTCGGCATGGGGCTCCGGGTGCTGCTGGAAACGAACGGTTCGCTCTCCGTCGCCCCGGTGCCCGACGGGGTCACGATCATCATGGACGTGAAATGCCCGGCGAGCGGCATGCACGACCGCTTCGATCCGGACAACCTCCACCGCCTGCGGCCCGGCGACGAAATCAAATTCGTCCTCTGCGACCGGCAGGATTATCTCTGGGCCAGGGAGTTCATGCAGACCCACCACCTGGCCGGCCGCGAGGTACTCCTGTCGCCGGTGGCCGACCGGCTGCCACCCGCCCTGCTTGCCGACTGGATCCTGGCCGACGGCCTTCCCTGCCGGCTGCAACTGCAACTCCATAAAATACTCTGGCCCGACGCCATCCGGGGAAAATGATTACCCT
>CAYRGZ010000156.1:0-5910 GCA_964423785.1 uncultured Desulfobulbia bacterium
AAAATCCTCGACGGTTCATGTGTTACTCCATGTCCCAATAGGGTTGAAAGAGGCGCTCCATCACGAGCTGACCCTCGCCCTGGTCACGGGCCGGAACCAGGACGGCGGCGCCGTCCGTTTCGTCCGCCGCACTCGCCGGCAGGGGCACGCCACCCCGTTCCGGGTCCACGGGTACCGCCAGCATTCCCGCCGTTCGGCGACGGACCGGCACCTCGGCAAGGGCGTTGAAGGCGAAATCGGCCACGTCGAGACCGCCGGCCAGGTTCTCGACCACCACTAGGGCATTGGCGGTCCGGATCCAGAGCGGCAGCGCGCCGGCGGCGCCGGTGATATGGGTGGTTCCCCGCACCATGGGGCGGTTGTCGTCGTAGCCGACGTAGCAGGCAATAACGAAGCCGTTGTCCTCCCGCAGGGCATCCCGGTCGCCGGGGCCGGGGACGAACCCGACATAGGCGGCGTTGGTGAACCGGTTGGCGGTACCGGTTTTACCATAGGTGGGTACCGCAAGATCAAGTTCGGCCAGGTACTCGTCCGTGGTGGGGTCCAGGCTGCGCAACCGTACCGCCGTCCGGGCGGTGCGGCCGGTGCCGAACCGGACGACGTTATGGAGAATATCGGTGACCGCGGCCGACAGGGCCGAGGGCAACACCCGACGCCGATACCGGGCCGGCCGGAAGATCACCTCGCCATCCTGGGACTCGATGCGGTCGATGAGAACGAGTGCCTCTTCCCCACCCCGCAACTCGGTCACCGTCCCCTGCATGATTCCCTCGTAGGCCCGGGCCGCTTCCAACAAGGTAATCACGTTGGCGCCCAAGGGGAAGGAAAGCACCGGCTCCAGCACGCTTTCCATACCCAAACTCCGGCAAAACCCGACCAGATACTCGAGCCCCACCAAGACCCGGTAGTCGGCCACCTGACGGAGGACATCCTCGCTGTACGGATCCATGCGCGTGAGCGCCGCCAACCGTTCTTCCACCACCCGTTCGAGATCTTCCATGGTGGCGACGCTCAAAAGCCCCTCCACCAGTACCTGCCGCCGGCCGTCCCCCGAAAGAACACCCTCGTCGCCCAGGGCAGGCAACCATCCCTCCTCGTCCTCGGGCGGACCGGCCAGAAAGAAGGCGTACCGGTCACCGCGGCGATAGAGCCCGCCCTCGGCAGAGACCCCCTCATGCCACAGGCCGAACTGCCGGAGGCTCTCTTCGAGCCGCACGAAACTGCGACGGACGATCCGCCGCCGGATACGCATCTCCTTGTTCCAAGCCGGGGTATCGGGATGCTCCTCGTCGAGTACCGCCGGATCGATGGCGTAGTGGAGGGTGCGAAGCATCGCCAGGTCGTCGAGCCTCCCGTCGAAGACGAGATCGGCCGCCAAGTCCCGGATCGCCGCCTCGAAGGCGGCCCGCCGCAAGCGATCGCGGCCGACGACGATCCCATACTCGTCCCGGATGCGGCGGCGGAATTCGGCCGGGGTTTCGCCCGGCTGGGGACCGATCCCCACCCGACGCGCCACCTCGTCGAACTGGGCCGGGGAGAGCCGATCACAAAGATGGTACAGGAGCCAGACCGAGGCGACGTTCTCCGAGGTGACGCCGGCCCAGGCCATAGAGACCTCTTCGTGGGGGCTCGCATGATCCGGCCGCGGGAAATAGACCTGATTCATATAGACGAAGGCATCCCGAGCATTGCGCAAGAGGTCGGTACTCGTCCAGCCGAGTTGCTGGGCCGCCGCATACAAGAGAGGCTTGAAGACCGAACCCAGGGTCCGCCGCGCCTGCATGGCCCGGTTGAAATCGCGGTTGTCGTAGCCTCCGACCATGGCGAGCAACCGGCCATCCCGGTAGACGAGCACCCCGCCCTCGATCTCGGGGTCCCGTTGCAGGTCGAGAAGCCAACGGCCGGTCGCCGCGTCCCGGCCCCGAAGATGGACGTACACCGGATCTCCCGGCCGCAACCGGCCGAGCAACTCCGGCAAGTCGCGGCGGTCGGCGGTCACCCAGCGGTGACGTTCATAACGAATGAACGGCACGAGCACCGTGCGCAGGCCGAGATAGTCGATCACCCCGGTGGCGCCGCCGCCGAGATCGACCTCAACCAAGGGTGAAACATCATCGTCATGGACGGCCACCACCGTGCCGTACCGAAAGGCACCGTCCGCGAGTTCTCCCCGGCCCCGCTTGGAAGCCGCGGCCCGCTGCCGTACCGCCTCACGATCGTAGCCGGTCAAGCGCACCTCGAGGCGGGAGAGTTCCAGGCGCAGTCCTTCCAGGACCTCGTCTTCCAGATCCTTGTCCACCGTGGTGTAGATGCGGATGCCCGAGGTGGCGATATTGTCGATGCCGTGCCGGCTCAAGGCCTCCTCCACCGCCGGAGTCTCGAGGGCGGCCCGCACCTGGTCGAGAATGGCGTTGGCGGCATAGGCCATGGTCCCCCGTCGGAACGGGATGGGTTGGTCGGCCAACCGCGCCCGGGTTGCCTCGTCGATCATGCCCAACTCTTGCATCCGCTTCAGCACATAGCGGGTGCGGGCTGCGGCCAGCCGTCGGGCCCGGGCGGCCGCCTCGGGCGTCTTCTTGGTAAAGGGGTTATAGGCGTTGGGTCGCTTGACGCTGCCGGCGATGAAGGCGCATTCCAAAGGCGACAGTTCGTCCACCGATTTATCGAAGTAGTAGCGGGCCGCCACCGCCAGACCGCGGCCATTGCCGCTGACATAGAACTGGTTGGCGTAGAACTCGAGGATATCTTCCTTGGAGTAATGGTACTCGAGTCGCCAGGCGTAGAGCAGTTCCTTGAGCTTGGCCTGCAGGGTGCGGCCGCGCCGCTTGAAGAGGTTTTTGGCCGTCTGCTGGGTGAGGGTGGAGCCCCCCTGGACGACGCGGCCGGCCTTCAGATTGGCGATGAGGGCGCGAAAAATACCACGGTAGTCCACCCCGTGGTGCTGGAAGAAAGAGGCATCCTCGGCGGCGACGATGGCATCGACAAAGGCCCGTGGTATCCGCTCGTACGGCACGTACTGGCGATGCTGGTCCCGGAAGAAAACCCCAACCTTATGGACGCCGTCCCGGTAGAAGACCGGGCTCTCCACCGCCAGGATCTCCCGGATATTCTCCGGCCGGATGGCGGGGCCGGGGACGACGACGATGAGCCAGTAAAGGCCGACGCCGACGGCGAGAGCGGCGGTGGCGACCAGCAGCAGGCCGGCGGCCAGCAGCCGCCGCCACACAGATTTTCGCTTTGGTTTCGCCATGATGCGTCGCAACCTCCATTCCCGCACCCACGCCCGTCCCGGCCGCCGGCGTCCTATTCAACAACCTTTTTATTTGCAATTCAACAATTTGTCATGTAAAAAGGCGGGCATGCGTTCCCTCTTCTGGTCCATCGCCTTCGCCCTGTGCTGTCTTGCCGCCTGTTCCCGCGTCGTCCCGCCGCCGCCGGCCGCAAGCGAGCATCTCGATCGGCCGACGGCCACCGAACAGATCGCAACCACTCCCTCGTCACCGACAAACGCCTCCGACGTTGCCACGGACACCGGGGACGCGGATCCCGATCATCTGATCACTCCGGAACCCGAGTCCACTCTCCAGGAAGAGATCGAGGAACTCACCCAACTCGGTCCCTGGGAAGAAGGCGAAAAACCTCCGGAAGAAACAGTCCAGTACGATTTTCCGGTCACCGTCAACCGCCAAGTGGAGTTCTACCTCGACCTCTTCCAGAACCGGCAACGGGACGTCTTTGCCCGCTGGCTACGGCGCTCCGGCCGCTACCTGCCGATGATCCGTGAACGTCTCGCCCGGGCCGGCCTGCCCCAGGATCTTGCCTGGCTGCCGATGATCGAAAGCGGTTTCGTCACTCGGGCCCGTTCCCGGGCCGGCGCTGTCGGGCCGTGGCAGTTCATGAAGTCCACCGCCCGGCACTATGGGCTCACGGTCAACCGCTACGTGGACCAACGCCGCGACCCGGTGGCCGCAACCGATGCTGCCATCCTCTTCCTGCGCGAACTCTACGAGGATTTCGGCTCCTGGCCCCTGGCGGTGGCCGCCTACAATGCCGGCGCCGGCACCATCCGCCGGGCGATGCGCAAAAGCGGCGCCACCACCTTCTGGGAAATCGCCCGCACCCGCTACCTGCGCACCGAGACCAAACGGTACGTACCGAAACTGATCGCCGCCATCATCATTGCCAAGCAACCGGAAAAATACGGCTTTGCCGATATCGACTACGACCCGCCGCTCACCTATGAGACCGTCGAGGTACCCCGCTGGACACCGCTCGGCGCCGTGGCCGTGGCCAGCGGCACCGACCTCGACCACCTGCGCGAGCTGAATCCGGAACTCCGGCAAAAGACCACGCCGCCGGACCGCCCGTACACCCTCAAGGTACCGCCGGGCACCGCCAAACGGGTGGCGTCCACCCTGCCCAAGGTACGGGCCGTGGTCCGCACCACCTACGCCACCCATGTGGTCGGCCGCGGCGACACCATCGACAAGGTGTGTCGCCGCTACCAGATCGACAAGCTCACCCTGCTGAAAGCCAACGACTTGCGCAAGACGAAACTCATCCCCGGCCGCCGGTTGCGCATCCCGGTGCAGCGCACCGAGTACCGCATCGTGGACGCCGCCCATCCGCCGGCGGCCGGCGAACTGGTCATGCACCGGGTCCGGCCGGGCGAGACCCTGGGCAGTATCGCCCGCAAGTACCACGTCACCATCGCCCAACTCGTCAGCTGGAACGGTATCGAAAATCCAAACCGCATCCGAGCCGGCAGCCGCCTGGCCCTCTATCTCGCCGGGGACGACGACACGAGCGGCAAGCCGATCCTGGTGACCGAGAAACGCAAACAACGACCCAAGGCCACCGCTCCACGCATCACCTACTACCGGGTGAAACGGGGCGACTCCCTCTGGAAGATCGCCCGCCGCTTCAAGGTAAGCACCGAGGCGATCCGGGCCTGGAACAATCTGAAGGGCAGCCTCATCCACCCCGGCACCCGTTTACTCCTGAAACTGCCCGCCGATATTGATGCCTGACGTTCCTTCTCTCTCAGGAAAAACCGCCCTAATACTCGGCGCCTCGCGCCCCATCGGCAAGGCCATCGCCACCGCCCTGGCCGAGGCCGGGGCCCGGCTGGTGGTCACCTGGTTCGACTGGCCCGAGGACTCGGCCCGGATGATCGAGGAATTCAAATCCCGCGGCTACGATTTTCTGGCCGTGCGGGCCGACCTGCGCGATCCCGGCGAGGTGGCGATGGTCTTCGAGCGGCTGACCGCAACCTACGGAGGCCTCGACATCTTCGTCAACAACATCGAACGGGGGGGCATGCCGGTGGTGCACGGCCCGTACGTCCCCGAACAGTGGGACCTCGAGATGGCCACCACCCTCAAGGCCAAGTGGTGGACGGCCCGGCACGCCATGCCGCTCCTGAAGCAGGCGCCGGCCGGGGTCATGGTGGTGCTCTCCTCCATCGCCGGCATCGTCGGCCGCAGCGGGCCGGCGGGACTCGTGTTCAACGACGGCTACGCCGCCGCCAACCGGGCAGTATCCTCCTTCACCGAGACCTGGGCCCGGGAAGGCGCACCCACAGTGCGGGTGAACGAACTGATGCTGGGATTCTTCGAAAGCCGCCACGCAGAAGGAACACGGGGCTGGGGACTGCTCTCTGAGAAGGAGCGGCGGGCCATCCTGGACACGGCGCTCTTGGGCCGCAGCGGCAGGGTGGACGAGATCGTCCGGGCGGTCCTCTTCTTGGTCAGGGACGCCACCTATATGACCGGTGCCGTCCTGCGCCTCGACGGCGGCTACGTGCTCGGCGCCAGCCGGGTACCGCCCATGCCGGCCGGCGTCGAGGATGTTTGACGTATCTGGTCACAGGGCACCCCATCTGCGGCGTCATCAGCACGCTTGCGTAGC
>CAYRGZ010000157.1:0-5816 GCA_964423785.1 uncultured Desulfobulbia bacterium
GCGGAATTCGGCGGCACGTCCCTGTGCCGCACACAGCCCGTTTTGCAACGGGCTGCTAACTACGGTTGGTATTCGAACCGAAACTGCGGCCACCGGGCCAGACAGCAGCCGGACTGAGATCATGCCCGGCCGGCTTCGGGAAAGAGGGCGGTGATCGCCTCCTCGCGGGCGGCGACGATGCCGCGTTCGGTGATGAGACCGGTGACGAGCCGGGCCGGGGTGACGTCGAAGCCATAGTTGGCGGCCGCGGCATTAGCCGGCGTGATCCGCACCGTGGCCGGATCGCCGCTGTCGGTGATGCCGGAAACCAGGTGGATTTCGTCACCGGACCGTTCCTCAATGGGGATTTCTCGGATACCGTCGCGCAGGTTCCAGTCGAAGGTGGAGGAGGGCAGGGCGACGTAAAATGGTATGTTGTTGTCGCGGGCGGCGAGCGCCTTCAAGTAGGTGCCGATTTTGTTGGCCACGTCGCCGGTACGCGCCACCCGGTCGGTGCCGACCAGGCAGAGATCGACGAGACCGTGCTGCATGAGATGGCCGCCGGCGTTGTCGGTGATCACCGTGTAGGGGATTCCCTGCTGGCTCAGTTCCCAGGCGGTGAGCCGGGCACCCTGCAGCCAGGGCCGGGTTTCGTCCACCCAGACGTGCACCGGGATTCCCCGCCGGTGCGCCTCGTAGATCGGCGCGGTGGCCGAGCCGTAATCCACGAAGGCGAGCCAACCGGCATTGCAGTGGGTGAGAATGTTGACCGGCTCACCGTTCTTTTGCCGGGCCACGGCCTCGATGATGGTAACGCCGTGCTCGCCGATCCGACGGCAGAAATCGGCGTCTTCGTCGGCAATGGCGCAGGCGGTGAGAAAGGCGGCCTCCCTTTTTTTCTCGATGGAGGTCTCGTTGGCCATGGCCGCAAGCTGGCGCCTGACCGCCCAGGCGAGGTTGGCGGCGGTGGGCCGGGTGGAGATCAACCGCTCGGCCGCCTGCTGGACGTCGGCGTCGAAACGGGCATCTGAGGCCGACAGGGCGGCAGCGTACATGCCGAACCCGGCGGTAGCGCCGATGAGGCCGGCGCCCCGGACGTGCATGTCGGCAATGGCGCGGGCGAACTCCTCTACGGTACGCAGATCTTCGATCACGAAGCGGTGCGGCAGAAAGCGCTGGTCGATGATATGGACGACGGCCGGGTCGTCGGCGTTCGGCCAAATGGTGCGGTAATGGCGGTTTTCCACGAGCATGTGTTTCCCTTCCTTGACTTACGTGGTCAGAAGCGATAAAGTCCGCTGTTTTTATAACACGCCGCGGCGCCATCGACCAGAAAAACCGCCGCGAGCAGGATATTTTGGAGGGTAATTCGTGACAGTCAAGGCCCTCAAGGGGTTCAAAGACATACTTCCGGAAGAAACGCCGATTTGGCGGCACATCGAGGCCGTGGCCCGCGCCGTATTCGCCCGTTTCGGTTTCGAGGAAATCCGGGTGCCCATCCTGGAGAAGACCGAACTCTTCGTGCGCTCCATCGGCGAGGCGACCGACATCGTCGAAAAGGAGATGTACACCTTCACCGACCGCAACGGCGCCTCGGTAACCATGCGTCCCGAGGGCACGGCGCCGGTGCTGCGCGCCTTCATCGAAAACGGTCTGCACGTCCGCAAGCCCGTGCAGCGGCTCTACACCATCGGGCCCATGTTCCGCCATGAACGGCCCCAGAAGGGCCGGCTGCGCCAGTTCCACCAACTGAGCGCCGAGGTTCTCGGTTCCACGGCACCGCTCCTCGATGCCGAGGTGATGGCCATGGCCTGGACCCTGCTCGAAGAACTCGGCATCAGCGTCAGCCTGGAGATAAACTCCCTGGGCTGCCCGGATTGCCGGCCCGCCTTTCGTGAAAAGCTCGTCGCCTTTTTGGAAGACAGGGCGGCATCTCTCTGTGCCGACTGCCAGCGCCGGAGGCACACCAATCCCTTACGGGTTTTGGACTGCAAGAATGAGGAATGCCGCCGCCAGCTCACCGACGCTCCCTCCATCCTTGACGCCCTCTGTTCTGGATGTAGGGAACATTTCGATGCCGTGCGGCAGGGACTCGATACCCTGTCCATTCCGTACCACGAAAATCCCTTCATGGTCCGGGGATTGGACTACTATACCCGCACCACCTTCGAGCTGGTCACCGATGCCCTGGGCGCCCAGAGCGCCGTCGGCGCCGGCGGCCGTTACGACGGCCTCGTCCGCCAGCTCGGCGGCCCCGATCTGCCGGGCATTGGGTTCGGCATGGGCATGGAACGGCTGGTGCTTCTGTTCGACGAAAGCCGGATCGAAACAAACGGCTGCGATCTGTTCGTGGCCGCCATCGGCGACCGGGCGAGGCCCCTCGCCTTTGCCACCCTCCACCACCTGCGCCGCCAAGGGCTGCGGGCGGTGATGGACACCGAAGGCAAGAGTCTGAAAAGCCAAATGAAGCAGGCGGCCCGCGCCGGCGCCGCCTGGACGCTCATCATCGGTGACAATGAGATAGAACGCCACGAGTGCGTGCTGCGCGACATGGAAAGCGGCGAGCAGTCCGTCATTGCCCTCGCGGCCGACGACGCGAAAGGCTTCGCCGCCGATGTGGCCGCCTTCCTGGCCGGCAACCGGGCGCGCATTTCGGAAACCAAAGGAGACAAGTGATCATGGATCGTCTGGCCGGTCTGAAACGAACCCACCACTGCAACCAGCTCGGCACCGAAGACATCGGCAAGGAAGTTGTCCTCATGGGCTGGGTACTGCGCCGGCGGGATCACGGCGGCGTTATCTTCATCGACCTGCGCGATCGGGAGGGGATCACTCAGGTGGTCTTCAACCCGGCGGTGAATCCTGAGGTACACGCCAAGGCCCACGCCCTGCGCAGCGAATGGGTACTGGCCGTGCACGGTCGGGTGGAGGCGCGGCCTGAAGGCATGGCTAACCCCAACCTCGCCACCGGCGAGATAGAGGTGCTGGTGGACGAGCTGCGTATCCTGAACACGAGCAAGACACCGCCCTTTCCCCTGGACGAGGATATTGAGGTATCGGAAAATCTGCGCCTCAAGTACCGGTATCTCGACCTGCGGCGGCCGGCCATGGCCGCCAACCTCATCTTGCGTCACCGGGTCTGCCAGGCCATCCGATCGTACCTCAATGACAACGGCTTTCTCGAAATAGAGACGCCGGTGCTGACCCGCTCCACTCCGGAAGGGGCGCGGGATTACCTGGTGCCCAGCCGGGTCAATGCCGGCCGCTTTTACGCCCTGCCCCAGTCGCCGCAGCTCTTCAAGCAGCTCCTCATGATCGCCGGCATGGACCGCTACTACCAGATCGTCAAGTGCTTCCGGGACGAGGATCTGCGGGCCGATCGCCAGCCGGAGTTCACCCAGATCGACATGGAGCTTTCCTTTGTCGATGAGGAAGACGTCATGGCGATCAACGAAGGGCTCATCGTTCACCTCTTCAAGGAGGTGCTCGGCGTCGAACTTGCTACCCCCTTTCCCCGCATGACCTACGACGAGGCCATCGCCCGCTACGGCACCGACCGGCCCGATACCCGGTTCGGCCTCGAACTGGTCGATCTCACCGATATCGTCAAGGGCTGCGAGTTCAAGGTGTTCCGGGCCGCGGTGGACGGCGGCGGCGTGGTCAAGTGCATTAACGCCAAGGGATGCGCCGATTTTTCCCGCAAGGACCTCGACGATCTCACCGCCTTCGTGGCCCAGTTCGGCGCCCGGGGCATGGCCTGGGTGAAGATCAAGGAAGACGGTTCCTGGCAATCGCCCATCGCCAAGTTCTTCCGGGACGAGGAACTGGCCGGCATGGCCGCAGCCGCCGGCGCCGAACCCGGCGACCTCCTACTCTTCGGCGCCGACCAGGCCGGTATCGTCCACCAGTCACTGGCCGAGTTGCGGTTGGAACTCGGCCGCCGGCTCGGGCTGTTGGACAAGGAGCGGCTCGATTTTCTCTGGGTGACCGATTTTCCGCTCTTGGAATACGACGCGGACGAGAAGCGCTGGGTGGCGGTCCACCATCCCTTCACTGCCCCGAGGGACGAGGATCTGGACTACCTGGAGAGTGATCCCGGCCGGGTGCGCAGCCGCGCCTACGATCTCGTTTTGAACGGCAACGAGATCGGCGGCGGTAGTATCCGTATCCACCGCACCGATCTGCAACACCGGATTTTCGCCGCCCTGGGAATCTCGGAAGAGGAGGCGGCGGAGAAGTTCTCCTTCCTGCTCCAGGCCCTGGAGTACGGCGCCCCGCCCCACGGTGGTCTCGCCTTCGGCCTCGATCGGTTGCTCATGCTCATGGCCGGCCGCGATTCCATTCGCGACGTCATCGCCTTCCCCAAGACCCAGAAGGCCACCTGCCCCCTCACCGAGGCGCCGTCCACCGTCAGCCGCCGGCAGCTCACCGAGCTGCATCTGCGGCCCGACTGGAAAGAATAAGGAAGAACGACGCAACCGGTCAGGACGCGAGGAAGTCGGCCGCTATCTCGCGCAGTTGCGGCTCAGGGTCGCTGAGAAGGGGGCGCAGGTGGTCGAGGGCCGCCGGGGTGCCGATGATGCCGAGGATGGTGGCGGCCTCGCCCCGCACGTACACCGGCGCCCTGTCGAGCAGGGCGGCCAGGGAGGGGATGGCCCGTTCCACCTCCTGCACTCCCTCCTGTACCAGGTCCTCGAACAGGACCACCATGCCCAATCGGACGATGTAGCGCTCGTCATCGAGGATATCGCCGACCAGGTCGAACATATGGTGGTCGTGCCGGAACAGGGCCGTGACGGTATCGATGTGACCCTGTTCGAGGAACTCGGCCACCACCTGCTTCATTTCCGCGTCACTGACGGTGAATGGGTCCATTGAAACCTCTAACGCATAGGGTTGAGACGGGCCGGCATGACGGCAGGGTGAACCGCCAACCGGTGGCCGGCACCGTCTGCATGTTGCTCGCCTCCGCCTCCTTCACCACCATGGCGGCGATGATCAAGGCGGTGGGCGACACCGTTCCCCTGGTGCAGATGGTCTTTCTGCGCTGTCTGCTCGCCGCTCCCCTCTTACTCGTTTTCATCCTCCGCCGCAAGCGGCCCCTCGTGGTCCGGGCCTGGAAGTTGCTCCTGGTGCGGACTCTCTTCGGCATGACCGCCATGCACGGTTTTTTTTACAGCCTCACCCACATGCCGCTTGCCGATTCGGTCTTCATCGGCCGGTCGCAACCCTTGCTGCTCGCCCTGCTGGCGCCACTGGTGGTGGGGGAGCGCACCCCGCGGGCGGCCTGGTTCGCCATTGCCACCGGTCTTGCTGGGGTCGCCTGCATCATGCGGCCGGCCATGGCCTGGCCCGCCGCCGCCTGGGCCGCCCTTGGCGCCGCCTTTTGCGCCGCCATGGCCCAGCTTCTGGTCCGACGCTTGAACCGGACCGACTACCCGCTCGTCATCGTCTTCAACTTCACCGTGCTCACCGCCCTGGTCACCGGTACGATCGCGGTGCCCGATTTCGTGCCCCTCACCGGCCGCCAATGGCTGCTCGCCGCCGGTATCGCGCTTTTTGCCACCACGGGCCAGGTGCTGATGACCACCGCCTACCGGCGGGACCGGGCCCCGGCGGTGGCCGCAGCCAGCTATTCCTCCATCGTGTTGTCGGTGCTGTACGGCTACCTGTTCTGGGGTGAGATGGTGGAGCCGCTCGCCTGGCTGGGGGCGGCGCTCATCGTCACCGGCGGCGTTTTGCTTATCCGCTCCCGCCGTGGAATCGTGGAGGCCGCGTAATAGGGTGGTGCCATTCTCCATCCGCCGATCGTTCGCGACATACCGGGCCGTGTCAAT
>CAYRGZ010000158.1:0-5775 GCA_964423785.1 uncultured Desulfobulbia bacterium
AGCCTATTTCGAAAAGAACTCGCCCGACACACCGAGCACCGCCCATGTTTCCCACCACCGCTGCCACCGCCATCGCCTTCGTTCTGGCCGGTCTCGCCTTTGTTGCCGGTTTCTTCCTGGCCCGGGCCCGTACCAGCCGCGAACTCGGCCGCCTGCTGGCCGACCGCGACACCGCCGCCGCCGTTCTCCAGGAACGGCTCGAACACCTGCAGCAGACCGTGGATGATCTCGAACAGCGCGCCGCCGAGTGGCAGCGCCGGGCCGAAGAGACCGGCTTGCGGCTGCAGGAGGCCTTACAGGAGCAGAGCCGCCTTGCCGAACAGGCCGAGCGATTGACCGAACTCGAAGCGGAGCTGGCCGCCAAGAACGCGGCCATCACCGAGATGCACGGCGAGAACCGGGCGCTTACCCAACAGCTGCGCGAGATGGAAAAGCGGCTCGGGCGCGAGAAGCAGGAGGCGGAAGAGAAACTAGCCCTGCTCAAGGAGGCGCGCGAACAACTGACCACGGTCTTCAAGGCCGCCTCCAACGATATCTTCGAAAAAAGCGGCAAGACCATCATGGAGATGGCCAAGGCGGCCTTCGGCGAGGCCCAGGCCCGGGCGGCCAAGGAACTTGAGCTGCGGCGCCAGTCGATCCAGGAAATGGTGAAACCCCTGCACGAGTCGCTCGCCCGGGTGGACGAACAGATGCGTCGTCTGGAAAAGGAACGCACCGACGCCTACGCCGGCCTGCGGCAGCAGATGAAATCCATGGCCGAGGCCCAACTGCGACTGCAGACCGAGACCGCCAACCTGGTCAAGGCCCTGCGGCGCCCGTCGGTGCGGGGTCGATGGGGGGAAATCCAACTGCGACGGGTGGTGGAGATGGCCGGCATGCTGCAACACTGCGATTTCGTCGAGCAGCAGACCGCCACCGGCGACCAGGGTCTCTTGCGGCCGGACATGATCATCAAGCTGCCCGGCGGCAAGAACGTGGTGGTGGACTCGAAAGCACCACTCACCGCCTACCTCGACGCCATGGAGGCGGAGGACGAACGGGAAAAACGCCGGTGCCTCACTGACCACGCCCGCCAGATCCGCGACCACCTGACGAAACTGGCCGCCAAGGCCTACTGGGAACAGTTCCAGCCGTCGCCGGAATTCGTCGTCCTTTTCCTGCCCGGCGAGAACTTTTTCAGCGCCGCCCTGGAACACGACCCCGGCCTCATCGAGTTCGGGGTCAGCCGCCGGGTGATCCTCGCCACCCCCACCACCCTCATCGCCCTGCTCCGGGCCGTGTCCTACGGCTGGCGGCAGGAACAGATCGCCGAGAGTGCCCAGGCCATCGCCACCCTCGGCAAGGAACTCCACGACCGGCTACGAGTCATGACCCAGCATTTCATCGCCATGCGCAAGGGGCTCGACCGGGCCATCGACGCCTACAACAAGGCGGTGGGATCCTTCGAAAACCGGGTGCTGGTGTCGGCCCGCCGCTTTGCGGAAATCGACTCCAACGTCACCGAACCGATCCCGGAACTGGACACGGTCACCACCATGCCGCGGCTACCCCAGGAGCGAAATTGATCACATGCGGCATAGAAACGGCTTCCACCTCGCTCGCGGTTGCATCCCGCACGACAACCCAATATAATAGCGGTCCCATTCCGGCACCGACGGGTGTAACCATAAAAACGAAGCAAGGAGAAGCAGGACCATGAAACTGGGAATCAACGGGCTCGGCCGCATCGGCAAACTCACCCTCTGGCACCATGTCGGCCGCAAGTACTTCGACGAGATCGTCGTCAACGTCGGCCGCCAGGTCGGCACGAGCTTGAAGGACCTCGCCGACTACATCGCACGGGACTCCACCTACGGTCGGCTCGGCAACTACCTGCATGGCTGCAAGGTCTGCGACGTCATCACCGACATCGACGAGGCGGCCGGCACCATGAACATCGACGGCGTCAAGGTGACCATCCTGCGTGAGAGCCGCAATCCCAAGGACATCAAATGGAAGGAAAACGGTGTCCGCTTGGTGGTGGACACCACCGGCGTCTTCCGCGATCCCACCGCCGATCACGACGCGCCGCGGGGGTCGCTCCGCGGCCACCTATTCGCCGGCGCCGAGAAGGTCATCCTATCCGCGCCCTTCAAGATCAAGGACAAGGGTATGGCCATGCCCGACGATGCGGTGACCACGGTGATGGGCATCAACGACGACGACTACATCCCCTCCCAACACTCCATCGTCTCCGGCGCCTCGTGCACCACCACCTGCCTGGCCTATATGATCAAGCCCCTGCTCGACCATTTCGGCGCCGACCGCTTCCTGTCCGCCTCCATGGTCACGGTGCACGCCGCCACCGGCAGCCAGCAGGTCCTGGACCGGCTACCCAAGGCGGGCGCCACCGATCTGCGCAAGAACCGGTCGATCATGAACAACATCATCCTGACCACCACCGGCGCCGCCAAGGCCCTGCCCCTGGTCATCCCGGAGATGCAGCGTATCGGCTTCATCGCCGAGTCGGTCCGCATCCCGACCAACACCGGTTCGCTCATCGTCCTGGTCCTGAACCTGCAAGACGATCTCGCGCAACCGATCAAGCGCGATCTCTTGAACTCGATCTACGCCCGGTTCGCCGAAAACTCGAAATACCTCGAGTACACTGAGGAACAGAACGTCTCTTCCGACATCATCGGGGCACCCTTCGCCGCGGCGATCATCGAGGGCACCGAGACCCATACCCGCACCGCGACCATCCGGGTCAACCTGGACCGGCTGCCGGAGACCCACGGAACCGGTACCATCGAGGTGCCGGTCACCCAGGCGGTCATCTACGGCTGGTACGACAACGAACTCGGCAGCTACACCAACATGCTCGCCGACCGCACCGTCTCCATCGCCGAACAGATGGTGTGAGCCGATGACCCAGGGCGGCGGCATCCTGCGTTTACGCCCCATGCGGGCCGCCGATCTCGCGGCGGTGGCCGCCGTGGAGACCTCCATGCAGCATCCCTGGCCGCCGGCCCTGCTGGCGGCGGAACTGGACCGGGGGCACGGCTGGCAGATGGTGGGCGAGATCGACGACCGGCTCTGCTGTTACGCCACCGGAACCCTGGTGGCCGACGAGGCGGAGATCCACCGGCTGGTGGTGGCCGCCGACCTGCGGCGCTGGGGTATCGGCGGCGCGCTTCTCAGCGCGGTTTTGGACATGCTGACAACTCGGGGCGGCCGCTACTGCTACATCGAGGTCCGGGCCAGCAACACGCCAGCCCTCCGCCTCTACCGGCAAACCGGCTTCCGGCCCGTGGGCCGGCGGCGCAACTACTACCGCGATCCGCAGGAAGACGCGCTGCTTCTGGCCGCCGATCTGCCGGTCGTCCTGCCCTTCGGTCCGGCCAGCGGCAAGTACGCCACGATCCAGCCACCGGCACGGGACGGCCGCCACCTCCCCGGGTCATGGCCCTGGGACCGGCAACTCGTCACTTGCCACCTGGCAGCACGGAAGGAGGAAGGAATCCGTGAAGAACATCCGCGACATCGATATCAAAGGCAAGAAGCTGCTCATCCGGGTTGATTTCAACGTTCCCCTGGATGAGCAGGGCAACATCACCGACGACACCCGTATCCGTAGCGTCCTACCCACCATCAATTACGCCCTGGACGAGCACGCCAAGGTGATCATCATGTCCCACCTCGGCCGCCCCAAGGGCCAGCGCCAGGAGAAATACTCCCTGGCCCCGGTGGCCAAACGGCTGGCGCGCCTGCTGGACAAGCCGGTTCAACTGGCGCCGGACTGCATCGGCGACGAGGTCAAGAAGATGGTGGACTCCATGCAGGAGGGGGACGTCATCCTGCTCGAGAACCTGCGCTTCCATGCGGAAGAGCAGGCCAACGATCCCGAGTTTGCCCGCAGGCTCGCGGAGCTGGCCGATATCTACATCAACGACGCCTTTGCCGTCGCCCACCGGGCCCACGCCTCGGTGGTGGGGGTCACCGAGTATTTCGACACCTGCGCGGCCGGTTTTCTGCTCCAGAAAGAAATGGATTACTTCCACCGTTCGGTGAGCGATCCGCGCCGGCCGCTGGTGGCCATCATCGGCGGCGCCAAGGTGTCGAGCAAACTCGGGGCGCTTCGCAACCTGCTCGACCGGGTGGACAAGATGATCATCGGCGGCGCCATGGCCAATACCTTCTTAAAGGCCCGGGGCTTTGATGTCGGCCAGTCCAAGGTGGAAAACGACCTGCTCGACACGGCCAACGAACTGGTGGACAAGGCGCGGCGCCAGGGGGTGAAACTCTACCTGCCGGTGGACTGCATCGTCGCCGACCGGTTCTCGTCGGACGCCGAGACCATGCGCACCACCACCCAGGAAGTGCCCCGCGACTGGATGATCCTCGACATCGGGCCGGCGACCACGCTGCTCTTCTCCGAGGCGTTGGAAAACGCCAAAACCATCATCTGGAACGGCCCCATGGGCGCCTTCGAGATGGACGCCTTCTCCCGAGGCACCATGGCCATGGTCCAGCACGTCGCCAACTCGCACGCGCTCACCATCGTCGGCGGCGGCGATACCGATGTGGCGGTGCACAAGGCCGGCGAATCGAACAACATCTCCTACATCTCCACCGGCGGCGGCGCCTTCCTGATGCTGATGGAAGGCAAGGAGCTGCCCGGCGTGGCGGCGCTGAACGCCAAAGTATGATGGACCCGTAAAAACTCGCAGTCGGTGCAGGTCTGACACGGTAATTCAACGGGTTACACACGGCGAACTCGATGAAATCGCAGTTTTTGCGATTTCATCAAAGTATAAGCCAAGGAGACTCATCATGCGCACCCCACTTATTGCCGGCAACTGGAAGATGCACACCACCCGCCCGGAAGCGCAAACCCTGGCCCAGGCCGTGGCCGAGGGCTGCCAGGGGATAACCGACCGGGAGGTCATGGTGGCGCCGCCGTTCACCGCCCTGGCTACGGTGGCCGCGGCCATCGCCGGCAGCCCGGTGGCTCTCGGGGCCCAGAACGTCGGCTGGGAGGCCAAGGGCGCCTTCACCGGCGAGATCGCGCCGCCGATGCTCGTCGAAATGGGCTGTCGGTATGCCATCGTCGGTCATTCGGAGCGACGGCACATCTTCGGTGAATCCGACGAGATGATCAACCGCCGCCTCGCCGGTGCCTTGGCCCACGGTCTCATCCCCGTGCTGTGCGTCGGCGAGACCATCGAGGAACGGGAGGCGAACCAGACGCTGGCGGTCCTCGAACGGCAGGTGCGGGCAGGTCTGGCGAATACGGCGGCCGGCGACACGGTGGTCATCGCCTATGAGCCGGTATGGGCGATCGGTACCGGCAAGACCGCCTCCACCAACCAGGCCCAGGAGGCGCACGCCTTCATCCGCGGTCTCTTGGCCGATATCCACGGCCGGGAGTTCGCCGACCGGACCCGTATTCTCTACGGCGGCTCGGTGAAGCCGACCAATATCGACGAGCTCATGGCCCAGGCCGACATCGACGGCGCCCTGGTGGGAGGCGCCGCCTTGGATGCCGAGTCCTTCCTGCGGATCATCCGCTTCCAATAATGATGATCCCGTCAAAACTCGCAGTCGGTTCAGGCCTGACACGATAATTCAAAGGGTTACACACCGTGAACTCGATGGAATCGTACTTCTTACGATTCCATCAATAATCGGGGCCGGGACGCAGCGTACCTTCCGGCAGCCACCGCCTCCTGCAAGAAAACCTGTTAGCGACAAATAGAGTTGTCCGGTTTTAAGACTTATAAATTGTCCGGATCG
>CAYRGZ010000159.1:0-5697 GCA_964423785.1 uncultured Desulfobulbia bacterium
GGTTGGCCGCAAGTTGTACCGACGACGTCAACTCGTAGTCGGTCCAGGTCTGGCACGGCAATTCCTCAGGGAAAGCCGTGACCCCGCGGAATCGTGACTCGATTCCGTCAAACTATGTTTTGGCTAACCGTGGCCGAAAAAGCCAGGGATGGCTTTTTCGACGGACTGTTAGTTACCAGCGATATTCCAGAGAGAAGGAGAAGCGCCGCATGTGCTCTTCCGGCGCGGTCACGATGCCGATTCCGGCCCGGCAGGAAAAATGGTCGGCAAGGTCCCAACCTAAGTCCACCTGCAGGTGCTGGCGGGCGTGGCCATTGGCATCGTGCCCCAAGGACCAGCGGGCATCCACGAGGGGCCCGCCCTTCCCACGGTCTGGGAAAAGTCCTTGTTTATAATAGACGGTGAAATTGTTCAACCAATAATTGCGTGGCGTCCAGTAGGGATGGTCCTGGCCGCCGCTGGAGCCGGCCAGCACTACGCCGGGCAGCGAAGTGTCCCGCGAATCGACGAAGGCGTAGTGATAGCCAACGGCAATCTGGGGAGAACGACGGCGCACGGTGGCGACTACGCCGAGACGGTAGCCTTCGGTGACGTTGCCGTCGGAGAAATCGGCAAACCGGTAATCGGCCTCGAAGCGTAGTCGAGTCACAGGATCGAGTCGCAGGCCGGCGACAACCTCCTCCCGCACGACTCCCGATATCAAGCTGGCCAGGGTATCGGTCACCACGTCTCGTTCGAAAGACAAGTAGCCGGAAAGCCGGTCCCCGAACTCACCGTCCAGGCGGCCGGCAAGCAGCGTGGTGCCGGACTTGCGGCGGTCCAGGGCCTGACGGCCGGCGGCGAGCGACAGGGCGAGCACTCCCCGCAGGCTGGTGCCGTACCGGACCAGAAACCGATTGGCAAGGGCCACATCGCCGTCATCCGTGGTCGCCCGATAGCGGACACGGCTGCCGACGAAGGTGAATTCATGTTGCAGCCCAGGCGAGAAGGTATATGCCACCCCGTTCTCCCACCAGGATACCGCCCGGTGATCGTCCCATCCATGCAGCCGGCCCCAATCGGTGATCAGCGCCAGCCGGGGCCGGCGATGCCGACGATGACGGGCCAGGGCCTCGGCCAACCCCGGATAGTCCGGCCGCCGATCGACGAGCCGAGCGTACAGGGCGGCGGCCTCCCGCCGTCGATCCAACCGATCGTAGATCCCAGCCAGATCGAAAAGAAAAGTATCGTCCTCGGGCTCGGCGGCGACAAGCAACCGGTAGAGCCGGCCGGCCCGGTGCAGATCACCCCGTTCCAGTGCGGCGCGGGCCTCGTACTCCCGCTGGAAGCGCTGTTGCCAGCGCCGGACGGCCAAGCCATCGAGAAAGCGCTCCATGTCCGGCGGCGGCTCACCCCGTTCCTGGGCGGCAAGGGCCAGATCGAGTTTTGATGCCGGCATCGGCCGCAACCAGGCCCAGAATGACTGCCGCTCTCCGGACGGATCCTTATCGCCGCCGCCGACGGCAAACCGGCGGTAGATCTCCAACGCCTGCCCACGGCGACCGGCGGCCCAGAGACTGCGGGCCTGCAGCAAGGCGTAATCGGGGCGGGTCGGACTAGCGTCCCAAAGCGGCGCCAGGGCCTGGAGGGCGTCGGAGAACCGACCGGCCCGGTAGTACAATCGGGCCGCGGTGGCCGCGGGCCAGCCGCCGGAGGCGGACGCCACCGCAGCGAGCCGCCGGGCCGCCGCGATCGGGTCGCCGAGTCGCGCCTCGGCCGCGGCCTGCATGGATGCCATCGACAGGCTGTCGTCGCACCGACAAAGTGTCGCCAGGCGCAGCACCCAGGCGGGACGTCCCAGCCGAAGCAGGAAATCGGCCAGGCACAGCACCAGGGCGCGATCCTCGCCGGCTACGGCCTCGGCCAGGCCACCCAGATCGGCCCCGTCGGCCAACCGCCGGTCGATGGCGCGTCGGGCAAGGACGACCAGCGGGTCATCGCCGACGAGCCTGCCCGCGAAGCGGCGGGCCAACTGCGGCCGGTCGGCGGCCAGGGCGAGAGCAGCAGCATCGACGGCCAGGACCGGCGGTAGCGGTGTTGGATCGACGGCAAGGAGATCCTGCAGGGCGGCGACGACCTGCCGGTGCTTGCCAAGCTGCTCGGCAACTTCGGCCCGGCGGAGATACAGAAGTCGGCCGGCCGGAACCGTGCCGTACCGGACGGTGAAGATCGGCTGGGAACCGGCTACCCGGTCGAGCCACCGGCGGCTCCCCTCGGCATCGCCAGCCGCCAGGGCCACGCGGGTCAAGTCCAGGAGAACGGCCGCGTCGGCGGGCCGGGCAAGGAGCGCCCGCCGCAATACCTGTTCGGCCTCCGGCAGCCGCTGCCGAGCGATGAGCGATTCCACATAGAGACTGCGGATCTCGACATCATCGGGATGCTGGCGGAAATAGGCGGCACCCCGGCGGCCGGCGGCGTCAAAAAGCCCGAGATCGACAAGCGCCCGGATCACGGCTTTCTCGACCAGCGGATCGGCCACCGCCTCCGCCCGCTTCATGAACCGCCGCACCGCCTCGTCCAACCCGGCCCGAGCCGCGGTGCGCAGGCAGGCGGCCAAGAGGGCCGGGGTGTGGTCGCCCCCCTCCCAGAGACGACGGTAGTCGGCAAAGGCATGGCCGTCGAAGTGGAATGCCTCGGCTAGACGGGCCCGAATGGCCATACTCGCCGGCGGCACCTCCACCGCCATCGCCACCCGCCGATAGAGGGCCAGGGCCGCCTCCTTTTCATCGGCCTGGTGACGCAGTTCGGCAAGCCGCAAGGTGGCGGCGACGTTGCCGGGATCGAGGGCCACGATACGGTCGAGCACCGCGGCAAGTTCGGCCCTGCGTCCGAGTTTTTCCAGCAGATCGGCCATGGCGAGAAAGATATCGAGCCGTTCGGGGACAAGCTCGGCCAGGTGGCGCCACATGGCCAGGGCCTCACTCGGTCGGCCGAGAGCGAGGAGATCGTGGGCCAGGATACCGAGAAGTTCGGGATCGTCCGGACTGTCGGCCAAAAGGGACTGGTAGAGCCGCACCGCCTTGGTCAGCAGACCGCGGTCGGCATAGAGCTGCGCCGCCTGCCGGACCTTGTCGGCCGCCGGCCGGCTTTCGAGATCGAGATAGCGCTCGAGCATGGCGAGCGTCCTTTCCTTGTCCCGCCGGGCGGCGTACACTCGCACGAGCCCCTCCACCGCGGCGAGATCGTCCGGCACCAAGGCCTGGGCCGCCTCGTAAAACCGGGTGGCGTCCTCCAAGCGACCGAGCCGTTCGGCCAACCGGCCGAGTTGCAGAGCGTTTTCCAGATTGCGCTCAGACTCGTGCTGCCAGAGACGCACGAGATGATGGTAGGCTGCGCGGTCGTCGTTTTTTGCCGCGGCATGGGCGGCCAGAAACCGGTGGCCGTCGAGAAGGGAGTCGTCCTGGGCCAAGGCCCGTCGCCAGTAGTCGGCGGCCAGGTTGTCGAGGCCGAGCCGGGCGTGCACTTGGGCGGCAAGCACCAGAATGGCGGCATCGGCGTCGGATCGGGCCGCGAGCCTCTGCAGCAGCCGGCGCGCCAGCTCGTCGTCGCCCCGGTCGGCGGCGAGCACGGCGAGCCGGCGGCCAAGATCGGTATCGTCGGGATGGCGGGCAAGGTAGGG
Source organism: uncultured Desulfobulbia bacterium (assembly GCA_964423785.1). Taxonomy (GTDB): domain Bacteria; phylum Desulfobacterota; class Desulfobulbia; order Desulfobulbales; family S012-135; genus S012-135. The sequence continues at coordinate 3,659 of CAYRGZ010000159.1, forward strand.
TTCCAGAAGCCGGACGGCGGCAGCGTAGTCGCCCGCATCGAGCAGGCAGGAGCCGGCCAGACGCAGGGTGTCGTCATCCACCGGACCGATGGTCATGGCCCGCTCCAGGACCGTTATCGCCTGCCGGCAATCGCCGGCGCCGATACGGGCCCGGGCCAGGCCGACGAGGATCTCGTGATCCGCCGCCCCCTCCCGTTCCAGGGCCTCGAACATCTCCTGCGCCTCGTCATGGGAGCCGGCGGCCAGCAGGACGAAGGCGAGTTCCCGGCGGGCCAACAAGATATCCGGCCGCTGGGCCAGAAGTTCCTGGTAGATGACGACGGCGTCGGAGTACCGTTCCTGGCGCACCAGGGTGCGGGCCAGGTCCCACCGCTGTTTCCAGGCCGGCTGCTCCCCCCGCAGTTGCACTTGGCGTTCCGGGACGATGGACGACTGTGCGGCAAGACAGGGAACAACGGCAGGTACGACGAGCAGGCAGGCGAGAAGTAGCGCCAGCCAGCCGAGGCCGCTCCACCGGCCCTCAACGTTGCCAGGAATCGACCATCGCATCGAGGTAGGCCCGGATATCCGGCATTTCCTCTTCGAAGTACCGGCGCAGCTTCTTGAGCAAATTGGCTTCGATCTGGCGCACCCGCTCGCGGGAGATGCCGAACCGATCAGCGATCTCCTGCAGGGTGGCCGGCTCGTCGGAAAGGAGCCGGTCGTCGAGAATGGCCAGTTCCTTGGGATTGCAGGTGGTGCGGAACTTGTCGAGCAGCGCGTCGATCCGTTCGCGCAGCTCGGATTCCGCCACCCGTTCCTCAACCGAGGCGCCGGCGTCGGCAAGAAAGTTCTTGCGTTCGTCCTCGGAGTCGTCTCGCATCGGACTCTCCAGGGAGAGATCGGCGGCGCCGAGCCGCTGGCTCATCTCGATGACCTCGCTCTCCTTGACATCGAGCCGCTGGGCGAGCAGTTTCACGTCCGGCTTGAAGCCCTGGGCCTCGAGAAGCTTGCGCTCCTTGTTGAGGCTGAAAAACAGCTTGCGCTGCGCCTGGGTAGTGCCGATCTTCACCAGGCGCCAGTTATCCATGATGAATTTCAGGATATAAGCGCGGATCCAGTAGGCAGCGTAGTACGAGAACTTGACGCCCCGGTAGGGATCGAACTTCTTGACCGCCTGGACGAGACCGATGTTGCCTTCTTGGATGAGGTCGAGAAAGTTCTGCATCCAGTACTTCTGGAAATCCATCGCCACCTTGACCACCAGCCGCAGGTTGGAGGTGACCAGCTTATAGGCGGCCTCGGGGTCCTTGTCCCGGTGGTAGCGGATGGCGAGTTCCTCCGTCTCCTCGCGGCTGAGCAGCTTGTACTGGCTGATCTCCTTCAGGTACCGGTAAAGCCCAGGATGAACGACCGCCGGCAGGTTCTCGTTGTCCGGCAACGAAACGAGCGGATGAAACTCGGTCCCCGCCACCGGCAGATTTTCGGTTTCCGACGGATGCTTCTTTTTCGATTTTTTCGATTTTTTCATGGCGTCATTATGCTGGAAGCATTGCCGGCCGTCAACGGCGTTCGGCCGACTTTTTCTCCCCTCTTCATCCTGCACCTTTGATGAAATCGTAAAAAATACGATTTCATCGAGTTCACGGTGTGTAACCTATTGAATTATCGTGTCAGTCCTGGACCGACTGCGAGTTTTTGCGAGTCCATCATCTTTGATGGAATCGTAAAAACTACGATTCCATCGAGTTCACGCTTCGTAACCATTTGAATTATCGTGTCAGGCCTGCACCGATTGAGACTTTTTACGAGGCCATCATCTTTGCAACCGCGTTCTTTTATGCTAAGTAACGAGATTCGGTTCCGGCCAACCTCACGAACTCCTTGGCTCCTTTTCGGGTATTCCTCCGGCACGGCCCGGTTCGGTCCGCGCCCCCGGAGCCTCCGGCACGGCAGCCGGCTGGGGAAACACAAAAAGAGCCGGCGGAATTCGGCGGCACGTCCCTGTGCCGCGCAGAGTCCGTTTTTCAACGGACCGTTGTGACGCATCACCTTCGCAG
>CAYRGZ010000160.1:0-5663 GCA_964423785.1 uncultured Desulfobulbia bacterium
CGTTGAATTATCGTGTCAGACCTGCGCCGACTACGAGTTTTTACGGCTTCATCATTTTTCACGGGTCCATCCCCTTTTCAGGTTCGGAAAAACCAGCGGGCCACCGCCTGGCGGTCGAACCGTTTGAGTACCGGCCGGCCGTGCGGACAGTGGCTGAAGATGTCGGCGGCGAGCATCTGCCGCACCAGTTCCTCGCTTTCTTCGGGCTGCAACCGATGATGCGCCTTGATGGCCGCCTTGCAGGCGAGATTGGCCAGCACCGCCTCAAACATCCCCTCACCTCCGCCGCCGGCAGCGAACCGGTCGAGAAGATCAGCCAGTACCGCGGCCGGCTCCACCGGTCCCAACAGGGCGGGCAGTTCGCTGACCAGGACGCTGCGGCCGCCGAACTCCCGCACCACCACCCCGCACCGTTCGAGCTCGTCACCGAACTGTTCGACAAGCTGCAACCGATCGGCATCGAGTTCGATCACCGCCGGAAAGAGCAGGACCTGCCGATGGACGCCGCCATTGAGATACTGGCGGCGCAGTTTTTCGTACAGGAGGCGTTCCTGGGCGGCATGCTGATCGATGACGATGAAGGCGTCGCCACTCTGGCAGAGGATGTAGGAATCGAAGAGCTGGCCGATGACCCGCACCGGCTCCCGGGGCGCGGCGAGCCCATCGGATACCGCATCAGCCAACATCCCACCGGGCCGGCCGGAGCCACGTTCTTCTTGCGGCACTCCGGCCACACCGGCGGCCGGCCGGGATTCCACCGCTCCGTACTTTCCTCCTTCATCGGCAGGGATAGCCGGCGGCTCACCGAGCGCCGTCACGGCCGCCGAGGAAATCGGTTCCGGGGAAGGCGGCACGAACGGCGTCCGATCGATGGGAGTTTCCCTCCGGGATCGGGCCGGTGCGGCAAGATCGGTCAGGGGGTCGGGCCGGGAGGGCCGCTCCGGTTGCGGTTGGATGCCGGCAAAAGCCGCTCCCTTGTGGTCACGCTGATAGGCGACAAGCCCCCGTTGCACCGCTCGGCTGAGGGCCTGGAACACGATGCCAGGATGGCGGAACCGCACCTCTTGTTTGGTGGGGTGGACGTTGACATCCACAAGAGAGGGATCGATGGACAAAAGCACAATGCCCGCCGGCCGGCGCCCCTTCATGAAAAACCCCCGGCCGCCGTCGGCCACCGCCCGGGCCAAGGCGAAGTCCCGCACCGGCCGACCGTTGACAAAGATACGCAGCGGCAGCCGGGTGGCGGCCGCCTCCTCGGGGGCAAGAAGCACCCCTTCCAGACGAAAATTCTCCTCCTCGGCCGTCACCGATACCAGCGGCAACGAGAGGGAGCCGGCAACCAGGCGGTGAAAACGGGCCGCCGGCGACGGATCAGGCGTGGCGAGCTGCAGGGAGACCCGGCCGTCCACCGTAAGGCGAAACGCGACCTGCGGGTTGGCCAGGGCGGCGGCCCGCACCACCTCGTCGATATGGGCCAGCTCGGTACGCCGACTTTTCAAGAACTTGCGGCGGGCGGGCTGGTTGCCGAACAGGTTACGGACCTCGATGACCGTACCGGCCGGGCAACCGGTCTCGTGCACCTTGGTGACCGTACCATAGCGCACTTCGATCCGGGTGCCGAGATCGACCTCGGCCGGCCGGGTGATGACGGTGAAAAGCGATACCGAGGCGATGGACGGGATCGCCTCGCCCCGGAAACCGAAGGTGCGGATGGCAAAGAGATCGTCGCCGAGCTTGCTGGTGGCGTGCCGTTCGAGGCACAAGAGCGCGTCGTCGCCATCCATGCCGCAGCCGTCGTCCACCACCCGGATGAGGCGGGTTCCGTCCCCCTGGACCTCCACCTCCACCTGGCTGGCGCCGGCATCAAGGCTGTTTTCCACCAGTTCCTTGACCACGGAGGCCGGCCGTTCCACCACCTCGCCGGCGGCGATCCGGTTGGCCAACTCTTCGGGAAGGATGCGTATTCGGGACAAGGCGACGAATCCATCGCCGGCGGCCGCCGGCGGTATTGGGCGTTGGTCGCACGTAGCCCGCTTGCCGGACTACTTCGAGGGTTCCAGGTACTGCAGAATGTTGAGGCGCAGCCAGCGCGGATCCCACCACTCCACCGGATCGACGAAGATGCCGTTCACAAGCACACTGAAGTGGAGGTGGTCGCCGCCGGCCATGCCGGTATTGCCGGTGCGGCCGAGGATGTCGCCGCGGCCGATCGTGTCGCCCTCCGCCACGTCGATCCGGCTCAGGTGGGAATAGAGACTGAAGACGCCCCAACCGTGATCGATGATCACCATGTTGCCATAGATACCGAGATAATCGGCGAACACCACCGTACCGGCGGCGGCCGCCGGCACCGGGGCGTTACGGACCGAGGCCAGGTCGATACCGAGATGAACCTGGTTGTCGATCTTGCGACCGCCGTAAAAATAGGAACGGTGGTCGGCAAAGCCGGCCCGACGGCTCGACCGGGGCAGGCGCTTCATGGGGCCGTCCCAGTACCGCTTGCGGGTGACGGTGCTGGCGAGCGCCCTGATCTTGTCGTTGTTGGCCTGCCGCTCCTCCCGGTTCAGATACAGGTACTGCTCCAGCGGGGTGCCGGCGGGCAGTTCCAGGACGCCGGCAAACTCCGGCAACTTGCGCTCCAGGAACCGGTCGCTCACCGTGATCCGATCGTAGCGGGGCCGCCTGACCCGCAGATGCATGGAAAAGGGCACCTGCACCGTGTTGCCGGCCCGGTCGGTGGCGGTGAGATAGATCTCGTCGATCGTTTGCGCATCATGCGGCAGGGCGAGCATGGCGACCAGGGTGAGATCGTCGTCGGCCCGCACCGGCACGCCGGGATAGAAATGGCCGTTCAGCACCGCGCCGTGGGCGGTGACCGGCTCGTTCACCCGGTAGCGGACAATGCTGGTGCCGCCGGCGGCCATGGAACGGGGCGCGTCGAGGAGCCGCAGCTTGGGACGGGTGGTATCGACGATGACCGGCCGGGAGAAGGTCGTAGTGTTGCCGGCCAGAAAATTCCAGAACGAGAAATCCCGGGCCGTGATGACGAGATCGGCGCGTCCGTCGTGCAGGCCCAGTTTCTGACTATCGATCACGACGCTCTCGGAGAGTTGGTTGGCGCCCCCGTGGCTGAAGTATCCCTGCCGGGGCCAGGAACGATCCAGTATGGTATAGCGTCGGCCGTCCTGCTCCACCGTCACGGTCACCGAGCGCACGCCGCTTTTGTCGTCACGGACGGTAAACGGTATGGTCTGGCTGATGGCGAGAAACTCGATGGGAGTACCAAGTTCGATGCGCGGTGGCTCGCGTTCATTGAGCCGCACGAGGACGCCGGCCGCCGCCACGACGATGACGAGGAGAAGCGTAAAAACGATCCTGGAGAGTTTGCCTTTCATGATCTTGCCGTTTTTTGACAGGGGGGCACGCTTTCGCGGGCACCCATCCTACCACGAGCGGCAAGAAAATGGTAGGGACGTACCGGCGAATTCCGCCGGTTTTGAAAAAGCCAAGGAAGGCTTTTTCAACGGCCGGATAAACGTCGGGGCAGGCAGCTATCCCCGCCAGCGGCACCAGCGGGGATAGCCGAATCCTTATTTGTTATTTCATCATCATTTCCTGCTGTGCCATCATGCTCTTCATCATTTCCTTCATCATTGCCATCTTCTTTTCCATCATCTGCATTCGCTGGGTCATATCGACAGTCATCATGCAGTTATTCATCATGCCACTGCCGCCCATCATGCCACCTTGCCTCATCATACTATCCATCATGGCTATTTTCTTTTCCATCATGGCAATCCTGTCCTGCATTGACATGCTTGATCCGCCCATCATTGCCGACTTCATTCCCTTCTTCCCCATCATACCCATGCCCATACCACCGGCAGACATGCCTTTCATACCGTCCATCATATCCATCATTGCCATACATTTTTTCATCATCTTCATGTGATCCTGCATGATTTTTTTCTGCTCCGACGGGCTGGCTGCCTGCATCATTTTCTCACGTACCTGCCGCATCTGCATCATGGTGGCATCGACGTTTGCCGTGTCCGTGCTGGCGACGGGCGGCTGCTCCGAGCCGGTGTGATGCGCCGCTTCTTGTCCCCAAGCAGGACCAGTCATGACCATGGCCAGCAACAGCGAGGTCAACAGTGCTTTCTTCATCTTCATACCTCCTTCGTTGAATGGTGAATCAGGAAATAGCCACTGTCCGCAGCCGCAGCGCGTTGGCCACCACCGACACCGAGGACAGGCTCATGGCCGCCGCCGCGATGATGGGCGACAGCAGGATGCCGAAAAACGGATAGAGAACACCGGCCGCAACCGGAACGCCCAGCGAGTTGTAGACAAAGGCGAAAAACAGGTTCTGGCGGATGTTGGCCATGGTGGCCCGCGACAGTTTCCTGGCCCGGACGATGCCGACGAGATCCCCCTTGACCAGGGTTACGCCGGCCGATTCCATGGCTACGTCAGTGCCGGTTCCCATGGCGATGCCCACATGGGCCTGGGCCAGGGCCGGGGCGTCGTTGATGCCGTCGCCGGCCATGGCCACCATCCTGCCATCATCCTGAAACCGCTTCACCGCAGCCGCTTTTTCATCGGGCAATACTTCGGCAACCACCTCGTCAATATCGAGTTTCTTGCCCACCGCCTCGGCGGTCGCCCGGTTGTCACCGGTGAGCATGACCACCCGGATACCTTCGTCGTGCAACTGCCGGATCGCCTCTGGGGTCGTCTCTTTGATGGGATCGGAGACGGCCAACAGGCCGGCCGGCTTGCCGTCCACGGCCACGAACATGACGGTCTGGCCCTCGGCCCGCATCGTTTCCGCCTTTTCAGCCAGCGGTCCGGGATCGACCCCGAATGCGTCGAGCAGCTTGTGGTTGCCGAGCAGCACGGCATGACCGTCCACCGTGCCTGACACGCCCTTGCCAGTATGAGACTGAAAGTCTTGCGTTTTGCCGGGTTCCGCGCCGCGCTCGGTGGCACCGGCAACGATGGCCGCTGCCAGCGGATGCTCGCTTCCTTTTTCCAGGGTGGCGGCAAGCGCGAGCAGTTGTTTTTCGTCAAAGCCGTCGGCGGTCACCACGCCAGTAAGTTTTGGCTTTCCTTCGGTCAGGGTACCGGTCTTGTCCACCACCAGGGTATCGATCTTGCGCATGGTCTCGATGGCCTCGGCATTCTTGAACAACACCCCGAGCCGGGCGCCCTTGCCGGTTGCCACCATGATCGACATGGGGGTGGCCAGCCCCAGGGCGCAGGGGCAGGCGATGATCAGCACCGACACCGCGACGATGAGCGCATGGGCAAGGCGCGGGTCGGGCCCGAACACGTACCAGACTCCGAAGGCAACGAGGGCGATGACGATGACCACCGGCACGAACCAGCCGGCCACCTGATCGGCAAGCTTCTGGATCGGGGCGCGCGAACGCTGGGCCTCGGCCACCATCTGAACGATACGGGCGAGCAGGGTGTCGCTGCCCACCTTTTCCGCCCGGATGACCAGCGAACCGGTGGTGTTCACCGTGGCGCCGATCACCTTGTCTCCTTCTTTTTTTGATACCGGAATGGGTTCACCGGAAATCATCGATTCATCGATACTGCTCGTCCCCTCCAGGACAACGCCATCCACCGGCACCTTCTCACCCGGCCGCACCCGC
>CAYRGZ010000161.1:0-5659 GCA_964423785.1 uncultured Desulfobulbia bacterium
ACCGACTGCGAGTTTTTACGGGTTTATCATTTTTCCTTGTAGCCCACAAGGATCCAACCGGGAAAACGGATCCAGGGTTTTTTCCGTGGACGGAGGGAGGAGACACCATGGAGCGGTTTCGGATCAAGACCATGAACAAGATTGCGGCCGAGGGGCTCGCCCTCTTCGGGGACCGGTACACCATCGACCCGGACGAGCCGGACCCGCACGCCATCGTGGTGCGCAGCGCGCCGGTGGATACCGACCAGTATCCATCCTTGCTGGCCGTGGCGAGGGCCGGGGCCGGCGTCAATACCATCACGGTGGACAAGGCCACCGCTCGGGGCATACCGGTCTTCAACACCCCGGGCGCCAATGCCAACGCGGTGGCCGAGCTGGTCTTCGTCATGCTCGGCATGGCGGCCCGCCATATCCCGCAGGGGATCGACTTCTGTCGGTCGCTGGCCCACCTGGACGACGAGGAGATCGGCCGCCGCATCGAGGCCAACAAGGGGCTGTTCAAGGGGGTCGAGCTGGCCGGCAAGACGCTCGGCGTGTTGGGACTCGGCAAAATCGGCGTTCTGGTCGCCAACCGGGGCGTCCAGAACGGCATGCGGGTGTTGGGCTTCGACCCCTTTCCGGCCATCGAGAATATCCACCAGTTGTCACCAACGGTGGAATTCGTCCGCAGCCAGCGCCGGCTGGTGGAGCGGGCCAACATCCTTTCCCTGCACATGCCGCTCACCGACGCCAGCCGCGGGCTGGTGAACGAGGAGTTCCTGGCCGCCATGCCCGACGGCGCCATCCTGGTCAACTATGCCCGCGGGCCCATCGTCGAGGAGAAAGCGGTGCTCTCCGCCCTCGACCGCGGCAAGCTGGCCGCCTATGTTACCGATTTCCCCACCGCCGAGATGCTCCACCATCCCAAGGTCCTCTTTACCCCGCATCTCGGGGCCTCCACCGAGGAATCGGAGGAACAGTGCGCGGTTATGGCGGTCAAGGAACTCACCGCCTACCTGGAGTACGGCACCGTCACCCGCAGCGTCAACTTTCCCACCGCCGAGTCCATTCCCTCCGACAAGGCTGTCTGTCGTCTCTTGCTCATCAACCGGGACGTGCCGGGCATGATCGGCTTCGTCTCCCAGACCATCGGCGCGGCGGGCATCAACATCGCGAGTTATCTCAACGAGTCCAACGGCACCATCGGCTACAACATCATCGACCTCGAGGACCGGTTGCCCGAATCGGTGGCGGCAGCGATCGCCGACCACCCGGACGTCATCCGCATCCGTGTTCTGCCCCTGGGCGAAGACTGATTCCGATCAGCCGCCGCAGGTCTTCCAGCACGAGGTAGAGGGCCGGGATCAGCACCAGGGTGATGCCGGTGGCGAACATGATGCCCCAGCCCAGGCTGATGGCCATGGGAATGAGGAACTGGGCCTGGATGCTAGTCTCGAAGATCATCGGCATGAGGCCGAAGAAGGTGGTCAGCGAGGTGAGCAGGATGGGCCGGAAGCGGCGGCGGCCGGCGTCGATCACCGCCGCGGTCGCTGGCTGCCCTTGCCGGCGGTTACGGTTCGTCTGGTCGATGAGCAGCAGCGAATCGTTGACCACCACGCCGGAGAGGGCCACGATGCCGAAGATACTCAGCATGCTGCAGTCGAAGCCCATGATCAGGTGGCCCAGGATGGCGCCCACGATGCCGAAGGGAATGGCGGCCATGACGAGAAAGGGCTGGCTGTACGAGCGGAACGGGATGGCCAAGAGGGCGTAGATGGCGAACAGGGCCATGGCGAATCCCCGTCCCATGCTGGCCATGGAATCCCGGCGTTCCTTGGCCTCTCCCTCCATGCTCCAGGTGAGCCCCGGGTAATCGGCCGTAAGATTCGGCAGGAGCGAGGTCTTCAAGTCGGCGATGATCTCTTCACTGTTGGCGGTGCGGGAATCCACCGTGGCGGTGATGTCCACCACCCGCTTGAGGTTGTGGCGGGTGATTACCGAGTAGCCGTGTCCCTGTTCCACCCGGGCGACTTCGGCCAGCGGGACCAAGCCGCCGTCCGGGGTGTGGATGTAGAGATCGTCGAAGGCGGCGAGTTGCCGCCGGTCCGCCTCCGGGTAGCGCACCATCACCTTGACCTCGTTGCGGCCGCGTTGCAAGCGCAAGGCCTCGGCGCCGTAGAAGGCGGCGCGGATCTGGCGCCCCACCTCGGTTTCCGTAAGCCCCAAGGCCCGGCCCCGGTCAGTAAGAAACACCTTGAATTCCCGTTTTCCCTGCGGATAGCTGTCGGCGATGTCGCCGACGCCGGGATACTCGGCCAGGGCCCGTTTGAGTCGCTGGGCCGCGGTGGTCAGGACGGTGAAGTCGTCGTGGGCCAGTTGCACGTCGATATTGGCACCGAGATGCATGAGATTGGAGCTGAAGGACACGGATTTGGCCCCCGCGATCTCGCCCACCCGCTGCCGCCAGCGGTTGGTGATGTCGGCGGCAGGATAGCCACGGCTCTCGCTGCCTTCGAGGAGTAAGGCGATGTTGGCCAGGTGACTGCCCGCCCGGCCGGCGCTGCCCACCGGGCCGCCGCGGGGCATGGTGCCGCCGGCCACGGTGTAGACGTGGCGCAGGGTGGAACGATCGATGCCGTGTTCCCGTTCGTAGTCGGCCACCGTCGCCGCCCCGAGCCGGGCGATGCGCCGGGCGATGGCCTCGGTGGTCGCCGCCGGCGTGCCCCGTTCCATCTCCAGCGAGCAGATGATCCGGTCTCCGTCCACCTCGGGCATGAACAGGAACTTGACGATGCCGCCCCGCAGGATCCCGATGGTGACGAGCAGCAGGGCGACGGCGGCGGCCACGGTCACGTAGCGATACTCGATGGCGAGTGCAAGGAAGCGGGCGTAAGGGCCGTCGATGAACCGAGTCAGCAGCCGGACGAAGCCGGCCCGCAGCCGTTGGGCCGTGGTCGGCTGGCCGGCGGCGTTCGGTTTGCCGTGACCGAGATGGGCGGGCAGGACGAAAAGACTTTCGATCAGGGAAACGAGGAGCAGGGTGATCACCACCAGGGGAATGACCCGGATGAACTTGCCCAGCGAACCTTCGACGAAGATCAGGGGAACGAAGGCGGCCACCGAGGTGAGGATCGAGAAGACCACCGGCCCGGCCACCTCCCGGACGCCGTCGATGGCTGCCTGCAGGAACGGTTTGCCCTGCTGGCGGTGTTCGAAGATGTTTTCGCCCACCACGATGGCGTCGTCCACCAGGATCCCGAGGGCCATGATGAAGGCAAAGAGCGAGATCATGTTGATGGAGACGCCGACCACGGGCAAAAAGAGCAGGGCGCCGCAAAAGGAGATCGGGATGCCGAGCATCACCCAGAGGGCGAGCCGGGTCTGCAAGAAGATGGTCAGGGTGAAGAAGACCAGGACGAGGCCGAAAAGGGCGTTTTTCTGCAACAGATGCATGCGGCTGGCGAACAGCTCCGACACGTCGTGCCAGAGGGCGAGATGCAGGCTGGCCGGCAGTTCCTTTTCCTTTTTCGCCTTGTAGGCGCGGACCAGGTCGGCGATCTCGATCGGTTTCTCGTCGCCGACCCGGAAGACGACCACCATGGCCGCGGGATGGCCGTCGAAATAGGAGACCGTGTCGGTATCGGCGAACTGGTCGCGGATGGTGGCGATGTCGCGCAGCCGCACGGCGGAGCCGTCCGGACGGCCGATGATGATGATATCGCCGTATTCTCGGCCGGTGTAGCGCTTGCCCTTGGTGCGGATCAGCACCTCTCCGCCCGCCGCCTTGATGGCGCCGGCCGGTAGGTCGATGGATGCGGCCCGGATGCGACGGGCGATCTCGTCCAGGGTGAGACCGTAGTGGCGCAGGGTGGCCTCGTCCACCTCGATGCTGATCTCGTACGGCCGTACCCCGCCCAGCTCCACCTGGGTGATCTCGTCCAGGGCCAGGAGCTCGTCGCGGATCGCCTCCGCCTGTTCGCGTAAGCTACGGGGTGATGCCGGGCCATACACCACCAGGGAGATCACCTCGTTGCGGTTGGTGAGCTTGGTGATGACCGGTTTTTCCGCCTCCTCGGGGAAGGTGGTGATCCGGTCTACCTCGCTCTTGATGTCCGCCAGTACCTGGTCCACGTCCTCGCCCTTCTTGATGAGCGCCGTCACGGTGGCCCGGCCCTCGGCGGCCTGGGAGTCGATCTCCTTGATGCCGTCGATGGAGCTGATCCGGTCCTCGATCTGCAGGATGATGCCGTCTTCCACCTCGTCGGGGCCGGCGCCCGGGTAGTCGACGGTGATCTGCACCCGGTCGAGGATGACTTCCGGAAAAATCTCCTGCTTGACCGTCGGGCCGACCAGAAGACCGCCGATCACGAAGACCAGCATGAGGAGATTGGCGGCGACGTGGTTTTCCGCCATCCAGGCCAGGGCGTTTTTCATGGGCGCCCCTCGTCTTCGTTTTCCTGCCGGCGGACCAGCATGCCATCGGCCACCCCGCTCAGGGCGGTGGTGACGATGGCCTCGCCGCCGGCCAGCCCCCGGTCGATCCAGGCCTCGTCCCGGGTGAGGCGCAGCACGTGCACCGGCTGGATGCGGATGCGATCATCTTCCACCACCCAGACCACCTCCCCTTCGCGCAAGGTGCGGCGGGGGATGGCGATGACGTCGTCGAGGCGGCGGCCGTGGATGGTGACATCGACGAACATGCCGAGCAGCGGCGGTTCGGTGTCGTCGTCGTAAGGATGCTCGATGGTGACGATCAGGCGGGCCATCTTGCCCCGCGGCTCGACATCGGCCAGCAGTCGATCGACGGTGCCGGACCAGCGGCGTTCCCGGCCGCGGGCCCGCAGGACAATTTCGGCCTTGGCCGGGGTCGAGCCGCCCACCGGAATCCAGGCGAGATCGGCCAAGGCGACGGGAACCACCACCTCGAGTCGGTCGGCGCCGATCACGGTGACGAGGGGTGTGCCGGCCTTGACGTACTTGCCCCGTTCTACCGCCTCGGTGAGGATGCGGCAATCGAAGGGGGCGGTGATGCGGGTGCGTTCCAGGTTGACCATCGCCTGGCGGCGGCCGGCTTCGGCAGCCGCCAGGGTGGCCTCAGCCTCGGCGATCTGGGGTTCGAGGACCGCCAGCGGTGGCGGCGGCGAGTCGGCGCCGACCAGGTCGTGCCATTCCCGGCGGGCCACCGCTGCCTTGGCCTGCAGGATGGCGAGTTGGCTCTTGGCCTTGGCCACGGACGCCTCGGCCTGCTGGAGGGTGAGACGGTAGTCGGTGTCGTCGATGGCGAACAGGAAGTCGCCGGCCGCAAAGAAGGCGCCGGTTTGGAGATGGGGCGCCGTGTCGTCGATCACCCCGGCTACCTGCGGGGCGAGTTCGGCCTGGCGGGCCGCCTGGATGGTACCGGTAGTGGTGATGACCACCTGGCGGGAGCCCCGTTCGGCGGCCACCACCTGGACGAGGGCGCCCCGGATCGGCGGCGTGCTCCGAGCCGGCTTCGACCGCAGGGCGATCATCCGTTGCATGAACAGCATACCGCCGGCGAGTACGAGCGGCACGAGGATCAGGGAGAGGAGGAGCCGTTTCTTATTCATCGACGTGGTTCCTTTCGGCGAAAAAGGATGATCCCGTAAAAAAACTCGCAGTCGGTCCAGGCCTGACACGATAATTCAACGGGTTACAAGCC
>CAYRGZ010000162.1:0-5652 GCA_964423785.1 uncultured Desulfobulbia bacterium
TCGGCGCAGGTCTGACACGATAATTCAACGGGTTACACACCGTGAACTCGATGGAGGTGGTGAGCGCAGCGAATGACCGATCGCACTTTTTGCGATTCCATCAAAAATGATGAAGCCGTAAAAACTCGTAGTCGGTGCAGGCCTGACACGGTAATTCAACGGGTTACACACCGTGAACTCGATGGAATCGCACTTTTTGCGATTCCATCAAAAAAACCGGCTGGGTTTCGTCCCCGAGCCGGCAGTTGCTGGCGGTGCGGCCGCCTCAGACCTCCATGACCTCTTTTTCCTTTTCGGCCATGGCGGTGTCGATCTTCTTGATGTACTCGTCTGTGACTTTCTGGATCTCGTCCTGGAGTTTGAACTGGTCGTCCTCGGAGATCTCTTTCTCCTTCTTCATCTTCTTGAAGGCCTCGTTGGCCTCGCGTCGGATGTTGCGGATCGCCACTCGGTACTCTTCGGCCACCTTGCGGACCTGCTTGACCAGTTCCTTGCGCCGCTCCTCGGTGAGCTGCGGCACGGTGATCCGGATGATCTTGCCGTCACTGACCGGGGTGAGGCCGAGGTCGGCCTTGTGGATCGCCTTTTCGATGGCGCCGAGGAGCTGCGCGTCCCAAGGCTGGATGGCGATCATCCGGCTTTCCGGCAGGGTGAGCGAGGCCACCTGGTTGAGGGGCATGCTGGTGCCGTAGGCCTCGACCCGCACGTCGTCGAGCAGGGAGATCGACGCCCGGCCGGTGCGGATCTTGGCGAGATCCTCGGTGTAACTCGCCAGGCTCTTTTGCATCTTTTCGGTGTATACTGCGATTTTCTCGTTCATCGTTCCCCCCAGATCAAGGTGCCGACCGGCTCGCCGAGCAGGGCTCGTTTCATGTTCCCCGGCCGGTTCATGTCGAAGACCATGATCGCCTTGTCGTTGTCCATGGCCAGGGAGATGGCGGCGGCGTCCATGACCTTGAGCCGCCGCTCGAGCACTTCGGCAAAGGTCAGCCGGTCGAATTTCTTGGCGTCCCGGTGGGCGAGGGGATCCTTGTCGTAGACCCCGTCCACCCGGGTTGCCTTGCAGATGACGTCGGCGTTGATTTCGAGGCCGCGCAACACGGCGGCGGTGTCGGTGGTGAAGTACGGGTTGCCGGTGCCGGCGGCGAAGATGACCACCCGGCCGCTCCGCAGATGCTTGATGGCCTTCTGGCGGGAGAAGGTCTCGCAGACCGTGGGCATGGCGATGGCCGACAGGACCCGGGCGCCGATACCGCTGCGTTCCAGGGCGTCGTGCAGGGCAAGGGCGTTGATCACCGTGGCCAGCATGCCCATGTTGTCCGCCTGGGCCCGGTCCATGCCGGAGGAGGCACCGGCCACCCCCCGGAAGATGTTGCCGGCGCCGATGACCAGGCCGAGTTCGATATCGAGCTCCACGAGGGAGCGGATCTCACCGACCACGTAGTCGAGGGTCGCCGGACTGATCCCGTAGGCGGCCTCGCCCATCAGGGCTTCGCCGGAGAGTTTCAGCAGGGCACGTTTGAAGGTCGGGTGGGCCACGGCTCTTAGTCTTCCTCTCCCACCTGGAAGCGGGCGAAACGGCGGATGGAGATGTTCTCACCCATCTTGGCGATCAGGTCGTTCAAGAGGTCCTGGATGGTGAGATCCGGGTTCTTCACGAATTTTTGCTCCAAAAGACAGGTCTCGCCGAAGAACTTCTCCATCCGACCGCTGACGATCTTCTCGGCGATGTGTTCCGGCTTGCCCGAGTCGATGGCCTGCTGGGTGTAGATCGCTTTTTCCCGCTCGACGAGCTCGGCGGGCACATCCTCACGCCGGATGGCCACCGGGTTGGTGGCAGCGATGTGCATGGCGATGTCCTTGGCGAACTCTTGGAAGGCGTCGGTCTTGGCGACGAAGTCGGTTTCGCAGTTCACCTCCACCATGACGCCGATCTTGCCGCCGGCATGGATATAGGCATGGACCACGCCCTCGCTGGTGGCGCGGCCGGCCCGCTTCTGGGCTACGGCCAGGCCCTTCTGCCGCAAGAGATCGATAGCCTTTTCCATGTCGCCGCCGGTCTCGGTAAGGGCCTTCTTGCAGTCCATCATACCGGCGTTGGTCTTGTCCCGCAGTTCCTTGATCATCTGGGTTGTGATTGCCACGGTATCCTCCTGTTGAGAGCTCGTAGCTCGTAATTCGTATATAGATATGCTAGCTGGATAGGTCGCAGATACTGGTCAGGGCGCTTACGCCTTATCAGTCCGTCGAAAAAGCCATCCCTGGCTTTTTCGGCCACGGTTGGCCAGAACCGACTTCCGGCCAACCTCACGAATTCCTTGGCTCCTTTTCGGGTATTCCTCCGGCACGGCCCGGTTCGGTCCGCGCCCCCGGAGCCTCCGGCACGGCAGCCGGCTGGGGAAACACAAAAAGAGCCTGCGGAATTCGGCGGCACATCCTTGTGCCGCACACAGCCCGTTTTTCAACGGGCTGTTATGCCTGGGCCGGAGCGGCCTCCTCGGAAGACGCCTCTGCCGTCGCCTCGGCCTGGGCCGCCGCCTCCTGGGCCGCCATGGCTGCTGCCGCCGCTTCCTCGTCCTGGCGCCGGCCCACGCCTTCCAGCACGGCGTCGGCGATCTTGCTCGTCACCAAGCGGATGGAGCGGATGGCGTCGTCGTTGCCCGGAATGGGATAGTCGATCCCCTCTGGATCGCAGTTGGTATCCGTGATCGCCACCACCGGAATGTTGCACCGATTGGCCTCGAGGACGGCGATGTGCTCGCGTTTCGGATCGACGATGAAGACCACCGCCGGCAGGCCGCGCATCTCCTGGATGCCGCCCAGGTTGCGCTTCAGTTTGGCGAGGTCCTTTTCCATCCGCACGATCTCCTTTTTCTTGTAGCGCTGGATGGAGCCGTCGTCGATCATCGCCTGGATGCGCTTCAGCCGGTCGATGGACTGGCGGATGGTCTGGTAGTTGGTGAGCATGCCGCCCAGCCAGCGGTGGGCGACGTAGAACATGGAACAGCGCTGCGCCTGCTCTTCGATGATCGGCTGGGCCTGTTGCTTGGTGCCGACGAACAGGATGTTGCCGCCCTGGGCCACTGTGTCGCTGACGAACTCGAGAGCCGTCCGGAAGAGCGGCAAGGTCTTGTCGAGATCGATGATGTGGATGTTGTTGCGGCTGCCGTAGATATAGGGCCGCATCTTGGGGTTCCAGCGGTGGGTCTGGTGGCCGAAATGCATGCCGGCGGCAAGCATCTCCTGCATGGTGATTTGGGGCATGGTTCTCTCCTTCTCTGGTTCGGGTTCTTCCTCCATCCCTTGGCAGCGTCTCGTTTCGCAACGAACTGCCAGCGGCCGATTCCCCGACCGGGGAACACCACGGGCCCTCGCGGGATGTGCGGGTTGATGGCAGCTCATTGCGAGCCGCCGACGAAAATCTATTCTTAATACCACCTGGCAGGATACAATGCAATGGCTTTGTACGGGGAGCAAGGAATTTCATCGCTGCCTCCCGAGGTCGTGTCGGTGGGCAGGAATTGCCGGACACCGGTAGCATAACCTGTTTGCTTTTTTTTGTAACATATTGATTTTGTTGTCAAAAAAACAGAATGATGTCATGGGCATGTAACTTGCTTCGATGATTCTGGCGAGACAACGATAAAACAGCGTCGTCGGCACGGGAGCAATAGCAATGACGATCTACGGTACCTTTTTCAACGGTTACAGTGGGGTGAGCCGGATGGGCGACAACATGTCGGTGCTGGCCGACAACGTCGCCAACATCAATACCATTGGTTTCAAGGGATCGCGCAGCAGCTTCGAGGAGATACTGAACACCGCCACCGAGCCGGCCCGGCAGGGCAACGGGGTGGGGCTCGCCAGTATCGATACTGATTTCAATCTCGGCAAGTTCGAACTCACCAAGGTGCCGAGTGATCTCGCCATCGACGGCAAGGGATTCTTCGTGCTCAGCGACGGCACGACGAATTTCTATACCCGCAACGGTCAGTTTCGCCTGCGGGCCAGTACCGCCTCCGACCAGGTTCTCAACCTGGTCAGCCCCGCCGGTTTCCTCCTCCAGGGCTATGGGCTCGACGCCGACGGGGCCATCGACACCGCCACGGTCACCGATATCGCCATCGCCCGGCAAGCCCAGCCCAAGGTCACCGAGGCGGTACGGGTCATCGTCAATCTCGAGTCCGGGACCGAGGCTGCCGACGTTCCCCTCTACAGTCGGTGGGACGCCACCCGCACCACCGCCGCCGGCGTTCCCGATCCCATCACCGTCGACGACTACGAATACGCCACCAGTTTGCCGGTCTACGACCAGGACGGCGAGGCCCATGACCTCACCCTCTATTTCGACAGCACGGCGGATCCCAATACCAAGGAGTTCCTGCTGACCTGCGATCCCACCACCGACCGGCGGGTGTACGATGCGGCCGGCAACCGGTACAACGATACGGGGACCGTGTCCCAAAAGGGCGCCGGCGCCCTGTTGTACGGTTTGCTCCGGTTCAACACTCGGGGAGACCTCATCGACATCATCGCCTACCGGGTGCCGCCCGACGGTGACGTGGCCGCCGATACCGACACCAATCGCATCCAACTCGGCCGCGGCGAGGCCTACTACAGCTTTTCCTACAATTTTACCGGAGTCGGTGACGACCGCACCGCCACCATCGACTTCGGCACCCGGGCGGTGTCGCAGGTGATCCGCGCCTCCGGCCGCGCCCTGTTGAGTACGCCCGGCACGCCTCCGGTCTACGTATCCTCTACCAGCCGGTGGGAGGATGTCTACGACGAAAACGGCAACCAGCCCGCCGCCGGCGACGTCATCACCTTCACCGGCACCCGAGGGGACGGCACCCCGGTCCAGTACAGCTATACCATCAACCCGGCAAGCGAGATAGCCGATCTGCTCGCCAACCTGGAGAGCCAGTTCGGCTGCACAGCCACGGTGGAGGAAGGGGTGTTGACCCTGACCGATTCGACCAACGGTGACAGCCAACTTGCCATCACCTCCATCACCTACCAGGACGCGGCCGGCAACGATCCGACGGCGAACACCAGTCTCGCCCAGGTGTTCGCCCCGAACGGCACCGCCTTCGAGACCACCGAACAGGACCGTTTCCAGATCGCTCCTATTACCTCCACCAGTTATGCGACGGCTTCCCATACGTTGCTCAAACAGCAGGACGGCTACGGCCGCGGTGATCTGCAAGGACTGTCCGTGGATGCGGATGGTATTATCTACGGTCACTATTCCAATGGTCGCCAGGTGGCCCAGGGCCAGGTGGTATTGGCCACGGTGGCTAATCTGAACGGCCTGGAGCGTCAGGGCGGTACCGTCTTTCTTTACCGGGACGAGGCCGGCGCTATCACCACCGGCGTGCCCAACGCCGCTGGTTTCGGCGCCATCCGGGGCGGCGCCCTGGAAGGGTCCAACATCGATCTCGGCCGTCAGTTCGCCGAGCTCATCACCACCCAGCGGGTCTACCAGGCCAATGCCAAAAGCATCCAGACCGCCGATGCCATCTACGAGGAACTGGTGCGACTGATCCAGCGTTAATCGGTGGGCCGCCTCTTTATTGTAATTTCCTCCGTTGCGCGGCCGTCCTTGAATGGTTAGTGTGGAGCATCATTCAGGCGTCGCGGTGCCGGTAA
>CAYRGZ010000163.1:0-2691 GCA_964423785.1 uncultured Desulfobulbia bacterium
GGTCCGCGAGGTCGCGACTTCGGCATACGAAGGAGCACCCCCCTGACCAGTTACGCCGCAGCAGGAGAACCGAAAAGAGAAATCGAGTCCGTGGTCGCGGAGTGAGGCAGGATGGGCGATGAGATCGTCGAAGCTGTAGTCGTGATGGACGCGGCCGTCGGCCAGGACCACGGCCCGGTTGCACAGCTCTTGTAAAAACAAGATGTCGTGGGTGATGCAGATGATGGTGCCGGTGAAGCGGCGCAGCAATTCTCCGAAGTGCTGCACCTGGCGGGGATCGAGATTGGCGGTGGGCTCGTCCAGGATGAGAACCACTGGATTCATGGCCAGGACGGTGGCGAGCGCCGCCCGCTTGCGCTGGCCGTAACTCAGGTTATGGGGTGGTTTATAGGCGTAGTCTGCAAGATCGACGGCGCGGAGCGCCTCGGAGACCCGTTTTTCCACCACCGGTTTCGGGAGTCCCTGGTTCATGGGGCCGAAGGCGACATCCTCGTACAGGGTGTTGCAGAAAAGCTGGTCGTCGGGATCCTGGAAGAGTATCCCCACTTCCTGGCGCAGCAAGGTGGCGGTGTCGCCGGTCACCGGTTCGCCCTTGTAGCGGACCGTGCCGGACTGGGGCTGCAACAGGCCGCCCAGATGCTTGATCAGGGTGGTTTTGCCGGAGCCGTTGTGGCCCACGAGGGCGATGCGGTCGCCGTGGTGGATGTCCAGGCTGATATTCCGCAGGGCCGGGGTGCCGTCTGGGTAGGTAAAGGCAAGTTGGCGGATTTCGAAAAGTGGCATACCCGCCGGAGGGGGCGAAGTGCCGGCTGGAATATCGTGCATGGTATTTGGAGGTTTTTGGCAAGAGGCGCGTTGATTTCATGCCGCCAGGCGATCGGCGGTGAGCAAAGCGATACCCAACATAACCCAAAAAGCGCCCTTTGCCCAGTCCGCCTGGGTGGCGGCAAAGGTGGTCCAGGTGGGGAAGGTGCCGGTGTAGCCGCGGCTCTGCATGGCCTCGAAGACCCGTTGGGTGCGGTCGAAGGAACGGACGAAGAGCATGCCGAGGAAGTTGCCGTACGCCTTGAGGGTGGCGAGATCAGTGCGCGGCGCAAAGCCGCGTACCCGCATGGAGCGGTGCATCCGCCGGGCCTCGTGGCCGAACACGTGGATATACCGGTGGGAAAGCAGGATCATCTGGCAGATGGTGTTCGGCAGCCGCAGGGCGGCCAGGGCCTGGAGCGTCACGGCCAGGGGGGCGGTGGCGAGCAGTGGCTCCATGAGCAGGGCGATGGCGCAGGCTTTGATAATGACGAGGAGGGCAAGCCGCAGGCCGTTGCCGTGCAGTATGAGGAAATCCAATGGCTCGAGGATAATGATGGTTTCGTTTGGCACCGGCGGCGCGGTGAGGGGGACGACGATGAGAAACATGGATAAAAAACCGCCCATGGCGGCCAGTCGTCGCAGAGGCCGCTGCCACGGTACCCGGCTGACGGCGACGGCCAAAAGCGAAATCGCCAGTGCCACCCCGGCCCACGTCAGGGTGTGCAGGGAGACAACGAGAAAACAGTAGGTAAAGAGACAGGCGATTTTCAGGCGGGCGTCCCAGCGGTGGAAGGGAGAATCGCGGTCGGCGGTTTCGTCGAGTACCGGGGCTGACCAGTCCGGTTCCCGGTCGTGGTTATGGGTGGCACGATGGCGGCGCGAGAACACCATTGCCAGCAGTACGCCGCTGCATACCAGGGCGGCGATGATCGGCAGGAGTGGCAGATGGATAACATTCATCGGCCCAGCAACTCCGGCTTCACCTGATAAAGAAAGGAAACCACGAAGGCACTGACGATACCTTCGATGATGATCACCGGCACATGGGCGGCCAGGGCGATTTTGGCGACCCCGAAAAAGGACTCGCCGGCGGTGCCGAGAAGTAATCCCAAGTTGACGGCGGCCAGCGCGGTGCCACCGGCGCCGCAGATGGCGCCGGCAATGGCGTGACGCGTTCGAGTGGTGCCGCGCAGGCGGGGAAAGGCATACGCTGCCAACAGGGCGGGGATACCCATCATCAAGGCATTAGCGCCAAGAGCGGTGATGCCGCCGAACTGGAAAAGCAGGCTTTGGAGCAAAAGGCCGACGGTGATGGAAACAAACGCGGCCGGGCCGAGCAGGGCGCCGACGATACCCGGCAGCAGCAGGTGGACGCTGGTCGGCCCGAAGGGAATATGGATAAGGGAGGCGACGAAAAAGCTGGAAGTGACCACCGCGATTTTTGGCATCTCTTCCATCCGGTCGCGCAGTTGCCACAGACCGATGCCGTCGAGAACCGCGGTGATTCCATAACAGCCGAGGGCCACCGAGGTGGGGAGAACGCCGTCAGAGATATGCATGGCGATCCTCCCCGTCTCAGCTCTTGGGGCGTCTGCGGCTGGCCACCAGGGCAGCCACGCCGCAGAGCCCCAAAATGTAGCCGATACCACCCATGATTTCCTGCAGACCGGGCTCAGACTCGCTTTGGCGCAGGGCAGCGATTTCCCGCTTGATCTGACGGAGTTCTCGGGCCGTCTTTTTTTCGTGCTTGCGCAGGAGCTCCACCACGGCGGCGCATTCGGTGGCGTCGTCAGCGGCGGCCGCGGCCCGGTCCGGCAGGGTCGGCATGAGTGCCAGACTCAGGAGCAGGATGCAAATCACCCGGCTCATTCCATCTCCTCCTTT
>CAYRGZ010000163.1:2791-5543 GCA_964423785.1 uncultured Desulfobulbia bacterium
TCCTTTTTGAGAACGAAGGAGTTCTTGTGGCCCATGGAGGCGTTGATAACAATGGTGAGGTCTTCCTTTTTGGGCAGAGGGAACGAGAATTCACCCGCCGTGTCCGTGGTGCCGGACAGGAGTTTGGTGCCACTCGCGTCGTACACCTCCACCGTGCCGTGCTGTACTTTCCGGCCGTCCGGGAAATAGGATTCGGTGTAGACGGTGCCGTCCTCGACGTAGGCGAAGATGTTGACCTTGTGGGCCAGGGCGTTGCCGGCGCTGATGAAGGGCAGCACCGTTACCAGCAGTATGAGGATGATGCGGGTCATGGGAGTTCTCCTTCGTGTCGTGATGTATTTGATCACGGGTGGCTTGGCGCTTGCCGGAAGCCATATCGGGTGCCGCAGGGTAGCCGGCGGCTAGCGCATATCGCGCACATGTACCCAGTAGACGGCGCCGAGTTCCACCGACTTGGCTTCGCCATCATGGTCGAGGGTCCAGGGGGCGTCGGTCAGGGCGGCAAATCCCCACCAGCCGGCCTTGGGCATGGCGTAGTGGAAGATGCCGTTGGCATCGGTTTTCACCACCTGGGTGACGTACGGGTCGGCCGGCGGCCGGATGACGGCGATGTTGTCCGGCGACTCGTTCAGGTACTCGATCTCCACCTCCACGTTGGCGGCGGGCTTGCCATCCACCAGGACCTGGCCGCTGAACAGGTTGCCGGTCCACAGGCCGTAGGGCCGGGAAAGGGGGATGATCTCGGTGGGCAGACCCGTTGGCTCGTCCCAGCCGGCCTCCATGCCGAGCGCGTTGACGCAGACTTTGGTGTAGTGGACGATGTACTTGTCCTCGGCCGGCTCCCAGTAGGGGGCTGGTTCGAGGAAAAAGGTGTAGTCGCCCGGCCGCCGAATTTTATAGGTGGTTTGCCACCAGGTGTATTCCTGGTCCTGGTCGGGGCTCTTGCCCTTGGTGGCGGAGAGCTTGGCCGTGAGGTCGGTGGTCTTGCCGGCGTGAAGGACGCCGAACTGTTTCGGCCTGGCCATCTCCATGTAGTGCTCCTCCATGGGATGGAGGAATTTCACGCCCACGGTGATGGTTTTATTGTCCTCCTGCGTGACGATGTCGTCAGACGGCAAGACGAGGCCGAAATGGGCCCAGGCGCTGGTGGCCGCGAGCAGGACGGCGCCGGTGGCGAGGATGGTTGTCGTTCTGGTCATGGTAGCACTCCTTATCATAGTTGATTTCTTGGTGGCACGCCAATGGTTTTTTTCTGTTGTCGAAGATGGCATGAAATATAAAAACATGGCACTCTCGGCCAAAAAAAGCCACCCGGGGGCCGGCCCGTGCCGGAGAGCGGGACACGCCCCCAGGTGACGGAGAGGGCGCGGGGCCGTGGATCAGAACTCCACGGCCAGCTGCAC
Organism: uncultured Desulfobulbia bacterium; assembly: GCA_964423785.1. Lineage (GTDB taxonomy): Bacteria > Desulfobacterota > Desulfobulbia > Desulfobulbales > S012-135 > S012-135. The sequence continues at coordinate 4,195 of CAYRGZ010000163.1, forward strand.
GGTTCCCTGCCGGTTTTTGGAGTTGTCGGCGAAATCCTCCCACAGATACTCGGCGGTGAGGGAGGTATTGTCAAAGAGCTGGTAGAGCAGGGCGACGCCGTACTGCTCTTCCGGCAGGAAGATGCCGGTCTCGTCGCTGCCGCCGTAACGCAGGGCCGCTTCCAGGCGGTCCATCACCTGGGCTGCCACTTCGAAGTTCCAGGTGCGCGGCCGCCGGTTGGCGGCATCGGTGAACGAGAGATCGGCGGGATCGAAATCGTCGAGGGCGCCGACGAATTCGGCATCAAAGAAGAAGCGTTCCGCCATTTCCAGGTGCAGGGCGGTGCCAAGGCCGGCGGCGGGATCCCGGACCTCGCCGGCCACCGTCGTTTCTCCTTGCAGGGTGTCCGAGGCGGCCAGGTTGGAGAGATAGGAGAGGGAGAGCGAGCCGGCCAGTCCCGGCACGGCATCGGCGGGCAGGGTGTAGGAGGCGGCGGCCACCAGGGTGTTGATCTTGTCCGTCTTGCCGGTCTTCTTCACCGCCCCCTGGAAGGCCCCTAGGGATACGGCAACGAGGCCGTTGTCGTAGCCGGCCACCACGGCGGTATCGTTGGTCTCGCCGAGGGTCAGGGTGAGCGGGTCGGTGATGAAGTGGGATTCGAAGCTGCCGAACGGGACGTACATGCGGCCGGCCCGCACCGAGAACGGGTTGTCGCCCGTGCCGTGCACGGTCACGTACGCCTCGTCGATATTGGGCGGATCGGTGTCGCCCTCCTCGTAGAGCAGGGCGACGTGGGCGTCGATGTTGTCGTTCACCGCCGCATCCACGTCGAGTTCGGCGGTGGCGAGGCTCACGTCGCTGGTCGAGGTGGTGGCGCCGGCCGCGTTCTTTTGGCTCGTAACCCCGGCCTCGATTTCGATAACCCCGCTGAGGGAGATACCCTTGGCGCCGGTGGCCTCGGTGAGCGCCTGCTCGAGCCGCTCCAGACGATCCTCGACACTGCGCACCGCATGGTGATGACCTGGTTCCGGTCCGCTTGCGGCCTGCCGCGCCGCCATGCGCTGCTCGATGATTTGCCGGAAGGAGGCCGCCTCGCCCTTGGCGATCACGCCCTTGGACTCCAGCAGTTCCAGCAGGATCTCGGTTTCCTCGCTCAAGGCGGCGGCCGGTGGCGCCAGACAGACGAGCCCCAGGCCAAAGGCCGCCGCTGCACATAGAAATTTTTTCATGATTCCCTCCGTGTTATGATTTTATAAAAAAGTAGCACGAAGAGTACACGAATCGGAGGAGAGTGTCAAGTAGGTTTTTGCCGGCGATATCGGTCCGGCCGCACTGCTTGACGACGGCAGTTGTTTCCAGGTAAACAGGA
>CAYRGZ010000164.1:0-5483 GCA_964423785.1 uncultured Desulfobulbia bacterium
GTTTTGGTCAACCGTGGTCGAAAAAGCCAGGGATGGCTTTTTCGACGGACTGTTAGCATAGATGATAAACCTCTTTCCCCTTAAGCAGGGAACCTGCCGGCCTCAGCTTCCGCAGGAAGGAGTAGAAATGAGAGAACCCGATCTGATTCGTTTAAAGGAATTGCTTTTGAGGCGGCGACGGGAAATTTTTCAGCAGCTGAAAGAACTGGGAGCCGGCTGGCAGATCCTGAGCGAGCACGATATCGAATGGGAGGAAGAGGCGCAAAAAGCGGACTTGACAGCCCTGTTCGATCAACTGGATCAGCGCGAACAGGAGGAAATCGAGGAGATCGATCTGGCTCTGACGAAAATAGCGGCAACCACGTACGGCATCTGCGAAAAATGTCAGAGGCCGATTTCCCTTGAACGGCTGGAAGCGCTGCCGGCAACCCGCTTTTGCCGTCGTTGCGCCGACCACACATAACCTCCCACAAACGACGGTGGGGTATATAAATTATGGGGACACTATATGTATTTCCGGGAATTCCCCTCCCGTCGTTGCGCGTGGGACAATTTCCTATCACCTAGCGTTGCGTTCCGCGTCCGAGGCGCGGACGTAGATGGGGGTGCAGCGAGCCGGATCGATGGTGTCGCCGTTCTGGAAACGCTCCACCGCGATGGCGCCGATGGCCGCGGCCCGAGGGTGGTGGAGGGTGGCCGGCGCGAAGATCGCCCGGTCGCCGAGCCGGTCGGCGAAGAGCGTGCCGTAGAGCGCCAAGGCGTCACCGACGAAGACCGTCGGCTCGGTGATTTCCGCGGCCAGGCGGTCCGGCGGCAGGGCCTGGTAATCGGTGAGCCGCTCGATGCCGCCCCGGCCGTCGGGCCGATAGCGGGCGGTGAAGACCTCCTGCTTGCGGGCGTCCTGAACCGGACAAACGATACGGTCCTGGTAGGCGAGCTGGCTGGCGAGCCCGTCCAGGGTCGGCACGCCGACAAGCGGCTTGCCGGTGGCCATGGCCAGCCCCTTGGCAGTGGCGAGCCCGATGCGCAGGCCGGTGAAGGAGCCCGGACCGAGGCTGACTCCGATGCCATCCACCGCCGCCAGCTCAATGCCGGTATCGCGCAGGAGGCGGTCGATGGTGGTGAGAAGCCGCTTCGAGTGGGTCTGCCGGGAGGTAAGGGTGGTTTCGGCCAGGCAGGCGCCCGGGCAAACCAGGGCGACGCTGCCGCACAGCGAGGTGTTCTCGATGGCCAGAATGACCGGGGGGACCACCGTGATGCTGCCGTGTCGTGCCATCAGCTCTTGGTGAACAACCGGGCGATATCGTTATAGAAGACGAAGATCATCAGGCTCGCCAGGATAACGATACCCACCTGCTGCAGGAGTTCCTGGGTGCGGCGTTCCAGGGGCCGGCGGCGGATGGCCTCCATGGTGAAGAAGAAAAGGTGGCCGCCGTCGAGGATCGGGATGGGCAAGAGATTCAGGATACCGAGGTTGACGCTCACCAGCCCCATGAAGAAGATGAAATCGACGATGCCCGATTGCATCTGCTTGCCGGCCAGTTGGGCGATGAGGATCGGGCCGCCGAGTTCTGAAGCGGGGATGACGTTTTCGATCATCTTTATGATGCCCATGATGGTCAGATAGACGTAGCCCCAGGTCTGGGCCAGGGCGGCGGCCAGGGCCTCGGCGAGGGAGGCCGGCTCGTAGGTGACCGCGTCCTTACGGGCGATGCCGAGCATGTAACGCTCGCCTGTCACCTCGCCGAAGATGTTCGTTATCTTCTGTTTCTCGGGTGTACCGGTGAGTTCGAGGGTACGATCGCCGCGCTGCACGGTGAGCCGGACCGGCCGGCCGTTCGAGTTGCGGATTCGCTCGGAGAGCTCCTCCCATTCGGAGACCGGTACGCCGTCGATGGCGGTGATGATATCGCCGGGTTGCAGGCCGGCCCTGTCGGCCGGCGAATCGGCGGAGACCGCACCGACCTCCGTACCCGGTACCGGTACCGGCAGGCCGATGTTGGCAAAAAGCCCGAAGAACAGGACCACGGCGAAAAGGAGGTTGAAGGCCGGGCCTCCGAAGACGATGCAGAACCGCTGCCAGACCGGCCGGCCGGAAAAGGCCCGGTGCGCCTCGTCGGGCGCCACCTCGTCGGCCGGGTTCTCGCCCAGCATCTTGACGTAGCCACCCAGGGGAAAGGCGGAGAGCAGATATTCGGTTTCCCCCTTGCGGACACCGACAACCCGGGGACCGAAACCGAGGGAGAACTGCAGCACCCTGACGCCGAAGAGCTTGGCAAGGAGAAAATGACCGAACTCGTGGACGAAGATGAGGGCTCCGAGGACGATGGCAAAGGACAGGATGGTATGCATGGCCGGTGATAAGACTGACTCGTGGTGGTCAGCTGTCAGGGAGAAGATTCCTTGGCGCTGGCCAGAAATGCCAGCACCTCCTGGGACGGTTCGGGATACGGCGCTTCGACACCTTTTTTCTGGCTGGCGGCGATCTCCAGGGCCTCGACCACCGATTCCGCCTGCAACCGGGCCGCCATGTCGGCATCGAGGATGGTCTTCAGGTCGGCGGCCGGCCGCGGTTCCACCCGGCTCACCGTCTCGGCCACCGCATACACGATCTCCGGAAACCGGATGCGGCCGTCGAGAAAGGCGGCCACCGCCACCTCGTTGGCGGCGTTGAGGGCGGCGGGCACGACCCCTCCCTTGCGACAGGCCTGGTAGGCGAGACGCAGGCTCGGGAATTTGTCGAAGTCAGGCCGGAAGAACTCCAGCGACCGGCAGCGGCCGAGATTGAGCGACGGCAGATCCAGGGAGAGGCGTTCCGGGTACGACAGGGCATAGGCGATGGGAATGCGCATGTCGGCGATGCCCATCTGGGCGATGACCGACCCGTCGGTGAACTCCACCATCGAGTGGACCACGCTCTGGGGATGGATGAGCACCTCGATCCGGTCGACGGCGATATCGAAGAGCCACTTCGCCTCGATGATCTCCAGACCCTTGTTCATCAGGGTGGCGGAGTCGATGGAGATCTTCTTGCCCATGCTCCAGTTGGGGTGGGCCAGGGCCTCGTCCGGGGTGACGTGCCAGAGTCGCTCCTTGGGGGTGGTGCGGAACGGCCCGCCCGAGGCGGTGAGGATGATCTTCTTCACGTCCTGGCGGCGGCCGGCGGCCAGGGCCTGGAAGATGGCGTTGTGTTCGCTGTCCACCGGCAGGATGGCGGCGCCGGTCCGGCGGGCGGTCTCGAGCACGAGTTCGCCGGCGATCACCATGGTCTCCTTGTTGGCGAGCGCGATGTCTTTGCCCGCCTCCACCGCCGCCAGGGTGGGCGGCAGGCCGGCGGCGCCGACGATGGCCGAGACCACCATGTCCACCTCGGGCAGGGTGGCGGCCTGGACGGCGCCCTCGGGTCCGGCGACGATCCGCGCCCCCCAGCCGGCCGGCAGACTGGCGGCGAGATCGCCGGCCAGTTCCGGGCTGGCCACCGACACCAAAAGGGGATTGAATGCCTCGATCTGCTCCTTGAGCAGGCCGATGTTGGACCCGGCGGCCAGCGACAGTACCCGGTAGCGGCCGGGAAATCGGCGGACGATCTCGAGGACGTTGGTGCCGATGGAGCCGGTGGAGCCCAACAGGGCGAGATTCTTCGTGCCGGCGGCGGGATCGGTGTCGCGCATGGGGGTGGTCATCGAGGCTTGGCTTGCTTCACACTGGGGCGGTGACGGTCAGGGGAGCGGTTCCAGAAGGTCGAGGTCAAGGATTTAGTATGCTATGCCTGGTCTGTCAAGAGGTGGTCCCGACTGGGACTGACCTCATTTCAGAAAGAAGACGACCCCGTAGTATAGCACCGGCGCGCCGGTGAGGAGCGCGTCCACCCGGTCGAAAAGCCCGCCATGGCCCGGCAGCAGGTGGCCGGAATCCTTGCGGCCGCACCCCCGTTTGATGATCGACTCGGCGAGATCGCCGCCCACACCGCAAAGAGCGGTAACGAACGCGGCGGCGGCCGCAAAGGATGCGGGAAGCCCACCCAGCCGGGCGATGACCGTGCCGGTGAGCACGGCACAGGCGAGGCCGCCGACCAACCCTTCCACCGTCTTGCCGGGACTCACCTTTGGGCAGAGTTTGTGGCGGCCCCATAGGGTACCGCTGTAGTAGGCGCCGGTGTCGGCCGCCGCGGTTACTGCCACGAGAAAGAGGAGCCACAATCGGCCCTCGGCCAGGTGATGCAACAGGACGAAGTGGCCGGCGAACAGGCCGATATGCACCACGGCAAAGACCGACCCCACCAGAAACGGAAACGGGTCGCCGGTGGGCGCGCCGGCCACGCTGCCGGCGATGACCACGAGGATACCAGCCACGGTACCGGCGGCGGCAAGCGGCAGGCCGCCGAAGTGAGCACCGAAGACCGGCAGGCAAGCGGCCGCCACCACGAGCCACCGGGCCGGTGGCCGGTGATCGGCCAGCACCATGGCAGTGTATTCGACGAGCACCCCGACGGTGACCGCCACGATGGCGAGCCAGACGACGGACGGCGAGCCGTAAAAGACAAGGCCGAACCAGAGGCCGGCGAGCACAAGGCCGGTCAACAAACGGGTCATGGCAAAGGGCGCACGTGTTGTTCAGGATGACAAGTACCGCGGGGTATCAGCCTTCGGCCACCTGGTCACCGGTGCGGCCGAAGCGGCGCTGGCGCCGCTGGAAGACGGCGATGGCCTCCCGGAACTCCGCCTCCCGGAATTCCGGCCACGGGATGTCGGTGATATACAGTTCGGCGTAGGACAACTGCCAGAGCAGGAAGTTGCTGAGCCGGAATTCGCCGCTCGTCCGGATGACGAAATCGGGATCGGGCAGGCCGGCGGTATCGAGATAGGAGCTGAACAGCTCCTCGTCGAGTTCTTCCGGCCGGCGCTTGCCGGTACTGCATTCGGCGGCGAACCGGCGGGCGGCGCGGACGATTTCGTCCCGGGAGCCGTAGCTCAAGGCCAGGTTGAGGACGAGACCGGTGTTGCCGGCGGTCTTCTCCATGACCTCTTCCAGGACCTGCCGCGCACTGTCGGGCAACTTCGTCGTCTGGCCGATGGCCCGCAACCGGATGTTATTGGCCATCATGTTGTCCACCTCCCGACGCAGGAAAGTGCGCAGGAGCTCCATGAGCCCACTGACCTCGGCGGCCGGCCGGTGCCAGTTCTCGGTGGAAAAGGCGTACAGGGTCAGGACCTCGATCCCCATGATGCGGGCGGTCTCCACCACCTTCTTGACCGAATCGACCCCGACCTTGTGGCCCATGAGGCGCATGAGCCCCCGTTTTTTGGCCCAGCGGCCGTTGCCGTCCATGATGATGGCCACGTGGCGGGGCAGGTTTCCTGAAGATGGTGTCATCGTCATACCGTGACAAAAAAGTACAACTCGTAAAAAATGATGGCCTCGTAAAAAGTCGTAGTCGGCGCAGGTCTGACACGATAATTCAACGGGTTACACACCGTGAACTC
>CAYRGZ010000165.1:0-5448 GCA_964423785.1 uncultured Desulfobulbia bacterium
TGCTCCCTGAACCCGGCAAAGCCGAAGGTGTCCCGCAACGCCTGCTCTATTCGTGCCTGCGCATCGTTCATGCCCTATGAGCTACCTGGAATCGTGCTTCCGGGCAACAAAGAGTTGCCGGGCCTCGTGGAAATTGTGTGCTGTGCAACCGCCCGTTGGAGAAATACGTATGGTGTCACCTGGTTTGCGGGTTGGTCCCCGACTATTATTGATGGAATCGCAAAGAGTGCGATCGGTCATTCGCTGCGCTCACCACCTCCATCGAGTTCACGGTCTGTAACCCGTTGAATTACCGTGTCAGACCTGGGCCGACTGCGAGTTTTTACGGGACCATCATTATTGGTCATGAAGCTCCTTGGCGAATTCAGGATAGAGTTTTTTGGAGCAGTCAGGGCATATGCTATGACTGAATTCTGCCTCTGAATGGTCGCGTATATACGATTCGATTGGCTTCCAGGATCCTTTGTCATCTCTGACTCTCTTGCAGTTGGCACAGATTGGAAGCAGGCCGGAGAGTATCTTTATTTTCTGAGTCGCTTTCTCAAGCTCTCGTTCCTTTTCGTTTTGTGATTTTATTATCTCTGGAATCCAGGACCATGTCCCGATTGCGATGAATATAGCGCCAAGGAGATAGCCAATGATCTTTTCAAGGAACGCTTGCGGTTCAGTGTCTCCTATGATTATAAATCTGTTAAGACTATCAAAATTATCTGTGATGTCTATAGCTGTGCCGAAAAATACCAGGCAGAATCCTGCTATGAAAAAATTCCAGCCTTTGACTTTTTTGAGTTCTTTGGTGTTTTGGTTGAATAATAGGAAAAGAACAATCATGCCAACGATGATTGCTCGGAATATCTCAATGATGAGATCTGGCAATATCTCTGGGTTTCCCGACATTTGGCCGCTACGGTCTTTCTTCGTCTTCCGTGTTGCCGGCCGCCCGGCCGTAGTTGTCGGAGAAGCGGACGATGTCGTCCTCGCCGAGATAGGAGCCGGACTGGACCTCGATGAGCTCTAAAGGAATGACGCCGGGATTTTCCAGCCGGTGTTGCATCCCCAGCGGAATATAGGTGGACTCGTTCTCGGAGAGCAGGAAGGTCTCGTCGCCGCGGGTGATGCGGGCGGTGCCCTTGACCACGATCCAGTGCTCGGCTCGGTGGTGGTGCATCTGGAGCGACAGCACGGCACCGGGATTGACGGTGATCCGTTTCACCTGGTAACGGCCGGCGAGTTCCATGGTTTCGTAATGCCCCCAGGGCCGGAAGACCTTGCGGTGCAGGTTGACCTCGGAGCGGCCCTCCTTTTCCAGTCGGTTGACGATGGTCTTGACGTCCTGGACGTGGTCGCGGTGCGCCACCAGCACGGCGTCGGCGGTCTCGACCACGGTGAGGTCCTCGACACCGACGGTGGCTACCAGCCGCTGGGTGGCAAGCACGAAGCAATCCTTGCTATCCAGGGTGACGACGTCGCCGCTCACCGCGTTGCCGTTGTCGTCTTTCTCGGCTACCTCCCAGAGGGCCGACCAGGAACCGATGTCGCTCCAACCCGGCGACATGGGTACCACCACCGCCCGGTCGGTCTTTTCGAACACCGCGTAATCGATGGAATCGCTGGGCGAAGCGCAGAACGCCTGCCGGTCGAGGCGGGTGAAGTCGAGATCCCGCTGGGCGCCGGCCACCGCCTGCCGGCAGGCCGCCAGCATGGCCGGTGCCAGCCGTTCGAGCTCGGCGAGGAAGACGTCGGCCCGGAACAGGAACATGCCGGAGTTCCAGTAGTAATCGCCGCTTTCGATGTAGGACTGGGCCGTGGCCCGGTCTGGTTTCTCGACGAACCGTTCCACTTCGAAGGCGTGGCCGCCGTCGAGATCGGCCCCCTGCTTGATGTAGCCGTAGCCGGTTTCCGGCCGGTCGGGCTGGATCCCGAACGTGACCAGCTTGCCCGCTTCGGCATGCCGCACGGCCACCGTCACCGCCTGTTGGAACCGGTCGATGTTGCGGATGAGATGGTCGGCGGGCAGGACGAGCAGCAGGCTTTCTCCTGGTGCAGTCAGGGCGGCCACCGCCGTGGCCGGTGCCGTGTTGCGGCCTTCCGGTTCCAGGATGATCGCCTGGGGGGTGATGCCCATGGCCCGCAACTGTTCGGCGACCAGGAAGCGGTGTTCCTCGTTGCAGACCACGAGCGGAGAGCCGGCGTCGGCGAAGCCCTGCAGACGGGCGGCGGTCTGTTGGAGCAGGGTCTGGTCGCCGGTCAGCGCCAGGAGCTGTTTCGGGTAGAGCCGGCGCGACAGGGGCCACAGCCGGGTGCCGGAGCCGCCGGAGAGAATGACGGGGACGATCATGCCGGGGTGCCTCCATTCTGGATCGAGATTCTCGCTTCGGGCGGATGCATGGTGGGGTGGGCGACGATCTGGATCTCCACCCCGTGTTTCGCCTCCAGTTCGGCCAGTTCCGCCCGCTTGCGGTTCAGCATGTAGGTGGCGATGTCGAGGGGGAAGTCGCAGATGATCTTCTTGACGTTGCGCCGGATGGCCGCCCCCTGGATCTTGCGCAGGTGGACGAGGACCTGGGTCTCCACCGACTGGACCATGCCGCGTCCCTGGCAGTGGGGGCAGGCGGCGTAGCTTTCGACCACCACCGGCGGTCCCATCCGCTGCCGGGATATCTGCATGAGCCCGAACTTGGAGATGCGGGTTATGTCCACCTTGGCCTTGTCCCGCTTCATGGATTCCCGCACCTTCTTTTCCACCTCGCGCACGTGTTTGCTGACCCGCATGTCGATGAAGTCGACGACGATGAGCCCGCCGAGATCGCGCAGGCGCAGCTGACGGGCCAGTTCTTCGGCCGCCTCCATGTTGGCGATGAAGATCGCCTCCTCGAAGTCCTTGTCCTTGGTGGAGCCGGAGTTGACATCGATGGCCACCAGGGCCTCGGTGGGATTGATGACGATGGAGCCGCCCGACGGCAGTTGCACCCTCGGCTGGTAGATCTGCTCGATTTGGGTTTCGACCCGGAAATGGTCGAAGATGGGTTTCGAGCCCTTGTGCAGTCGTACCTTGGCCTTGCGCTGGCTGGCGGGCAAGAGCGCCAGGAAGTTCTGTACCTGTTCCTGGGCCTCCGGGGTATCGACGATGATTTCGCTGATCTCCGGCGAGAAATGGTCGCGCAGATAGCGGGCCACGATGTTCTGCTCCCGGTGCAGGAGCACGGGGGCCGGTTCCTTCTGGCCGCGGGTCTTGATGGTCTTCCAGAGGTTGAGCAGGTAGCGCAGGTCACGCTGCAAGGCGGTCTTGGTGACGTCCTTCGAGGCGGTGCGGACGATGTAGCCGATACCCTCGGGTAGCTTGAAGTCCTCCACCATCTTGCGCAGGGCGGCGCGGTCCTCGTCCGAGAGTTTGCGCGAGATACCGTGCGAGTCGCTGCCGGGCATGAGCACGAGATAGCGGCCGGGCAGGGAGAGATAGGTGGTAAGCGCGGCCCCCTTGTTGCCCGTCGCCTCCTTGACCACCTCGACCAGCACCTCCTGGCCCTTGTCGATGACGTCCTGGATGCGCAGGTCGGTCCAGTGGGTATCCTCGTCCACGTCCCGGTTGTAGTACTCGGGATGGATGTCGCCAAAGGGCAGAAAGCCGTTTTTTTCCGTGCCGATATCGACGAAGGCCGCCTGCAGGCTTGGCTCTACCGCCACGATGGTGCCCTTGTAGATGTTGCCCTTGGTCTTCTCCCGCACCACGGTCTCGATGTGGAATGCCTCCACCTTGCCGTCTTCCAGCAGGACGATGCGGCATTCCTCCGGTTCCTCGGCGTTGATGAGCAGCTTCAGGTGCGGGCCTGTTTTTTTCTGCGATTGCTTCTGCTTGCCGGCGGCTGCCGAGGTGGTCGGCTGTTCCTGTTCCTCGGCCTGGGGAGGCGGTGGTTCGGAGGGAGTCTTCGATGCGGCGGCCTCCCCGGCTTCTCCGGCGGTGGCCGGTTTGTCGCCGGCTGCCTCCTGGGCACCGGCCTCTTCTATCTGCTCCTTCTGTTCTTTCTGTTCCTTTTGGGTTCTCTGGCCCTTGGAGCGCCGGCGCGGCCGCCGGCGCCGGCGGCTGCTGGACTTCTTCTGCTCCGTCGAGGGGTCGTCGGCCGGGGTGCCTGTGTCGGCGGCCGGCGCTTCGGATGCCGGCGGCTTGGTCGATTCCGTCTCCCCGCTGAGCGTTTCGACCAGGCGGTCGACGGCGGCCCGGGCCGATCGGCGTGGCCGTTTTCTGGCCTGCTTCGGTTTGGGAGCGGCAGCCTCGTTCTCGGGCTGTTGGGGTTGGGCGTTTTGTTCGTCGCTCACGGATGTTCCTCTTGGTGGTTTCTGGGAAAATTTTGGGCAGCGTCCTTGGCTGGCGGGACGTTCAGGCGTTCGTTGTATTCATTGCCTATGGGCATGGCTGTTTGTTGGTTTGCGCTCGGCCGGCGGGATGTTCGTTACGTTTTTCGACGGGCTGGTAGAAATCGATGCCGTTGTGGCGTCGGACGGCGATGGTGCCGCGGGCCGTGAGTTCGGCCAGGAGCGGGGCCAGGGCGGCGGCATCGATGCCGAGGGCCCGGCCGATTTCCTCGCCGCTGCACGGTCGGCGGGCGAGCATGGCCAGGATGCGTTCGTGGTCGGGCTGGCGGCGCGATTTCTGGTCGGCCGCGGTGGGACCGGCGATGATCTCGACCCGGGGGCCGAGGCGGGCGGCGGCGCGCTGCAGGTCGGCGGACGATAGCGGCCGGGCGAAGGATTCCAGCGGCGGCCGCACCACGGTATTGAGCTGCACCCGGTCCGGCCGGATGCGGGCGATCCAATCGGCCAGGGTGTCGATATCGTCATCCGCGTCGTTCACGCCTTTGACCAGCAGGATCTCGAGCCAGATGGCACCGGAATATGCCTCCCGGAAGGCGACCAGTCCGGCGAGCATCTGGTCGAGATCGATGCAGGACGCCGGCCGGTTGACGGCGGCGAAGGCCGCTGGCCGGGCCGCGTCCAGGGAGGGGATGACGATGTCGGCCGACGCGAGATCAGCCCGCACCTCGGGCAGGTGGAGCAGGGAGCCGTTGGTCAGGACGCAGATCGGGATGTCGGCGATCTCCTTGAGGCCGGCGATACACTCACCGAGGCCGGCGTGCAGGGTGGGCTCGCCGCTGGCGGTGATGGTCAGCACATCCACCGCCGCCTCGTCCTTGGTGGCGAGAAAATCGCGCACCTCGTCGAGAATGGCGGCGATAGGGGCGTAGTGTTTGCGCCGGCAGGTGCGGGCCTTGCGGACACCGATCTCGCAATAGATGCAGTCGTAGGTACAAAGTTTGCCCGGCACCAGGTCGATGCCGAGCGATCGTCCAAGACGGCGGGAGCGGACGGGACCGAAGAGATATCGCATATTGGGAGTCGCTGACCTGTCGGGGGAGTGGATAATCATATTGAAATACCGTAAAATACTCTGCC
>CAYRGZ010000166.1:0-5421 GCA_964423785.1 uncultured Desulfobulbia bacterium
GCGGCGGGGCGTAGTCGTTGTGGGTCATCGCTGGCAGCGCTCTACTCTACACGGCCGCTTCTCCTTGGCAGCCCGTGAAAGGCGGGCCGTCCCCAACTTTACCATACGAACGGGACCCGCCCGTGGGCGGGAGGAATTAAACCAGCAGCTTAGGAGGAATAGGCATGACTGACGAACGCAGTGCACCGGGCAAGGGTGCCGTACTGGTCGTTGGCGGTGGAATCAGCGGGCTCACCGCTGCCCTGGAGGCCGCCGAGGTCGGTAACGACGTTTTCCTGGTCGAACGCAATCCGTATCTTGGCGGCCGGGTCGCCCAGCTCAACCACTATTTCCCGAAACTGTGTCCGCCGTCCTGCGGGCTTGAGATCAATTTCAAACGGATCAAGAACAACCGTCGGATCCGGGTCTATCCGATGACCGAGGTGAAGAGCGTCTCCGGTTCTGCCGGCGCTTACCAGGTCACCCTGGAGACCAAGCCCCGGTACGTGAACAACAACTGCACTGCATGCAACGCCTGTGTCGATGCCTGCCCCGAGGAGCGGCCCAACGACTTCAACTTCAACATGGACACCACCAAGGCGATCTACAAGCCGCACATGCACGCCTTCCCCATGAAGTATGTCGTCGACATGGCGGCTTGCACCAAGTGCGGCAAGTGCGTCGAGGCGTGCAAGTACAACGCCATCGAGCTCGACATGCAGGGCAACACCTTCACTCTGGATGTCGGTTCCATCGTCTGGGCCACCGGTTGGAATCCTTACGATCCCACCCGGATGGACAATCTCAAGTTCAACGAGTCCGACGCCATCATCACCAATATGATGATGGAGCGGCTCGCCGCCCCGGCCGGTCCCACGGGCGGCAAGATCCTGCGGCCCGGCGACAACAAGGAAATTGAGTCCATCGCCTTCGTGCAGTGCGCCGGTTCCCGGGATGAGAACCACCTCGAGTACTGTTCCTACATCTGCTGCATGGCGAGCCTGAAGCAGATCTCCTACGTCCGGGAACAGTACCCCGAGGCCAAGGTGTACGTCTTCTACATCGACCTGCGGACGCCGGGCAAGTACGAGAAGTTCCGCGCCAAGTTCATGGAAGACGAGAACATCCAGTTCATCAAGGGCAAGGTCGCCGACATCATCCCGGAAGCGGATGGCGGTGTCACCGTGGTGGCCGAGAACGCGGTCACCGGCGACAAGGTTTCCCAGAAGGTGGATATGGCGGTGCTGGCCACCGGCATGGAGCCGGCGATCAAGGAGCTTGGGGCCGGTTTCGGTCTCATGCTCGATCGTAACGGGTTCGTGATCAGTGACGAGGACAAGGGGCAAATCGCCGCCGGGGTCGCCAAGAAGGCCGCCGACGTCGTCACCAGCGCCCAGTCCGCCACCGCCGCCGCCCTCAAAGCCATTCAAGCCGCCAGGAGGTAAGTTCCAATGGATAAGAAGATCTGTACCTATATATGCACGGGATGCGGCATCGGAGATGCCCTGGACATCGATGCCCTCACCGAGGTGGTAACCGGTGAGATGAGCCAGGAGTGCAAGACCCACGAGGCCTTGTGCTCCGCCGACGGTCGGGCCCTGATCCAGAAGGACATCGACGAAGACGGCGTCAACGTCGTCAACATCGCCGCCTGTTCCTTCCGGGTCATGCAGGACGAGTTCGATTTCGGCGAGTCGGTGATCACCGTCCGCTGCAACCTGCGGGAAGGGGTGGTCTGGTGTCAGCCCGAGGACGCCGACGAGGAATATACCAACGAGCTGGCCCAGGACTACGTCCGGATGTACTGCACCAAGGCCACCAAGATGGAGATCCCCGAGCCGTACAAGCTCGAGACCATCAACCGGCGGATCCTGGTCATGGGCGGCGGTATCTCCGGTCTCACCGCCGCGCTGGAGGCCTCCAAGGCCGGCTACCAGGTGCTCCTGGTCGAGGCCGCCGACAATCTCGGCGGCAAGGCGGCCGGCTGGCGCAAGCAGTTGCCCACCAAGGCGCCGTGGACCGATCTCGAGGAACCCACCATCGGCGGCCTCATCGCCGCGGTGGAGGCGGACTCCAACATCGACATCAAGCTCAACACCGAGGTGGCCCGGATCGCTGGCGCGCCGGGTGACTACTACGTCACCTTGAAGCCGGCCGGTACCGAGAGCGAGTGGGATGCGCCGGCCAAGGTCACCACCGATGAGGCGGACAAGATCGCCAAGGGCGAGATGGAGGACCCCAATGCCGGTCTCAAGCACTACATGGAGCGGGATCCCAATGCCGAGGTGGTGGGCGCCGTGGTGCTCGCCACCGGCTGGAATCCGGCCGACGTCTCCGAGTACGAGCACCTGGGCTACGGCAAGATCAAGAACGTGGTCACCAACGCCGAGTTCGAGAAACTCGCCAAGGAGGGCAAGGTGCCGGCCAACGTTGCCTTCATTCAGAGCCCGGGTGGCGAGGAAGACGACAAGGATTTCCCGTACTGCAACTCGGTCACCAGCATGGTGGCCCTGAAGCAGGCCAAGTACGTCCGTGAGGACAACCCGGAGGGCAAGGCGTACATCCTCTACCAGCACATGCGGACGCCGGGCAACATGGAGCTGTTCTACAAGGCGGCCCAGAATGACGACGGCATCTTCCTGACCAAGGCCGCCGTCACCAGCGTCGAGGAGAACGGCGACGGCACCCTTTCCGTCAGCATGAAGGACACCCTGCTGGGCGAGGATGTCTCCATCACCGTGGACATGGTGGTACTGGCCGCCGGCATGGTGCCCACTACCCACGACGCGCCGACCATCAACCTGGCCTACCGCCAGGGTCCCGCCTTCCTCGACCTGGAACTGTTCGACGGTTATGCCGATTCCAACTTCATCTGCTTCCCGTACGAGACCCGGCGTACCGGTATCTATACCTGCGGTGGGGTGCGCAAGGCGATGACCATGGAAGAGGCTGTGGACGACGCCACCGGCGCCACCTTGAAGGCGATCCAGTGTATCGAGTCCGCCGATCGGGGGGTGGCGGTGCACCCGCGTTCCGGCGACAAGACCTATCCGGAATTCTTCTTCCAGCGGTGTACCCAGTGCAAGCGCTGCACCGAGGAATGCCCCTTCGGCGCCCTGGACGACGACGAGAAGGGTACGCCGAAACCCAACCCCACTCGTTGCCGCCGTTGCGGTACCTGCATGGGTGCCTGTCCGGAGCGGATCATCGGTTTTGCCGACTACAACATCGACATGATCGGTTCCATGGTCAAGGCCATCGAGGTGCCGGACGACGACGAGGACAAGCTGCGGTTCGTGGCCTTCGTCTGCGAGAACGACGCCTATCCGGCCCTGGATATGGCCGCTATGCGGCGGCATGGCATCGACAACCTGGTGCGGGTCATTCCGGTCCGCTGCCTGGGGTCGGTGAACATGGTGTGGATCAAGGACGCCATGAGCTCCGGCATGGACGGCGCCATTCTGCTCGGTTGCAAGTTCGGCGACAACTACCAGTGTCACTTTGTCAAGGGTAGTGAGCTGGCCAACCGCCGGATGGAGAACATTGGTGAGACCCTCGGCTCCCTCGGTCTCGAGACCGAGCGGGTCGCCGTCCGCGAGATTGCCATCAACGAGTACGACAAGGTGCCGCAGATCATCAGCGAGTTCGTCGAGGAGATCAAGGAACTCGGTCCCAACCCGTTCAAGGGATTCTGATCTGCAGGTGTCCACTGTTCGATACCGGCGTCCGGTCGTGGCCGCGCCAGGACCGGACGCCGTTTTCCAGTATCAACTTATAGAATGCCGCGTATGGCGGACCGTGGATGGGGTCCCCGAATCGCAAGGTCGATTCGCGGGATACATGATGCGGTGAATTCGATGCCAAACGATGATCTGAGAGGGCATCACAACCGAAGAACCGATGGAGAGAGACCATGGCTGAAGGAATGAGGGTACAACCCGATCTCGCGTTCATTGAATACCTGAAGGGCGCCGGCGGCGATACCCTGAAGAAGTGCTTTCAGTGCGCCACCTGCTCGGTGGTCTGCCCGCTCGCCACGGATGAAAAGCCCTTCCCCCGCAAGGAGATGATCTGGGCGCAGTGGGGCCTGAAGGACAAGCTGATCGCCGACCCCGACATCCTGCTCTGCCACCAGTGCGGCGACTGCACCGCCTACTGTCCGCGGGGCGCCAAACCCGGTGACGTGCTCGGCGCCATTCGCGCCTACGCCTACACCCACTACGGCTTTCCCAAGGGGCTTGCCAACCTTTGCGCTTCCGGCAAGAATCTGCCCATCCTCATCGCCATTCCGGCCCTCATCATCGGAGTGGTCTGGCTGTTGTCCGGCGGGATGCACCTGCCCGAGGGGCACTTCGACTTCGGCCATTTCTTCGGCACGGGGTACGTCGGGCCTCTGACCAAGAACGTGGTTCTCATCGACCTCATCTTTCTGCCCACCGTCGCCTTCTCCATCTTTGCCGCCTATCGCGGCGTGTCGGCGATGTGGAAGGCCATGAGCGCCAATCTCGGCACTCAAAGCGACTACCGGCCCTCGGTTCCCCAGTTCATCCAGGAATTCCTGTGGCCGGCGGTGGTGGAGATTCTGCAGCACAAGCGGTTCAACGAGTGCGGGGCCAACCAGAATCGGGTCAAGGGACATCTGCCGGTCCTGCTCGCCTTCATCGGTCTCTTCATCGTCACCAACTACGCCTTTGTGGTCAAGGATATCATCGGTTCCTTCGTTCCCGGTCTGCATGGTGCCATTCCGCTCTTGAACCCGGTGAAGATCCTCGCCAACGTCAGTGCCATCGCCCTCATCATCGGCATCGGCATCCTGTGGTCGAACCGCAAGCAGATGGAGGCCGAGGGCCGTGCCGCCCCGACCTTCTATGACTGGTTCCTCATCTGGGAGATCATGGCGGTAGGTATCACCGGGTTCGGCGCCGAAATCTTCCGGCTTCTCGGCTTGGCCCTGCCCGCTTACCTTCTCTATTACCTCCACCTGGTGGCGGTCATGATGCTCTTTCTCTACATGCCGTACACCAAGTTCGCCCACATGGTCTATCGGACCTTCGCCATGGCCTTCGAGCGCTATCGGAACAGCGCCTTCGTGAAGCCCGTCGGTGAGTGACGGCACGGCGGTCCGGGCATGCCGTCGAATGCCCTCCGCCTGCGGCGGAAGGCCGAAGAATCGCGGCCCGGCGCGATTCTTCAAAAAAGACTTGCCCTTTTGGAAATGCTCTTGTATATTGGCGTGTCACGCTGGCGTAGCTCAATTGGCAGAGCAGCTGATTTGTAATCAGCAGGTTGCGGGTTCAAGTCCCATCGCCAGCTCCAGGTGAACGTCTCCCTGTGTGTGACACTGGCAGGACGTTGTGGAGGGGTTCCCGAGTGGTCAAAGGGAACAGACTGTAAATCTGTCGGCGACGCCTTCGGAGGTTCGAATCCTCCCCCCTCCACCAT
>CAYRGZ010000167.1:0-5405 GCA_964423785.1 uncultured Desulfobulbia bacterium
TTAGCGCAGATACGGCCCCAACACCATGAGCGCCCCTTCCGAATCCCAGGGGTAGGCGCCGATGTACTTCTTGCGCAGGATGCCCTGCTTGTCGATGATGTAGGTCTCCGGCACGCCGGTGATGCCATAGGCAGTACCCACGGCGCCGTCGGGATCGAGGAGCACCGGCAGGGCGGCGCCGTCGATGTTGGCCAGGAAATTCCTGGCTTTTTGCGGATCGTCGTTGACCAGCACGGTGATCATGACGAAGGGCTTGTCCTGCAGCATCTGCTGCAGCCGCACCATGGCCGGCATCTCCTCCCGGCAGGGCGGACACCAGGTGGCCCAGAAGTTCAAGAACACCACTTTGCCGCGCAGGTCTTCCAGATCCCAGGTCCGGCCGTCGATATCGACGAGGCTGAAACCGGGGGCCGGCTGATCGATGGCGGCGACCTTGGGGGCCTGGTCCCCCCCGCAGCCAGCCAGGAGGACGAGACAGAACAAGACAGAAAGAATGGTACGAATCGGCTGTTGCATGGTGTTGTATCCTTAGAGTTTATACGGTGCTGCCCCCCCCTCACAGGGGCTGACGAGCGTCAACCGGGCGCAATCCCTTGCCCCCCGTAAGAGCTCACAGGGTGACATCCACCCACTGATCCACATCGGCCGACCGACGACAGGCCTCGGCCACCGCCACCGCCCGCAGGCCGTCCTCGCCGGGCACCGGGTTGTCGCCACGGCCGGCCAGAAACTCCACCCAGGCAGTGAGCAGGGGCACGATGGCGAAAACCGGCGGGCCGCAGTCCAGGGGGGTGACGCCCCGGTCGTCGATCACTTCCAGCCGGTGGTGAACCTGGTCAGCGTGCAGTTGAGCCTGCTCGCCGACGAACTCGTAGCGGCCGCAACGGCCGCCGCCCACCTTGGCCGCGTCGATGGTGCCCAGCACTCCGCCCTCCAACTCGATAGTGGCGACGAACAGGTCCTCCAGGCGGCGGGTGTGGCGACAGGCGCGGCTGGCCCGCACCCGGACGATGCGCCGGCCGGTGACGAAGAAAAGGGTATCGAACATGTGCACCGCGGTGTGGAGGATAACCCCGCCGCCGGCGAGTAGAGGGTCGTCGAGCCAGGCGTGCTGGGTCTCTTCCATCCGCTGGCTGGCGGTGACCAGGTGCAACCGGCCGATCTGGGCCAGTTCGCACCGCAGGGCGACGATCACAGGATTGAACCGCAGGGTGTGGCCGACGGTGAGCGGAATCGACCGGCAGGCATCCAGGATGGCCCGGCCGCCGGCCACGTCCAGGGCCAGCGGCTTTTCCACCAGGAGCGGCTTGCCGGCCGCCGCGCACCGTTGGGCGATGGCCAGGTTGAGGTTCGGGGTGGTAACCGCGATCACCGCCGCCACCGCCGGATCGTCCACCAGCTCGCGCCAGTCGTCGTGGTAACGGCATCCCCACTGCCGGGCCTGCTCCAACCCCGCCTCGGAACGGCGGCAGATCGCGGCCAAGGAAAGTCCTTCCACGTCCCGCCGAATATGCTCGGCGTAGCGGCTGCCGTGGCGGCCGGTGCCGATGATGCCGACCGGTATCGGAGTGCGGCTGTTCGTGCTCACAGGGCCTCCCTCGGATGACACTGCTGAAAGCCTCGTCCCCGCGCCCGGTCAGGTCTTCCTCGGCAAAGGCGCCGTCGGGATGCTCTTCGCGGCCCTTCCGGTGCCGTCATCTTACCGGACCCTCCCTCCCTTTTCCAATCCTTTTTCCACCGGTTGACAGGCCGGCTGGTTTTCAAGTAGGTTACGTGGAACTACCTAGCGGGTATCGACCGCAACGTTTTTTCCTCAAACCGAAAACACGTTAAGGAGAGAAGTACGGTGAAGAAAAAGATTATCCTGCCCGACGACGAGATGGTGCGCCAGTGGTACAACGTCGTGCCCGACATCCCCGGCGGACTCACCCCTCCCCTGGACCCGGAGACCGGCCAACCGGCAGGTCCGGAGAAGTTGACACCGATTTTCCCCTTGGGGCTCCTGGAACAGGAGATGAGTACCGAACGGTGGATCGACATCCCGGAAGAGATCCTGGACGTCTACAGCCTCTGGCGGCCGACTCCCCTCATCCGCGCCAACCACCTGGAGGCGGCCATCGGCACCAAGGCGAAGATCTACTACAAGTACGAAGGGGTGTCGCCAGCCGGCAGCCACAAGCCGAACAGCGCCGTGGCCCAGGCCTACTACAACAAACGCGAGGGCGTGACGCGGCTGGCCACCGAGACCGGCGCCGGCCAGTGGGGCAGCGCTCTGTCGTTCGCCACCCAGAAGTTCGGTCTCGCCTGCAAGGTGTACATGGTGCGGGTTTCCTTCGAGCAGAAACCGTACCGCAAGAGCATGATGAACGTGTACGGGGCGGAAATCGTCGCCAGCCCCAGCAACGATACCGAGTTCGGCCGCAGCATCCTGGCCAAGGATCCGGATACCCCCGGCTCCCTTGGCATCGCCATCAGCGAGGCCCTGGAGGACGCCGCCTCTCGCGACGACACCAAGTACGCCCTCGGCTCAGTGCTGAACCACGTCCTTTTGCACCAGACGGTCATCGGTCTCGAGGCCAAGAAGCAGCTCGCCCTGGTGGGCGACTACCCGGACGTGGTCATCGGCTGCTGCGGCGGCGGTTCCAACTTCGCCGGCGTCGCCACTCCCTTCCTGCCCGACCGGCTGGAAGGTAAAAAGATCCGCTTCGTGGGGGTGGAGCCCGCCTCCTGCCCGACGCTCACCCGCGGTAAGCTGGCCTACGACTTCGGCGACGTAGCCAAGATGACGCCGCTTCTCCAGATGTACACCCTGGGGCACGACTTCATTCCGCCGGGCATCCACGCCGGCGGCCTGCGCTACCACGGCATGGCGCCCATCGTCAGCGCCCTCGTCCGGGACGGCATCATCGAGCCTATGGCCGTCCACCAGCTCGAATGCTTCGAGGCCGGGGTGCTCTTCGCCCGCACCGAGGGCATCATCCCGGCGCCGGAATCCTGCCACGCCATCCGGGCGGCGATCATCGAGGCCACCCGCGACAAGGAGGAGCCCAAGACCATCCTCTTCAACCTCTCCGGCCACGGCATGCTGGATCTCGCGAGCTACGACCTCTACTTCGCCGGCAAGCTGCACAACTACGAGTACCCGGCCGAGGCGATCGCCGAGGCCACCAAGAACCTGCCCAAGGTGTGATCCTACCGGCTGGCCGGCCCGGTCCAGGGCCGGCCGGTCCCTTCCCTTCTAAGCAGGACATGGGCGAGCAGCTTTTCCTGGAGCGTTTTCTCTGGTTTGACGCCCGGGTGCGCGCAGGACGTTATCCCAATGCCCGGCACCTCGCGGAGCACTTCGAACTCGCCCACAAGAGCGCCCAGCGGCACATCGAATTTTTCAGGGACCGCCTTCTGGCTCCCCTCGTCTATGACCACAAACATCGTGGATACTGCTACAGGGATCCAGACTTCCAGCTTCCCGTCGCTCGGCTGAACGAACAGGACACCCTCGCCCTTCTGGTCGGAACCCGCCTGATCACCGATCTCGCAGGTCCCCAGATCGGTCCACGACTAGAAGACATTGTCAAAAAGCTCAAAGTGGCGCTCGCCGTCACGCTGCCCGGCAGGATCCCTCCAGAACGAGCTTTCTCCCTCCTCCTGCACGGGTACTATCACTGCTTGCCCCAGCATTTTGCCGCCATAAGCGACGCGGTGATCCGCTGTCAGCTCCTTCGCCTCTCCTATCGTGCCCCTTCCACCCCCAACGCCACCAGCCGGACCGTGGAACCCCATCATTTGGTCAACTACGGCGGCACTTGGTACCTGATCGCCTACTGCCGTAAGCGGCACGACTGGCGCATCTTCAACCTGGCCCGCATCGATACATGCGACCGGTTGGACGAATCCTTTTCTCCACGGGACGAAGCGGAGTGGCGACCACTTCTTACCGCCAGTTTCGGCATCTTCGACGGCAAGGATGCCACTGATGTCGTCCTGAAATTCTCCCCCGAACGATCCCGCTGGGTGCGCGGCCGCGTATATCATCCCGGCCAGCGGATTCGGGAAGAACCCGATGGAAGCATCGTCCTGACCCTGCCGGTTTCGCATCACTTCGAAATCCTGATGGAAATCCTCGGACATGGCGCGGAAGTGGAAGTCCTGGCACCCGAATGGATGCGGCGGCGGGTGCGCGAGGAAATCGCCGCCATGGCGAAAAAATATGGCGTGCTAGGACACGAACTGGGGGAGTGATCATGCTATCGTTCTGACACGGTGTCTTCCGTCGGTATCCGTTCATCCGTGTCAGGAGGTAGTCCATGCTTGCAGAATTCCTTGCTTCCCTCACCGTGGGCCCGGAAATCCGGCATCGGTCCCTTGCAATCCATCCGCTTTTCGCGCAACAGCCCGGCAAACTTCCCTACCTCGCCCTCACGGACGCCATGGAAAAAGGTTTTGTTGAGGTTACGGAAATCGACGAAGCCGGCGCTGTTCCCCGCCTGCTGGTCACGAACTCGAGCGAGCATTTCGTCCTGCTTCTCGACGGCGAGGAACTCAAAGGCGCCAAACAGAACCGGGTCCTCAACACCACGATACTGGTTCCACCCAATAAAACTATCGATATTCCGGTCAGTTGCGTCGAGCAGGGCCGCTGGCGGTACACGAGCAGGAAATTCGCCCCTTCCGATGTCATCATGGCACGGACGCTCCGGGCGCGAAAGATGGCCTCAGTCACCGAAAACGTTCACGCCGGCCATTCCTACGATTCGGACCAGGCCGAGGTCTGGTCAGGTATCAGGGAAATGATGCATGCCCGCGGCAAGCCGAGCCCCACCGGCGCTCTGGCGGATCTGTACATCGCGGAGGAGGCGATTCTCAGGGAATACCGAGAGGCATTCCAGGCCGCGGAGGGACAACAGGGAATGGCTGTGGTCAGTGGCGGCCGGGTGGTGGGTGTTGACTTTCTTTCCTCGCCCGAGGCGTTTTGCCGGTATTTTCCTCGCTTGATCAGCAGTTACGCCATTGATATGCTGTCTTTGTCCGATGCGGGACCCGGGGTCGGAATAAAGGGAGTCAAGGACTTTCTCGCCGCCGTCACCGACGCATCCACGGAAACCTTTCCATCACCCGGATACGGGATGGACCACCGAATACGGCACGACACCCTGGTCGGCTCCGCCCTTACCGCGGATGGCGAAGTCATCCACGTCGGGTTGTTCCAGGCTCCGTCGGCAACAGTGCAGAAGGGCGAGCCCTTTCTGGCCGGATACGCTCGGCGGCGTCGCTTCCGCTACGATGGGTAACGAGATGACAGGGATGCAGATCGTTTTTCCACATGCAAACAACCAGCAGATTGAACTCTGCCTTTTCATCGCCGCCTGGACAATATGGTGCGAGCAATTCACGGACGGCAAGGATTG
>CAYRGZ010000168.1:0-5351 GCA_964423785.1 uncultured Desulfobulbia bacterium
TGCCTCTTCCTTGCATCTGGGGCACCCTGCAACCAGATACCCGGTCCGCGAGGTTACGACTTCGGCAGACGAAGGAGCACCCCCGTGAATCAGTTACCTCACTCCTCCATCAGCCGCATGGCCGCCTGGGAGATGGCGGTTTCGTCGATCTTGCCCACCTTGCGCAGGATTTCCTGGCTGCCGTGCTCCAGGAACCGCTCCGGCAGACCGAGCACCTTCACCTTGACGTCGGCGAGTCCCTGGCGGGCCAGTTCTTCGAGCACGGCGGAGCCGAAGCCGCCGCGCCGGACGTTGTCCTCCACCGTGATCACCTGGCCGGTGCGGGCCGCGTACTCGCAGATCAGTTCCGCGTCCAGGGGAACGATGAAACGCGGATTGATCACCGCCGCGTCGATTCCCACCTTGGCGAGCCCCTCGGCCGCCGCCAGGGCCGGACCCACCCGATTGCCCACCGGCAACAGCAGAATGTCCTTTCCCTCCCGCAGCACCTCGCCCTTGCCGATGGGCAGCTCGGAGAGCCGATCAGTGAGGGGCACACCCTCCCCGTAGCCGCGTGGATAGCGCACCGCCGCCGGCCCTGGGTGCCGGACGGCGGTGAAGAGCATGTCCTGCAGCTCCCGCTCGTCCTTGGGCGCCATCAAGACCATGTTGGGGATGAAGCGCAGAAAGGAGAGATCGAAAACCCCGTGGTGGGTGGGGCCGTCGTCGCCCACGAGCCCCCCGCGATCGATAGCAAAGGTTACCGGCAGGTTGGGTAGGCAGACATCGTGGATGATCTGATCCAGGGCCCGCTGCAGGAAGGTGGAGTAGATGGCCACCACCGGCCGCAGGCCCTCCACCGCTTGGCCGGCGGCAAAGGTCACTGCGTGCTGTTCTGCGATACCGACGTCGAAAAACCGGTCCGGAAACCGGCGGCTGAATTTGACAAGCCCGGTGCCGGCCGGCATGGCGGCGGTGATGGCGGTGATCTTTTCGTCCCGTTCCGCCAAGTGGACGATGGTGTCGCCGAAGACCTGGGTATAGGTGGGAGGCTTTGGCGCGGCCGGTTTCCTGGGCTTGCCGGTGCCGATGTCGAAGGGGCCGAGCCCGTGGTAGTCGCCGGGGTTTTCCTCGGCCGGTTTGTATCCCTTGCCCTTGGTGGTCAGCACGTGGATGATCACCGGTCCCTTGCTGAACTCCTTGACGTTGCGGAAGGTGGTGAGCAGGTTGTCGAAGCTGTGGCCGGAGATCGGGCCGACATACTCGAAGTGCAGGGCCTCGAACAGCATGCCGGGCGTAAAAAAGCCCTTGAGGCTTTCTTCCGTCTTCTTCAGTACGTAAAGGATGTTCTCGCCCACGTTGGAGAATGATCTCAAGAAATTCTCCATCTCCCGTTTGGCCCTGGTGATGGTCTTGCTGGTCAGTTTCTTGGAGAGAAAACTCGACAGGGCGCCGACGTTGGGCGAGATGGACATCTCGTTGTCGTTCAGGATGACGATGAGATCGTTGCCGAGATGGCCGGCCTGGTTCAGGGCCTCGAAGGCCATGCCGCCGGTCATGGAGCCGTCGCCGATCACCGCGATGGCCCGGTGTTTGTCCTTTTGCAGGGCCTTGGCCACGGCGATCCCGAGGGAAGCCGAGATGGAAGTCGAGCTGTGGCCGGTATCGAAGACGTCGTAGATGCTCTCGTCCCGCTTCGGAAAGCCGCTGATACCCTGGTACTGGCGCAGGGTGTGGAACCGGTCGCGCCGGCCGGTGATGAGCTTGTGGGCGTAGGCCTGGTGCCCCACGTCCCAAATGATCTTGTCGTCCGGCGTGTCGAACACGTAATGGAGGGCCAGGGTCAGCTCGACCACCCCGAGGCAGGGGGCCAGGTGGCCGCCGGTCTTGGAGACGGTTTCGATGATCCGGTGACGGATCTCGGCCGCCAGAATCGGTAGATCTTCCTTGGGAAGCCGCCGCAGGTCGGCGGGGGAGTCGATGGTATCGAGGATGGATGGCATGTCAGCGTCGTCGTTCACGGATATAGCGGGCCAGTTGGCGGAGCGGTTCGGCCCGGTCTTCAAAGGGTTCGAGGCAGGCGATGGCCTGCTGGACGGTGTGTTCCAGTTCCTGTTTCGTTTTTTCGAGCCCGAGCAGGGCGGGGTAGGTCGCTTTTTGCCGCTCGGCGTCCGAGCCCACCGCTTTGCCCAGTTCCTCGGGCGTCCCCTCGACGTTCAAAAGGTCGTCTTTCATCTGAAAGGCGAGCCCGATGGCGTTGCCGTAGGCGGTGAGGCGGTCGAAGGCGTCGGCATCAGCGTTGCCGAGCACGGCGCCGGCCTGCACCGAGGCGGTGATCAGCGCCCCGGTCTTGCACCGGTGGATGAGACGCAGGGTATCGAGGTCCACCGGTTTTCCCTCGTGGGCGACATCCAGGGACTGGCCGCCCACCATGCCGGCCGAGCCGGCCGCTCGGCCGATGATCCGGATGATGCGCAGCTGGTCGGCCGGCGCGACGACTCCCGCCAGGCTCGGGGTGGCCAGCATCTCGAAGGCCAGGGTGAGCAGCCCGTCGCCGGCCAGGATCGCCTCCGCCTCACCGAAGACCACGTGGTTGGTGGGCTTGCCGCGCCGCAGGTCGTCGTCGTCCATGGCCGGCAGGTCGTCGTGGATGAGGGAATAGGTGTGGATGCACTCGATGGCGCAGGCGACCGGCAAGAACGGCGTGCTGTCCTGACGGAAGATTTCCACCGTGGCCAGACAGAGGATGGGGCGCAACCGCTTGCCGCCGGCAAGAAGACTGTACCGCAGGGCGGCGTAATGGCCGGCGAGCGGGCCTTCATCGGGCAGCAAGGTGGCGAGATGCTCCTCCACCACCGCCCGTTTGGCGGCGAGATATTCCTTTAAGGGTTGCATGGGGGCTCTCCGTCCTCCGTCCGGTCATTCGCTTCGCTCACCACCCGGTCATTCGCTTCGCTCACCACCTGCGTCTCGAAGGGGACTTCCTGGAGGTCGCCGTTCTGTTCCACCAGCATGGTGACCTTTTGCCGGGCCTCGTCGAGCTGGCGGGAGCAGAGGTTCACGAGTTGCATGCCCTCGTCGAATTTCTTGAGCGATTCTTCGAGGCTGATCTCGCCTGCCTCCAACTGGCGGGTGATCGCCTCCAGGCGGGCCATGGCCTCTTCGAAAGACGGTTTCGTATCCATCGGGACGTCCTGGGAATGGTGGTGGCGTTGCGCAATCTGGGAATAATTGATGGAATCGCAGAAACTGCGATTCCATCGAGTTCGCGTTTTGTAACTCGTTGAATTATCGTGTCAGACCTGGACCGACTACGACATGATGTACGGGGCCGTCATGCATTGATGGAATCGCAAAAACTGCGATTCCATCGAGTTTGCGTTTTGTAACTCGTTGATTTTCCGTGTCAGACCTGGACCGGCTGCGACATGTACGGGGCCGTCATGATTGATGGAATCGTAAAAACTGCGATTCCATCGAGTTCGCGGTGTGTAACCCCTTGAATTACCGTGTCAGACCTGGACCGACTGCGAGTTTTTACGGTTTCGTCAAGATTCGTGGGTTCGTGACGAATCTCCGATAATAAAAAAAAAGCACGGTCGCGGCAATCTCTTTACAAAAAAAAGATCGACGTGGTAGAACGTCCCTTTTCGATGCAGTCGCAATACGCTCGCTTCGTTTCCGGGGTGGTGCATGGCGGGTAACAAACGGCAAGACGAGGGTGCACGGCCGGCAGCGGCGGCCGTGGTCGATGGACCGGAATTCACCGGTTTCCTGCGCTGGCTGGCGGTGGAGAAGGGGTATTCGCCCCACACGGTGGCCGCCTATCGCCGGGACCTTGAGGAATTCTTCACCGTGGTCGATCGGCCGCCCACCGCCGTGGGCGATCGGGAGGTGCGGAGCTACCTCTTTGCCGTCAACCGCAAGAATAAGCCATCCACCGTGGCCCGCAAGCTATCAAGCTTGCGGACCTTTTACCGCTTTCTGCGCCGCGAGGGCAAGATCGAGCACGATCCCCTCAAACGTGCCGTCACCCCGCGCCAGGAGAAGCAAATGCCGGTCTTCCTGTCGGTGGACGAGGTGTTTGCTTTGCTGACCGCCCCGGACGACCGGGACCCGTTTCCGCGCCGCGATCGGGCGATCCTCGAACTGTTGTACTCCTCCGGCCTGCGGGTATCGGAACTCGTGGGCCTGTCGCTCGTGAGCCTTGATTTCGACGCCGAAATGGTTAAGGTAAGCGGCAAAGGCAACAAGGAACGCCTGGTGCCGGTCGGTGGCGAGGCCATCGGCGCCCTGCGGCGCTACCTTCCCGAGCGGCAACGGATCATCGCCGATACCCGGGCGCGGGGTGGGCCGGTGGACGAGGCCGCCCTTTTTTTGAACAACCGCGGCCGGCGTCTCACAAGCCGTTCGGTGGAGCGGTTGGTGCAACGCTACGCCTTGCGGGCCGGCATCACTGTCACCGTCACTCCCCATGCCCTGCGCCATTCCTTTGCCACCCATCTCTTGGAAATGGGCGCCGACTTGCGGGCGGTGCAGGAACTCCTGGGCCACGCCAGCCTGTCGACGACCCAGAAGTACACCCATCTGAATCTCGACCGGTTGATGGCCGTCTACGATCAGGCCCATCCGATGGCAGAGAAAAAAGGTCGAAAATAGATCGGCTATTCAATTAGTTGCAATAAAAAATTAATGGATGATATGAACGAAAACATGCGCAAGATACGATCCACCACCGTCATCGCCATCCGGCACCGGGGCCGGGTGGTGGTGGCGGCCGACGGCCAGGTCACCCTGGGCGATACGGTGATGAAACACTCGGCCCGTAAGGTGCGGCGGCTAGCCGGCGGCAAGGTGATCACCGGGTTCGCCGGTGCCACCGCCGACGCCTTTACCCTGTTCGACAAGCTGGAACAGAAACTCGAACGGTTCAACAACAACCTCATGCGCGCGGCGGTGGATCTCGCCAAGGACTGGCGCACCGACAAGATCCTGCGGCGGCTGGAGGCCTTTCTCATCGCCGTCGATGCCAGGTACTCGCTGCTCATCACCGGCTCCGGCGACGTCATCGAGCCCGATGACGGTATCCTTGCCATCGGGTCCGGTGGGCCGTATGCCCAGGCGGCGGCCCGCGCCCTGGTGGCACACAGCGATCTCGACGCCGAGGCCATCGCCCGGGAGGCCATGCGCATCGCCGCGTCGCTGTGCATCTATACCAACGACAACATCATCCTCGAAACCTTGGACAACTCGTAAAAAGTCGCGGTCGGTCCAGGCCTGACACGATAATTCAACGAGTTACAACGCTGAACTCGATAAAATCGTACTTTTTACGATTTCATCAAACCTGATGAAGCCGTAAAAACTCGCAG
>CAYRGZ010000169.1:0-5327 GCA_964423785.1 uncultured Desulfobulbia bacterium
GCCTTTTTACCTTTTCCATGCTGATGCTGGTGCTCGGCAACAATTTTCTGCAACTGTTCTTCGGCTGGGAGGCGGTGGGACTCTCATCGTATCTGTTGATCGGCTTCTGGTACCAGAAGAAAAGCGCCGCCGATGCCGGTAAAAAGGCGTTTATCGTCAACCGGTTCGGCGATTTCGGCCTCAGTCTTGGCATCATGCTGGTGTTCGTCACCTTCGGCACTCTCCACTACCAAGAGGTGTTTCAGGCCGCCCCCGGTATCGTCGGCCAGCAGTTCACCCTGCTCGGGCTGACCTTCGAACTCCCCACCCTGATCGCCTTGCTGCTGTTCTGCGGCGCGGTGGGAAAGAGCGCCATGATCCCGTTGCATGTCTGGCTGCCGGATGCGATGGAGGGCCCCACGCCGGTGTCGGCCCTGATCCATGCCGCCACGATGGTTACCGCCGGTGTCTTCCTGGTGGCCCGCTGTAACCCGTTGTTCGAGCTCTCCTCCGTGGCCCTCAACGTCATCACCGTGGTGGGGGCCGTCACCTGCCTGTTCGCCGCGACTATTGCCCTGGTCCAGACGGATATCAAGCGGGTGGTGGCATACTCCACCGTCAGCCAGCTTTCGTACATGTTCGTCGCTTGCGGGGTTGGGGCCTACTCTGCCGGTATTTTTCATCTCTTTACCCACGCCTATTTCAAGGCCTTGCTCTTTCTCGGCTGCGGCTCGGTGATCCACGCGATGGGCGGCGAGCAGGATGTCCGGTCGATGGGGGGCCTGAAGAAATACCTGCCCATCACCTACTGGACCTTTCTCCTTGCCTCACTGTCCATTTCCGGTGTGCCCGGCCTGGCCGGTTTCTTCAGCAAGGACGAGATCCTGCTCATGGCCTACACCACCAATATCGGTTCCGGCCGGTTTGCCTGGTTCATTGGCCTCGTGGTCGCCTTTATCACGGCCTTTTATTCCTTCCGGCTCTTCTTCCTCACCTTCCACGGCCGGTTCCGTGGCAGTACGGAGCAGCGGGACCACCTGCACGAATCCCCACCGGTGATGACCGTTCCCCTGATCCTGCTGGCGGTGGGTGCGGTGACCGCCGGTTGGCTGGGTAGCCCGGAAATCCTGGGCGGCCATTCCATGTGGGATCATTTCATGGCGCCCGTACTCGGCCGGGCCGAGGTACACGTTCCTCATTTCACCGAGTGGCTGCTCATGGGGATTTCGGTCTTCGCCGGCGTATCGGGGATCTGGCTCGCCTACCATCTCTACGTGAGACGACCGGAACTTCCCGACCAGTTACGGGAGTCCTTCTCCGAAACCTACAGATGGCTGGTGAACAAATACTACGTGGACGAGTTCTATGTCGCCGTCCTGGTACAGCCGGCGATCAACTGTAGCCGGTATGTGCTGACCGCCTTTGCCGACGCTACCCTCATCGAAGGGGTGGTCAACGGCGTACCCCGTTTGATCGGCAGGGCGAGCGGTCGGCTGCGGCGGTTGCAGTCCGGCCATGTGCAGCATTACCTGGCCGCGATGGCCTCCGGCGCGGTGGGGGTGCTCGTCTGGTTGTACCTTGCTTGAGCAATACGAGAGGATGCCAATGCCCATCTTGAGTGTGTTGATCTTTTTCCCCATGCTGGCCGGTCTCCTCGTCCTGCCCCTGGACAAGGATCGGCCGGAACGGATCAAGGCCGTTGCCTTGGCCGTGGCGGTGAGCGAGTTTCTTTTGTCGCTGCCCCTCTGGTCCTCCTTTGACAAGACCACCCATCTCATGCAGTTCGTGGAACGGCACCGGTGGATCGAACCGTGGAACGTCCAGTATGCGCTTGGGGTGGACGGTATATCGGTGCTGTTCGTATTGCTCACCACCTTGCTGACTGTGCTGTGCATCCTGGTTTCCTGGCGGTCGGTGACCGAGAAACCAAAGGAGTTTTTCGTCGCCCTTCTCTTTTTGGAAGGGACCATCGTCGGGGTGTTCTGCGCCCTCGATCTCTTTCTTTTTTATATCTTCTGGGAGGCGATGCTGATCCCGATGTTTCTCATCATCGGCATCTGGGGTGGCCCCAGGCGATTGTACGCCACGGTAAAGTTCTTCCTCTATACCCTGGTGGGCAGCCTACTGATGCTGGTGGGCATCATCGTTCTGTACCGGGCGGGCGGGAACACCTTCGATATTCTCGCGTTGGCGGAAAACCAGTATCCCATCCGGTTGCAACTTGTGCTCTTCTGGGCCTTTTTCGCTGCCTTTGCCGTCAAGGTTCCCATGTGGCCGGTCCACACCTGGCTGCCGGACGCCCATACCGAAGCACCCACCGCCGGTTCGGTCATTCTGGCCGGCATCCTCATCAAGATGGGAGCGTATGGCTTTTTACGCTTCTCCATGCCGCTTTTTCCCGACGCCACCCGGATGATGATGGAGCCGATGATGATCCTCTCCATCATCGGCATCATCTACGGTGGTCTCATCTGCATCAGCCAGTCCGATATCAAACGGCTCATCGCCTACTCGTCGGTCAGTCACATGGGATTCGTCACCCTGGGGCTCTTCAGCCTCAATACCCAGGGGGTGGAGGGTGGTATCTTGCAGATGATCAATCACGGCATCGTCACCGGCGCCCTCTTTCTGGCCATCGGTATCGTCTACGAGCGGACCCATAGCCGCGCCATCGCCGATTACGGCGGCTTGGCCAGCGTGATGCCGGTCTTTGCCGGGTTTTTCATGCTGTTCACCCTGGCCGCCATCGGCCTGCCGGGCACCAACGGTTTTGTCGGCGAGTTCCTGGTGTTGCTCGGCGCCTTCAGCAGCCGCTCCTGGGCAGCGGTCTTCGCCGCCACCGGTTTGATTGTTGGCGCCTGGTACATGCTGTGGCTCTACCAGCGGGTGTTCTTCAATCCCCCCAATCCAGGCCTCCAAGGAATTGCTGCCATCAACGGCCGGGAAATCGCCGTGCTCGTGCCTTTGGCTGCCCTCATTCTGGTGATTGGTTTCGTTCCCAACCTGCTGCTCGATTACATGCATGTGTCGGTGGCGCATCTCTTGGCCCGGATTCCACAGGCGGAGCCAGCGGCCACTGGCCCCTTGCATGCGCTGGCCGCCTTGTTGCCCTGACCGTCAGACAAAAGGAAAACGATCATGGCTGAGCCCTTCGTCTTCGATGTCGCATCCCTCGCCCTGGCGGCACCGGAATGTTTCCTGGTCGCCCTCGGCGTGCTCCTCGTTTGCGCCGAGTTCCTGTTCCCCGACCGGCGGCTGCTCCTGCCGGCCTTGACCATGACCGGCATCCTGGTGACCCTCGGGCTGGTGCTGGTGGGGTCGGCTGGGATCGGCTTCGGCGGCATGTTTCAGGTCGACGGCCTGGCCCGCTTCTTCAAGGTGGTATGTCTGGTGGGCACGATATTCACCGTTTTGCTGTCCCAGCGGAACCGACAGGTGGAGGGGATGCGGCATGGTGAGTATTACAGCCTGCTCATCTTCGCCGTCACCGGTATGCTGGTGATGGCCTCCGCCGCCGACCTGATCGTGGTGTATCTTGGTCTCGAGTTGATGTCTCTTTCCATCTATTGCCTGGTTGGACTGCTGAAACACGATCTGCGTGCCAACGAGGCGGCGATGAAATATTTCATCATGGGCGCCTTTGCCTCGGCGGTGCTGCTTTACGGGATCTCGCTAGTGTATGGGCTTGCCGGTACCACCAATCTGGCGGCTGTCAGTGTGCAGATCGCCGGCCGAGATGTGGCGTCGGAACCGTTGCTATTGGCTGGGATCGGTCTGCTGCTGGTGGGACTCTGCTTCAAGGTGGGGGCCGCGCCGTTCCATCAGTGGACGCCGGACGTGTACGAGGGGGCTCCAACCGCCATCACCGCCTTCATGTCGGTGGCGCCCAAGGCGGCGAGTTTCGCCGTGCTCGCGCGGGTGATGCTGGCCGGCTTCCTTCCGATCCATGGAGTTTGGGCCGTGTTGGTGGCGGGCATCGCTTTGTTGACCATGACGGTCGGCAATGTCATCGCCCTTTCCCAGACCTCGATCAAGCGGATGCTGGCCTACTCTTCCATCGCCCATGTCGGTTACGCCCTGCTGGGGGTGCTGGCCGGCACCGACGAGGGGCTATCCGCCACCATGAACTATCTGTTCATCTACGCCTTTATGAATATGGGGGCGTTCGCCGTGGTCATTCTGCTGGCCGAAAAGGGGCAGCGGCGGGAATCGCTTGATGACTACCGGGGGCTGGCGGCCTCCAATCCGGTGTTGGCCGCCCTCATGCTGCTTTTCATGTTCTCGCTTACCGGCATTCCGCCAACGGCCGGCTTTATTGGCAAATTTTCCCTTCTGATGGCGGCGGTCCATGCCGGGTACACCGGCGTGGTGGTGGCGGCGGTGATGTTGAGCGCCGTCTCCGCCTATTTCTATCTACGGGTGGTGCGGTACATGTACATGGACGCGCCGGCCGGCAGCAAAGACGTCGGACTGTCGGCAGGAGTAGCCGTCGCTCTTGGCCTGGCGATGGTGGGCGTCGTCGGCTTGGGGGTCGTCCCCGGCGCCCTCGTGAGTCTCGCTAGCCAGGCAGGTATCGGGTTCCCCTGAACAAGGAGGGCTCCTATGGCCAGCCAGGCAACAACCGTACTGGTGGAGACGAAAGACTGGCAGGACAAGATGATCGAGGTCATTAGGCGTCACGGTCTCGAGATGTTGCCGTGGAATGGCGAGGCCTTGGCCCTGCAGGCCCGTATCCTTTCCCTGCGGGCCTGGCGGCCGGAGGAGAACTGGCCCGACGTCAGCGATACGACGCTCTTGGCTTGCCTGGACACCTGGCTCATTCCCTATCTGGAAAAGACCGATCTCGACTCCCTCGACATGAAAGAGGTCTTGCTGGGCTTTCTCGATCCAGTCCAGCGGCGCCGTATCGATCGGCAAGCACCGACACGGATCAGGATTCCCGGCGGCTATCGGCGGTTGCGCTACAGCCCTGGCCGGCCGCCGGTTTTGGCGGTGTTGGTTCAGGAGATGTACGGCATTTCTTCTACCCCGACGGTCTGTAACGGCGAGGTGCCGGTGACCTTGCATCTCCTCACCCCAGCCCAGACCCCAATTCAGATTACCCACGACCTCTCGTCCTTTTGGAACACCGTCTACCTTCGACAGCGCAAGGAATTGCTCGTCCGCTACCCGCGTCACTACTGGCCGACCGAGCCGTGGAAGGCCACTCCCAGGCTCCGTTCCCACCGCAAGAAGATGGCCCATTGATCGGCGGCCGGCCCGACCGCCGGCAATGGGTGATGGTGATAGGGAATTGGTGCTAGGAAATTGCTTTCCGGCCCGACGGGCCGAATGCAGCCTGGTGGGGT
>CAYRGZ010000170.1:0-5289 GCA_964423785.1 uncultured Desulfobulbia bacterium
TCAAACCTGGATTTGCACACGATGAAAAAGGTACTGATCAGCGACAATCTGGCGCCGGTGGGGGTGGAGATCCTCCAGAACGCCGGCCTCGACGTGACGGTGAAGACCGGGCTCAGCCCGGAGGAATTGAAAAAGGAAATCGGCCAGTACGACGGTCTGGTCATCCGCAGCGCCACCAAGGTGACAGCGGAGATCATCGAGGCGGCCGACAACCTGAAGGTCATAGGCCGGGCCGGTATCGGCCTCGACAACGTCGATATTCCGGCGGCCAGCAAGCGGGGCATCGTGGTGATGAACGCCCCGGACGGCAATGCCACCACTGCGGCCGAGCACGCCATCGCCATGATGATGGCGCTTACCCGCAACATCCCGCAGGCCACCGCCTCGATGAAGGCCGGCAAGTGGGAGAAGAAGCGCTTCATGGGCCGCGAGGTCACCGGCAAGACCCTTGGTATCATCGGTATCGGCCGGATCGGTAGCATCGTCGCCGACCGGGCCAAGGGGCTGCGGATGAAGGTCATCGCCTACGATCCCCACATGCCGAAAGAGCTCGTCGAGCGGCTTGGGGTCGAGCTGGTCAGTCTCGACGAGCTCTGCCGGCGGGCCGATTACATCTCCATCCACGTGCCGTTCACCAAGGAGACCAAGCACATCGTCTCCCGCGAGCAGTTCAAGTTGATGAAGAAGGACGCCATGTTCATCGACTGCGCCCGTGGCGGTGTCGTGGACGAGGAGGCCCTCTACGAGGCCCTGACCACCGGCGAGATCGCCGGCGCCGCCCTGGACGTCTTTGCCGTCGAGCCCACCACCAAAGACAATCCTCTCCTCGGTCTCGACAATTTCATCTGTACCCCTCATCTGGGCGCCTCCACCGCCGAGGCCCAGGAGAACGTCGCTGTGGCCATCGCCCGCCAGGTGGCCGACTATCTCAATACCGGCACCGTGGTCAACGCGGTGAACGTGCCGTCGGTGAGCGCCGAGGTGTTGGCCAAGGTTGGCCCGTTCATCACCCTGGCCGAGTTGCTCGGCGCCTTCCATATGCAGATCGCCCGCGGCGGTGTCGAGCGGGTTTCCATCGAGTACACCGGCGAGTTGGCCGAGATGGAGACCGGTCCGGTGACCGTCGCCTTCCTCAAAGGGCTCTTCACTCCCATCCTCAAGGACGCGGTCAACTACGTCAACGCGCCGCTCATCGCCAAGGAACGGGGCATCGAGGTGGTGGAAGCCCGGTCCAGCAAGTCCGACGATTTCACCAACCTGGTCACCATCCGGGTAATGACCTCGGAAGGGGAGAACCTGCTGGCCGGCACCGTGTTCGGCAAGAACGAGCCGCGCCTCGTGCGTCTCAATACTTTCCGGCTCGAGGCCCTGCCAGCCGGGCCGATGCTGTTCGTCTTCAACCGGGACGAACCGGGAGTCATCGGTCAGCTCGGTACCACTCTGGGCGCGGCGGGGGTCAACATCAACCAGATGACCGTCGGCCGCGAGGAGGAGCATGGCCGCAACATCATCCTGCTCGCCACCGATTCCCTGGTCTCCAAGGAACTCCTGAACACGGTGCGGCAGCTCGACAAGATCGAGGACGCCTTGGTCCTCGACCTGCCAACCCTGAATGGCTGAGGTGACATGATGGCCGACGAGGGGACCTGCCGGAAATGCCCGGAGGGGATGATCCTGAAGGAAGGGAGATGCGTCCTGCCGGAGGTCACCTTCGAGACTTTCATCATGTCGCTCAACCAGGCGGCCCTCTACCATCTCGGTGAGCTGGCCGACCCGGAAACCGGCCGGCGGGAGCGGAACTTGAGTCTTGCCAAGCACACCATCGATACCCTGGTCATGCTGCAGGAAAAGACCAAGGGGAACCTCACCGCCGAGGAACAGGGCCTGCTCGACAACCTGCTCACCGATTTGAAGTTTCGTTACGTCAAGGCCAAGGGCTAGATCATCGACCCTCGGAAAACAGATGGAGAGCCAACCTGGTCCCGGAGTGGGGCCAGGTTTTTTGTTTTTCCCAATGGCGATGGACATGGAACGGATCACCATCGAGGCACCGGCCAAGATCAATCTGTTCTTGCGTGTCGTCGGCCGGCGGCCGGACGGCTACCATGAGCTCGACAGCCTGATGGCCAAGCTTGCCCTGGCCGATACCGTCACCATCGAGAAGCGGCCCGCTCCCGGCATCGAGGTCTCTTGCCCCGGCGTCGACCTGCCAGAGGACGAGGGCAACATCGCCTGGCGGGCGGCGGCCGCGGTGGCGGCGGAGGCCGGTAGCGACGTGGGCGTCCGGGTGACCATCGACAAGCGGATTCCGGTGGCTGCCGGGCTCGGCGGCGGCAGTTCCGATGCGGCCGCCACCCTGGTCGGCATGAACCGGTTGTTCGGTTTTGGGATCGGGCGCGAACGTTTGCTGGAGATCGCCGTCGGGCTCGGGGCCGACGTGCCCTTTTTCGTCTGCCCGTGGCCGGTTGCCCGTGCGGCCGGCATCGGTGAGAAGCTCGCGCCGGTCTCCCTCGACCGCCCGTACCACGTCGTTCTGATAAACCCCGGTTTTCGCGTCTCTACCCGGTGGGTGTTCGAGAATTTTGCGTTGACATCGGCGGGTGATCCATATATGTTAGGCCGCAACGAAACAGACGGGTATCGTGGCGCCACCCGTTTGGCCTCCCGCCATTTCCACAATGACCTCGAGAGGGTTACCATAAAAAAATACCCCGAGTTGCGGCGGATCAAGACCGCGTTGCTGGATGCCGGTGCCGAGGCCGCCCTCATGAGCGGCAGCGGCCCGACAGTCTTCGGTCTGTTCGGCGAGGAAGATCGTGCCCGCCGGTGTTGCCGTGTGCTTGCCGGCCGTTATCCATGGGTTTTTTGCACCGCCATACGTGCTGCCGACTAGGCGGCGGGGTGGAGGAAAGGGTGTTGGGGCGTCGTCAAGTGGTAAGACACAGGACTTTGACTCCTGCATTCGGAGGTTCGAATCCTCCCGCCCCAGCCATTTTTTTGTAAGGTAGAGACTGATGTTTCTCAATAAGATATTGCTCTTTTCCGGCAACGCCAACCCGGCGCTTGCCAACGCCATTTGTGACTATCTCAAGCTGCCGCTGTCGGCCGCCGAGGTGCGGCGGTTCAGCGACGGCGAGATCTTCGTCGAGATCGGCGAAAATGTGCGCGGGGCGGATGTCTTCGTCATTCAGCCCACCTGCCCGCCGGTCAACGACCATCTCATGGAGCTGGTGATCATCGTGGACGCCTTGCGGCGGGCCTCGGCCCGGCGGATCACCGCGGTGATGCCCTATTATGGCTACGCCCGCCAGGACCGCAAGGTGGCGCCGCGTACACCGATCACCGCCAAGGTGGTGGCCGAGATGTTGATGGCGGTGGGGGTCCGGCGGGTGCTGACGATGGACCTGCACGCCGGCCAGATCCAGGGATTTTTCAATATTCCGGTGGATCATCTGTATGCGGCGCCGGTGCTTCTGAAGTACATTGCCGACAACTTCGCCAACGACATCGTCATGGTATCGCCGGACGCCGGCGGCGTTGAGCGTACCCGCGCCTTTGCCAAACGTCTCGACGCCCATCTGGCCATTATCGACAAGCGGCGCGAGCGGGCCAACGAGTGCCAGGCGATGAACGTCATCGGCGATGTCAAGGGTAAGACCGCCATCCTGCTCGACGACATGGTCGATACCGCCGGCACCCTGTGTTCGGCGGCCGATATCCTGATGGAGGCCGGCGCCAAGGAGGTGCACGCCTGCTGTTCCCACGGCGTGCTGTCCGGCCCGGCCATCGAGCGGATCGAAAATTCGCAGATCAAGAGCCTGCTGATCACCGATTCCATCCCGCTCCGGGGTGCGGCGCGGGACTGCGCCAAGATCCGGGTGCTGTCGGTGGCGGAGTTGCTCGGTGAGGCCATCAAGCGGATTCACAACGAAGATTCAGTGAGTTCTCTGTTCGTATAGCAGAAGTCATCCGTCAAGGAGGTCAATCAAATGTTACAGTTCGATGTCAAGGCGGAGGTCAGGACGGCCTTCGGCAAGGGGGCCGGCCGGCGGTTGCGGGCCGCCAAGAAGACACCCGCCATTCTGTACGGCAACAAGATCGCCAACGTACCCCTGCAGCTCGACACCAAGGAGATGACCAAGGTTCTCCTGAAGGTCCAGGACCAGAACGCGGTCATCACGCTCACCATCGACGGTATCGACGAGCGGCCCACCCGGCACGTCATGGTCAAAGAGGTCCAGGTCGATCCGGTTCGCGACACCCTGGTGCATGTGGATTTCTACGAGATCAGCCTCGATGCGCCCCTCACCCTGCCGGTACCGCTAGCCTTCAGCGGCAAGGCCAAGGGTGTGGACATGGGCGGCGAGATGCACGTCACCAAGGAGAAGGTCCTGCTCAAGGGCCTGCCTCTCGATATCCCGGATGATATCGCGGTGGACGTGTCCGGTCTGGGGCTTGGCGACAAGATCACCTGCGGTGACCTGGCCGTTCCCGACAAGGTCAGTCTGGTGGACGATCCGGCCGCCGTTTGCGTGTGGGTCGAGGATGTCACCGGTGGCGCGGCTGCGGCCGAAACCGCCGAGGAGGCAGTGGCCTGAGCCGGTTCTTGTTTTTTTCTGTTTTCCTCCTGTTTGGCCGGGATGTCCCGGCCTTTTTCTTTGGCAGCAATGAGCGGTTCGTTTCTCGTTGTCGGTTTGGGCAATCCGGGCCCGGAATATGCCGGGAACCGTCACAACGTCGGCTTCATGGCCGTTGACCATCTTGCCGACCGGTTTGGAGGGGCGCCTTGGGGAAGCCGGTGGCGGGGGGAGGCGACCTGCGTTCCCATCGCCGATGCGCCGGTTTGGCTCCTCAAACCCGCCACCTTCATGAACGCCAGCGGTATCGCCGTGGCCGCCGCTCTGGCGGATACCGGCATTCCGCTGGAGCGGCTCTGTGTCATCCACGATGATCTCGACCTGCCATGCGGCCGCCTCAAGGTGTCCCACAACCGCGGCGCCGCCGGCCACAACGGTATCCGCTCGATCATCGACACCCTGGACAGCAAGGGATTTTCCCGGGTCCGCATCGGGATTGGCCGGCCGGCGCCCGGCTGTCCGGTGGTGGAGCATGTGCTGGGTGATTTTGCCGCCGATGAGCAGCGCGCCATCGCCGCCCTGTTACCCGTGATCGCCGCCGCCGTGGAGACCCTGGTCCGCTTTGGCGTCACCGCGGCGATGAACCGTTTCAACCGAGCCATGGCCGCCCCTGAAGCCTCGGCGCCGGCCGACTCCTCTCCCTGATCCGTTC
>CAYRGZ010000171.1:0-5259 GCA_964423785.1 uncultured Desulfobulbia bacterium
CGACCTCGCGGACCGGGTATCTGGTTGCAGGGTGCCCCAGATGCAAGGAAGAGGCTCGCGCCGCGTACTGGGAGCTACGCAAGCGGGCCGATGACGCCGCAGATGGGGTGCCCTGTGACCAGATACGCCCAAGCTGTGGGGGCGGACGGCTAGCGCTGCTGGAGCGGCAATCAAAAAAAGCCGGGGCAACGACCCGGCTTTTTTTGTGCGTATGCTTGGTTGATGCTAAAAACGGCAGTCCAGCAGGAGATAGGCGTTGGTCAGGGTGCCGGTGGCTGCGGCGTTCCCCGTCATGTCTCCAATGTGGAAGCCGCTCAAAGGAGCGCTGTAATCGACGTAGGTATAGCCGATCCGGGCGAACAGATTGGAATTGAACGGCTGAATGTAATAGACGTCGAAAACGTCGCCGCGCACGGCGAGCTTGTTGTACAGCTCGGTGCTCCCTTGGGTGAACGAGAACCAGTAATCGCTGCCGTGATTGTATTCAAAACCGATTTTCGGGTTGTTGAACCGGGCGGAAGCGATGGTATAGCGCATACCGGCATAGACGGCCCAGCCGCTGTGGCTGGTGGTGCCGTCGTTGTTGAGCAGGCCGAAATTCATGGTGCCGTAACTGACGGTCTGACCATTAGGATGGGACCTGTTCAATCCGGCGGAGAAGAAGAAATCGAAGCCACTGGAGCGGAAGTTATCGGCCTGAAAATGGATGCCGTACAGGTCCATGTCGCCGACGTTGGCGGCATTGGTGAACCCGATGCCGGCATTGGTGAAGTCGGCCACCAGATCGTCGGCTCGCAGGGCGCTCAGCACCAAGAGACTGTTGTCGATCCCCGGCACCTCGGTCTCGAAGAATACGGCGTAAACGTTGGAATCATCGAGACCGCCCGGCCGGTCCAGGTAGAAACTGACGTCGTCGTCATCTTGATAGGCCTTGCCCCAGGCGAAACGCAGACCGGAATTCCGCCAGCCCAGGTAACGCTCCAGGCCGATGGTGGCGACAACGCCGTCGGCCTCGCCGTCAAAAAGGAGTCCCGGATAGGTGGACTGCCGTTTGCGGTTTTCCTTGTATTCCAGAGGCGGCCCTTCGGAAGACGGATGCCGGCCGAAGGTGATGGCCAGCGGCACCGGCAACCCTTCCGGAATCCAGTCCACATACGCCCGGTCCAGCTTGAGGGTGGTATCGTCCGGAATATGGGCCCGGTTGGCGTCGGTGCTGATCCCGGTTGCCGACGTATCGGAGTCGGCAAAGTTCTTGTACACCGTCAACCGGCCGGTGAATTTCAGGTTTTTGCGGATGTTGGCATCCAGATTGAGCCGGAAGCGGTTGGACCAACTGTTGTCATTGCTCTCCTGCGTCTGGGGATTGCCGTTGCTGAAAAAGAGGTGATCCTTCGCCTTGAAGTTATCGACCCGTGTCCGCAGTTCGGCACCGAAATTGATCCGGTCCTGCAGGGCCTTGGTCTCCACGATGTCGAGGGTGTCGTATATCTCCTCGATATCCTCCTTGATTTTCTTGTCGGGCATGGCGGCGGTGTGCCCGGCCGGCCGCTGGCTTTCCAGTTGCTCGACCCTTTTCTGCAGGGCGTCGAGCCGTTCCAGGATAGCCTTGTAGTCCTCCACCGGGATGGTGACGGTCTGGCCGGCGAGCGCGCTCGAGCCCCAGGCCAGCAGGGCTCCCATTGTCAGGTATATCTTTTTCATTCGGATCCTCCTCTCTCGCTTATTTTGGAATCACCGCCGCGGCGGGCTGATCGCTGTCCGCAGCATGATCTTTCAGATACTGAATGATGGCGGCCATCTCACTTTCGCTGATCGTGGCCGTCAGGTCGACGGGATGCCGACCCCGTTTGAAGTACTTAGCCCATACCCGGCCCGCCTTGTCGGCCGGGTTGACCGCGGCGGCCTGACCACCTCGTTTATGACAGGCGCCGCACTTGGCGATAAACAGGTCGGCGTCGCCAGCCACGGCGAAAGAGGCGACCAGCAGGCCGGCTCCCGATACCAGACACGCTATTTTCCGTTTCACGCAACCCTCCTTGTATTATTGTGTGATGGTGTATCCCTAATCTTTGTCAGGAATCCGTCACCGACGGCGGGGTGGAGCCGGACCCGTCCATCTTTTGGTGTCCGCCCGACAGGGCGATGAGTTCGTTGACGTATTTCTCCAGATAACGGGCCTGCTCCTGAAGAGACTCGGCCGCGGCCGCCAATTCCTCCGAACTGGCGGCGTTGGCCTGGGCCAGGTTGTCCACCGACGAAATTTCCGTTTTGATGGCATGAACGCTTTCCGCCTGCTCGCTGGCGCTCATGGCGATTTCACTGATCATCCGGCTGACTTTTTCGCTATTCGATGACAATTCATTGTAGGAATGCGCCGTTTCGGTGACAATGGCGTCGCCGTCATGCACCTTGGTGTTGGAGCCCTCGATGAGCAGGCTCGTCTCTCGGGCCGCTTCGGCGGAACGGCCGGCCAGGCCGCGCACTTCCTCGGCGACAACGGCGAAGCCGGCGCCAGCCTCGCCGGCCCGGGCCGCTTCGACCGCGGCGTTCAGGGCCAGGAGATTGGTCTGGAAGGCGATTTGATCGATGGTGCCAATGATCTTGAAGGTCTCCTCATTGGCTGACTTGATTTCGTTCATGGAGCGAGTCAACCGGTCAATGGCCTCGGCGCCGCTTCGCAGGGATTCCTGGGTGATTTTCATGAGGGAGTCGGCCTGGCTGGCGCTTTCGGCGCTATGCTTTACTTTGTCGGTGATTTCCTCGAGGGTGGCGGCAACTTCCTCGAGGGCCGCCGCCTGGGAAGAAGAATTGGTGGCGAGCGTTTGGCTGGCTTCGATAAGACTGGCCGCGGCATGGGCTACCTCTTGGAAGGCGTTGCCAATGCCGGTGGTGATCCGTTGCATCAGCTTTGCCAGAAGCGAACCGTAAAACAGCACCAGGAAAACGCCCATGACTATGGCCACCAGGCTGACGATGACGACCAGCGTGCGGGCATGGCGTATCTTTGTCGTGGTGCGGTCCCGGATGGTTTCCATTTCTTGTTTGCTCGCGGCGAGCTGCTGCTGCTGAAAACGATACAAGGTGTTCATGGTCTGGCGCAGGGCGAGGTCCGTATCCTTTTTGAGCTTCAGGTAGACAGCCGTGTAGCCGGCCCATATGTCCCAAAAATCTTCCAGCGCGTAACGGGCCTCTCCCTTGGGCAGAGTATCGACTATCTCCTCGAACGCCGCATCCAGGAGTTCCTGGTTCTCCTGTTTGGGATTCCAGATGTCATTGGCTGCGCGGCCCATGAGTTCCATGGTTTTGCGGACCGTTTCTTCATCCATGCCGGCAAACTGGACATGCAGTTCTTTTTGAGCCGTTTCGAAGGCCTTGGCTTGGCTGGCAAGATTGTCAAAGCGGGTCCGGGCGGCTTCCACCAGTTGCCGGAGCCGCTCCAATGCCTGGGCTTCGTCACTGTTTTCATCTCGGACAAATCGTTCTTCCACGGCGCCAATGGCGGCAATCGCCTCCTCGAAGTGGTCACTGTCCGGATCTCTGAAGTAATTCGAGACGGCCCGTTGTAGTATGGAGATACTGTTGGTGAGATCCGTCTGTTCGGTCAGGGTAGCGACGGATTTCCGGCTCAAATCTTCCACCGCATCCCCGAGAACCGCAAAGTTCCGGTAGGCAAAGGCGCTGACCACGATCAGGCAGGCCAATA
This sequence comes from uncultured Desulfobulbia bacterium, assembly GCA_964423785.1. Classification (GTDB taxonomy): domain Bacteria; phylum Desulfobacterota; class Desulfobulbia; order Desulfobulbales; family S012-135; genus S012-135. The sequence continues at coordinate 3,704 of CAYRGZ010000171.1, forward strand.
CAGCCAACGGTGGGATACTCATGCGCTGCCGTAGGGTTAGACGATATTTATCGTTTTGTTTCATGTTCTTTTCTCTGAGATTTCAGGGGAGTACGAAGAAGTGGCAACGATAGCCACCGGTTGAGTAGAAAAATTATATCAAAAAAATCGTGGGACGATTCCCGTTTTTGTCATCCTGCTCCTTCGATATGCTCAGCAGTGTCGGCATCGCCCAGGCCCTCGACACCACGGCCGCCCCGAAGGGCGGTTTTATACCCCAGGAGAATGAAGATACTGGGTATCCTTGCATCGAATACGCTGGATTCATGACACAAAATCGAATATCACGGAAAAATTCCGTCACGGATTCACGTTCTTACCAGTCTGGAGATCGTGCACCGGAAGCAGCTAGCGGGAGGCAAGGATGCGTCTGCGGACTAGGCCGGAGAAACGGGCGCGGATCGAAATACTGCCCCTCATCGACGTCGTTTTTCTGCTGCTAGTTTTTTTCATTTATGCCATGTTGTCCATGGCCGTGCACCGGGGGGCTGCCCGTACTCCCGCCCACGTCCGCCGCCGTACCGCGGGACGGCGGGCCGGAACTGGCGGTGAACATTACCGACGACCGGCAGATCTATCAGTCCGTCGAAAAAGCCATCCCAGGCTTTTTCGACCACGGTTGGCCAGAACCGAGTTCCGGCCAACCTCACGAATTCCTTGGCTCCTTTTCGGGTATTCCTCCGGCACGGCCCGGTTCGGTCCGCGCCCCCGGAGCCTTCGGCACGGCAGCCGGCTGGGGAAACACAAAAAGAGCCGGCGGAATTCGGCGGCATGTCCCTGTGTCGCACACGGAATCGTAGTGAGGAAGATGCAAGATGAATAGCAAGAGTATCCAGCGGATTGGCGTGGTGGCGGTCGTCGTTCTTCTGGTCGCCGCCTTCTTCTATTTCGATCTCCACACCTACCTCACCCTGGACTATCTCAAGGCGAGCCACGCCCGGTTTCTCGACTTGTACCACCAGCACACCGCCCTGGTCATCGCCGCCTACATGGTGGTCTACATCGTCGCCGCCGCCCTGTCTCTGCCGGGGGCCGTCGTGCTCACCCTGGCCGGGGGCGCCATGTTCGGCCTGGTTGTGGGAACGGTGGTGGTTTCCTTTGCCAGTACCATTGGCGCAACCCTGGCCTGTATTGTCGCCCGGTTTCTCCTGCGGGACTGGGTCCAGCACCGGTTCGCCGACCGGCTCGCCGCGATCAACGCCGGCATGGAACGCGACGGTGCTTTCTACCTGTTGAGTCTGCGCCTCGTACCCATCTTTCCTTTCTTTGTGATCAACCTGGTCATGGGGCTCACCACCATCCCTATCCGTACCTATTACTGGGTCTCCCAGGTCGGTATGCTGCCGGCCACCATCGTCTACGTCAACGCCGGCAGCCAACTGGCCCACATCGATTCTCTGGCCGGCATCCTTTCTCCCGGTTTGCTGGTCTCCTTCGCACTGCTGGGCGTTTTTCCCCTCTTGGCAAAAAAAATCATCGCCATCGTGCAAAAAAAACGGCGGACCGTTCGGTCTTAG
>CAYRGZ010000172.1:0-5222 GCA_964423785.1 uncultured Desulfobulbia bacterium
CTGCGAGTTTTTACGGCTTCATCAGGTTTGAGGACGGGCCGATTATCGTTGGTTCGGGTCGAGCACGGCTGCCAACGTCTGGCTGAATTCGGCCAGTCGGTAGGGTTTCGGCAGGATGCCCGCAAAACCGTGCTGTTCGGGCCGGGCCATGACGTCGTCGTTGGTGTAGCCGCTGGAGGCGATCAGGCGGGCGCTGGGATCGACGGCCAGGATACGGTGGGCGGCCTCGCGCCCCCCTATGCCGCCCGGCACGGTGAGGTCGAGGATGGCGGCGTCGAAGGGAGTGCCGGCCCGGTATCGTTCCACGTAGAGGGCGACGGCGGCGGCGCCGTCGGCCACGGTCTCCACCTGGTAGCCCAGATGATTGGCGATGGTCGATGCCAGGGAGCGGATCACCTGGTCGTCGTCCATCACCAGGATACGACCGCTTCCCTTGGCGGGATCCTGTGTCTCTTCCGTGACCTGCCGGCGGCCGGTGGTGCCACTGGCCGGCAGGAAGACGGAGAAGACCGAGCCGCGGCCCGGCTCCGAACGGACGGTGATGGCACCGTCGTGCTTCTTGATGATGGAGTAGGCGGCGGCGAGCCCCAGCCCACTGCCCGTTTTCTTGGTGGTGAAGTAGGGATCGAAGATCCGGTCGAGGATATCGGGTGGCATACCGACGCCCTCGTCCTCGATCGAAATGACCACGTGCGGCCCGGCGGTGAGCCCGCTGATTTCGCCCTCCGCCACTGTCCGGTTGGCGGCCGTGATGGTCACCGTGCCGCCGTCCGGCATGGCGTGGGCCGCGTTGATAACGATATTCTGGATAACCTGGCTGATCTGGCCTGGATCGACATCCACCAGCCAGAGATCGTCGGGGATATCGAACCGGGGCGCCACTGGGGAACCGCGCAGGACAAAGGTCGCGGATTCCCGGATGGTCTCGACCAGATCGGTGGTCTGTTTCACCGGCGAGCCGCCGCGCGCAAAGGTGAGGAGTTGGCCGGTGAGCCGTTGGGCGCGGCCGCAGGCCTTGTCGATCTCGGCGATGTGGCGGTGGAGTTCGTCGTTCGTCGGCAACCGCATTTGTAAAAGGGACAGGTTGCCGGTGATGGCGGTGAGCAGGTTGTTGAAATCGTGGGCGATACCACCGGCCAAGAGTCCCAGAGAGTGGAGCCGCTGCTCCCGAACCTGTTCTTCGGCCAGCCGTTTGCTGATGTCGCGTAGAACAGCGCCGAGCAGCGGCGGGCCGTCCTGGCCAGCAAAGGAGAAGCACGATATCTCCACCGGCAGGATGGAACCGTCCCGTCGAAGCAGGCGGATGTTGATGGGCCCCCCCGACTTCTTGCCGGCGGCGATCGCCGCCATGTTTTGCCGGGTGCGTTCCCGGTCATCGGGATGGACGAGATTCAGGATCTGGCTACCGATGAGTTCCTCGGCCGGGTAGCCGAGCAGGGTCTCGGTGGCCCGGTTGACGAAGAGCAGGGTGCCGTCGGTATCGCTCAAATGGATCATGTCCGAGGAGGACTGGGCGATCATCCGGAAACGTTTTTCGTTTTGCCGCAGTTCCTCCTCCATCTGGACCTGGCTGGTGACGTCGTTACAGAGGCAGAGCAGAGCCGGTGCCCCGTCCCACTCGATGCGTGACGCCGTTCCCGCCAGCCAGCGTGTTTCACCGGTCTTGTCGATGAAACGCAGCCGGAATCGCGTATCGATCGGCTCGCCCCGCAGTCGGCGCTGGTAACGGGTGGCGCTTATCTCGCGGTCATCGGGATGGACGAAGGAAAGAAATTCCCGGCCGATGATTTCCTTCTCGTCGTAGGCGGTGAATTCCAGCGCCGTGCGGTTGGCGAAGACGATGCGGCCCTCCTGGAGAACCAGGAATACTTCCTGGGCGTTGTCCACCAGGACACGGTAGCGCTCCAGGGCGGTTTTCGTCTCGGTGATGTCTTCGTGCAGGACGACCACCGCCTCGACAGAGCCGTCACTGGCCAGGGAAGGAAAGATATGGGTACGCAGCCAGCGGGCCCGGCCGGGCAGTCCCGAGGCCGCGGGATCGTACGGATAGGCGGGCAGGAGTACCACCTCGCCGGCCAGGGCACGGCGAAAGGCCGGAATGCCGGTGTCGGCGAGCTGGGGATCGGAGAAGACGTTGTACGTGCCGGCGTCGATTTCGTCCGAAAGGTTCCACAGTTGTTTCCATGCCTTGTTGACCATCTGGAGGGTACCGTCCGGGCTGAAGATCTGACTCGCCACCGGCGACTGGTCGAATATCTTTTTGAAAATAGAGGAATACATGAACGTTGGGTGTGCACTGCGAAGGTATTGTCAGTGTCTATGAGAACTTATTGAAAAAATCAATTTCACACGATATGGGATGCGGTATGGAAAGTCAATAACCCGGCGGTAGTTTCCAGGGAAGGACCGGATCGGGTATCGATGAAAGAGTCGTGAACCTGTGCGTTCGATGGGGTGGGGTTCCATGAACGAAGGACAGCGACGGTTGGAAAAAGCGTTTTCCCAGGCCGTGGCCCTGCACGGTGCCGGCCGCCACGGTGAGGCGGAGGCGATCTACCGACGACTTCTCGAACAAGTACCCGGCAATGTCAATCTGCTCGTGAATTACGGGCTGTTACTCCGCGATGCCGGCCGACACGCCGAGGCCATCGAGCTTCTGCGGCGAGCGACGAAGCGCGCCCCGGACAATAGCACCGCCCATCTCGCCCTCGGTGCCGCCTGCGAGGCGGCCGGCGACCTTGACGGTGCCGCCGCCGCCTTCGGCCGGGCCATCGTTCTCGACCCCACCGATGCCAGAGCCTGGAACAACCAGGGCAAGATCCTGCATCTGCGGGGGGAGAACGACCGGGCCCTGGCCTGTCTGCAACGGGCCGTGACTCTGCAACCCGACTACCCGGTTGCCCTCGCCAACCTCGGGGTCGTCCTCCATGCCCTGGACCGGCACGACGAGGCCGTCGCTTGTTTCGAACGGGCCCGCCGTCTGCGGCCTGACGATACCGCCATCCTCTACAACCTGGCCGGCGCCCTGGCGGTGGCCGGCCGCCGGCAGCAGGCGGTGGACTGCTTTCGGCAACTGCTCGAACGCGATCCCGATCATGCCCCGGCCCGTCACATGCTGGCGGCCCTCACCGGCCAGACGCCGGCCGGTGCACCGCGGCGCTACGTCGAGACGGTTTTCGACCAGTATGCTTCCCGGTTCGAGGCCCATATCACCGGCGTGCTCGGCTATGCCGCCCCGGCCGAACTCCGGTGCCTGGCCGGTGAACTCGGAGGACGCCGGTTCCCCTTGGCCGTGGACCTCGGATGCGGTACCGGCCTGGCGGGCCGGGCCTTTCGGGATGCGGTCGATCGCCTGTGGGGCGTGGACCTGTCGGCGGCCATGCTGGAGCAGGCCCGGCGCAAGGCGATCTACGATCATTTGGAGCAGGCCGATATCGTCGAGTTCCTGGTCGACCGACACCGGCATGGCGACCGGTTCGATCTGGTGCTTGCCGCCGATGTTCTCATCTACCAGGGGGATCTCCAACCCTTGTTCGCTGCCGTGGCCGGGGTGCTCGCCACCGATGGCCTGTTCCTCTTTTCCATCGAGACGGCGACGGAAGAGAACGGACATGACTATCTCCTGCGGCCGAGCGGCCGGTTCGCCCACCGGCCGGCCTACGTGGAGGACCTGGCCCGGCACTACGATTTCGAGGTGGCTGCCCACCGCGGCATTCCGTTACGCAAGGAGCAGGGAAGCTGGCTGGCTGGCATGCTGTTTTGTTTGCGGCGGAGTTGAGGGGTGCGGAAGCCGATGGCAGGACAGCATGCCTACTCTAGCTTTTGCTGCCGTCGTCCACCATGCGAGCAAGACGCCTGGCGATCTCTTTCATCATCTCGGCCTGGGCGTTCAGCTGTTCTGAAGCGCTCGCCGTTTCCTGGGAGGCGGCAGCCTGATCCTGGGTCACCGTCTCGATCTGGTTCATGGCCTGACTCACCTGCTCGATGGCCTGGGCCTGCTCCCTGGCGGAAGCGGCGATCTGGCCCACGATGATGCCGATCTGTTCTGAGCCCTTGGCGGCGGAGAGGAACGATTCGTTGACCTCGCTCACGAGGTTGTTGCCGTCCGTCACTTTTTGGATCGTCTCTTCGATGAGTTGCGATGTGGTCCGGGCCGCCTCCGCCGCCCGCATCGCTAGATTACGGACCTCGTCGGCCACCACCGCGAAACCGGCACCGGCTTCGCCGGCTCTGGCCGCCTCTACCGCGGCGTTCAGGGCCAGCAGATTGGTCTGGAAGGCGATCTCGTCGATGCTTTTGACGATTTTTTGGGTATCCTCGCTGGCCGCGGAAATCTCGGTCATGGCCGCCATCAACCGCTTCATGCCGTCGTCTGCCTTCGCCATCGTCGCGCCCGACTCTTTGACCAGGGCATCGGCCTGCTGCAGGTTGTCGGCATCGTTACGAATCATGGTGGAGACTTTGTCGACGCTGGCGGAGATCTCCACCAGCGAGGCCGATTGTTCGGAGGCGCCTTGCGCCAGCGACTGACTCGATGCGGATATCTGGCCGGCGGCTGCGGCCACCTGCTCGGCCGATCCCTGTACTTCGCCGCTGATCTGCCTGAGAGGCGCGACAATGGAGCGAAGCACCAGGGGGGAGACGATTAGGATCGCCATCAGGATGATTACGCCGCCCCAGAACAAGAGTAAGAGCAGCTTTTCGACACCATCCAACTCGTTGTTGCTGGAAGTCAGATTCTCCTGAACAAAAGGATCGAAGATCTGGTGGAGTTTTTTCGCGGCCGCGTCGAATTCGGCCATCATCTTGTTGCCGGCACGCGGGCCGTCCTCGATGTACGCCTGGGCCATCTTTTTGCCGACCTCGTAATAGTTGTCGAAGCGAGCGACGATGGTATCGAGCTGCTTGATCTTGGCTGGGGCATTCATGTCCCGGTAGGCGTCTCGGAACGTTTCGACTCCCTGCAGGAACGACTGGCGGCTCTTCTCCGCTTCGGCAAAGCCGTCGTCCAGACCGTCAAGGCCGCGGGTGGCCGAGATGTCGGTGAGCCACTGCTGCACCTGGATGATATCCAGCTGCATTTGCTTTGCGGTCACCGCGAGGGAGAAAAACTGCCTGGTGTGTTCCGTTGCCAGCCGGATTTCATGTCGCACGTAATATACCGCCCCGGTATAACCGACAATGATCAGCAGCGCGAACCAGAAGGCCAGTATAATCTTCTT
>CAYRGZ010000173.1:0-5198 GCA_964423785.1 uncultured Desulfobulbia bacterium
GCGGCTTCTTCAATTTTGATGGAATCGCAAAAAGTGCGCTTCCATCGAGTTCGCGGTTTGCAACCCTTTGAATTATCGTGTCAGGCCTGAACCGACTGAGAGTTTTTACGGCTTCATCAGTTTTGATGAAATCGCAAAAAATACGATTTCATCGAGTTCACGGTTTGCAACCTGTTGAATTATCAGTGACAGAACTGAGCCGGCTACGAATTATTACGAGTCCATCAGGTTTGGTTAACCGGCACACTTGCCAGTTGAGTGAACTGGACGCAAGCCACCGGGATACGAAACCGAAACGCTCTGCTCTCAGGAACCAAGCCAGGCAAGCAGCGCCATGACGCCGAACACGCTCTCGACCAGCAACTCGAACCGCGGCCCTTGCAGGCGTTTCTTTTCGTACAACCGGGTAAGGATACTCAGCATGACCACGGCCGGGGCAAGCCACCAGGCAAGGGCTGGCAGCCAACCGACCAGGGGAAGCGCTACAAACAAAACAAGGACCGCGGCCATGATCTTGTAGAGCATGGCAAGCGTCTTTTCTTCCCCGAGCAGGACCGACAAGGTCTCGCGGCCCACGATACGGTCGCCATGGATATCGACCACGTCGAACAGGGCACAGCGCACGTACACAAGGGCAAAGACAAGCACGAAGATCCAGAAGGCGCTCACACCGACAACCGGGCCGGCGGCGCCAAGAACCGGTACCAACACAGCAACCACGGCCCAGGCCAGGGCGATGGAAGCGGTCTTGGAACCCGGAATGTCCTTCAACCGGCCGATACCCGGCAGATCGGGAGCGTTCTCCATGCTGTACATCATCCCGAGACTACTGATGGCGAGCACGGTGAGAAAGGCGGCCAGTCCAAGGGAGGCGGCCAGGAGCACGGCGCCGCCCAATGCGAAGAAGGAGAGCCCCAGCAGGGCCTTCTTGTGCCGCTGGACGAAATAGGCCTTGACCGGATCGCTGATCTGCTTGGCGCGGATCTGGTTGAACCGGTTCAGGTTGTGCATGGCGAGCACGTAGCCGGCGGCTAGCAAGGGGTAGCGGGGATCGCAGGCGATACCGAGCAGCCGGGCAGCGGCAAAGGTCAGCAGGCCGGCGGCCAGACTGACCGACAGGTTGGAGGCGAGCAGCAGCCAGAAGAAACGCATGAGGGCCGGTTTGATCCGACCATCGTTGGCGCTCGGCAACGATTCCAACACCTGAACCACCAGGTTGATCATCCAGGTGGGCGTCGAGGCGCCGGCAGTGACGCCAATGACCGAATACTGCGACAACGTATCGAGGTCCAGGTCTCTTTCCGATTCCACCATGTAGACCGGGCAGCCCATCTCGCGGGCGATCTCACCGAGCCGGGTGGTATTGGCGCTGGTCTTGCCGCCCACCACCACCATGGCGTCCACCTGGCGGGCGAGTTGCCGCACCTCCTCCTGGCGCTTGTGGGTGGAATCGCAGATGGTGTTGAAGACCTTGCCGCCGGGAAAGCGCTCGAGGATGGCCCGGCTCATGGTTTCGAAGGCCTCTTCATTCTGGGTGGTCTGCGAGACGATAATGTACGGCCCGTCGAGGTCGAGGTCGTCGATCTCCTCCGCCCGACTCACCACCTGGACGTCCGGACCGGCGTACCCCATGAGGCCGACCACCTCGGCGTGATCGCGATCACCGATGATCACCGTCCGGAACCCCTTCTTCCGGTACTTATCGATGATCACCTGGACCTTGACCACCCGCGGACAGGTGGCGTCCCGAACCGTGGCACCAGCGGCGGTGAGTGCCTCTTTCTGCTGCGGCGGCACGCCGTGAGCCCGGATGATCACCGTACCGTCGAAGGATTCGGGCACCCGGTCGAGGGCCTGGACTCCGCGGTCGGCCAGCAGTTGCAGCACCTGGGGATTGTGGATCAGGGGGCCAAAGGTGGCCAGCGGCCCGCTCTCCTTATCCAGGGTGGCGAGGGTGGCGTCCACCGCCCGCCGCACCCCCATGCAGAACCCGGCGTTTTTGGCCAGGATGACCTTCATCTATTGCCTTGCCTCCAGAACATTCACAAAATAGACGCCGGTGCATACTAGCCGGCCCCGGCCTGCTTTGCAATATTACTGGTGTGCCTCCTTGTCCGTCGCCCTCGTTTCGTCCAAGACGAGGGCCAACATCGTGCCGATATCGTGGACGTAATGGAACTGCACCGTCTCGCGGATCTCGGCGGGAATCTCGGTCACGTCCTTTTCGTTCAGGGCCGGCAGGATGACGGAAGTGATGCCGGCCCGGATGGCGGCCAGCACCTTTTCCTTGATGCCGCCCACTGGCAATACGTCGCCGCGCAGGGTGATCTCGCCGGTCATGGCCACGTCTCGGCGAACCGGGATGTCGCGCAGAAGGGAGGTGAGCGCCGCGACCATGGCGACACCGGCCGACGGCCCGTCCTTGGGGGTCGCACCCTCGGGGACGTGGATATGGATATCGCTTTCGGCAAACACGTTCTCGTCGATACCGAGCTCGGCGGCATGGGCCCGGATATAGGTGAGGGAGGCGGAGGCCGATTCCTTCATCACCTCGCCGAGCTTGCCGGTCAAGGCCAGGCCGCCCTGGCCCTTCATCCGGGCCGCCTCGATGAAGAGGAGCACGCCGCCCACCGGCGTCCAGGCGAGCCCGGTGGCCAATCCCGGCCCCCAGCTCCGGGCCTGGGTCTCGGGAAAGTATCGGATGGGGCCGAGGATCTCTTTCACCTTCTCCGGCGTGATCACGGTCTTGCCGGTCTTGCCCATGGCGATGTCTTTCGCCACCCCGCGACAGACGCCGGCGATCTCCCGCTCCAGGTTCCGCACCCCGGCCTCGCGGGTATAGGACCGAATGATGGTCCGCAAGGCCTCGTCCTCGAAAAAGATATCGTCTTCCGTGATCGCGTGCGCCTCCAGCTGTTTCGGCACCAGGTGGTTCTTGGCGATCATCAGCTTTTCTTCTTCCGTGTAGCTCGACAGCTCGATGACCTCCATCCGGTCACGCAGCGGCCCGGGGATGCGGTCGAGTTCGTTGGCCGTGGTGATGAACATGACGTTGGAGAGATCAAAAGGGATTTCCAGGTAGTGATCCGAGAAGGTATCGTTCTGCTCCGGATCGAGGACCTCGAGCAGGGCGGAAGAGGGATCGCCGCGGAAGTCCATGCCGACCTTGTCGATCTCATCAAGCATGAAGAGCGGGTTGTTGGAACCGGCCTTACGCAGGCTCTGGATGATCCGTCCCGGCAGGGCGCCGATATAGGTGCGGCGATGGCCGCGGATCTCGGCCTCGTCCCGGACGCCGCCGAGCGAGATGCGCACGAACTTCCGATCCAGGGCCCGGGCGATGGAACGCCCGAGCGAGGTCTTGCCGACGCCGGGCGGCCCGACGAAGCAGAGGATGGGACCGTGCATGTCCTGTTTCAACTTGCGAACCGCCAGGAACTCGATGATCCGCTTCTTGATCTTGTGGAGCCCGTAATGATCCTCATCCAGGATACGCTGGGCCCGTTCGAGATCGAGGTTGTCGGTGGTGGAGACGCTCCACGGCAGATCGAGGATCCAGTCCAGATAGGTCCGGGAGACGGTATACTCCGGTGAACTGGGGGAGATGCGTTCCAGGCGGGCCAGCTCCTTTTCCGCCGTCTTCTTGGCCTCCTCCGGCAGGTCGGCCTCCTGGAGCCGTTTCTTGAACTCCTCGATCTCGAGGTTCTCCTGGTCCTCGCCGAGTTCCTTTTTGATCGCCTTCAGCTGCTGGCGCAGAAAGAACTCCCGCTGCCGCTCGTCCATCTCCTCCTTGATGGACCTCTGGATGGCGTTACTCATCTCCACCGTTTCCAGGCGGTTGTTGAGTTCCACCGCCGCCCGCTGCAGGAGATCCTTGATCGGCTCGATCTCGAGGAACTGCTGCTCCTGTTCGAGATCGAGGTTGAGCTGCGATACCACGAGATACGCGATGTGGAAGGGATTGGTGAGGGAGTTGATGGTCAAAAGCAGCTCGTTGGCCATGTTGGCTGCCTCGACCAGTTTCTTGAACTGGTTGCGCAGGGTGAGGACCATGGCCTCCTCTTCCTTGTCGCCGGCCTCCTCCATAGGGACGACGACGACCCGCGCCTTGTAGTACGGCTCGGTCTGGACGTACTCGGTGACGGCGAGCTTCTTCACCGCGCTCATCAGCACCTGGTACGTGCCCTCCGAGCTCTTGATCAGCTTGTGGATGTAGCCCAGCACCCCGACCCGGTAGAGGGCGTCGGGGCCTTCCGGCAAGATCTCGTCCTCCTTGGCCTGCCGGTGGGTCAGCACCATGACCAGCCGGTCGGCAAGAATGGCGTCGTCGATGAGCTTCTTCGAGGGTTCATGGGTGATCTGCAAGGGGAAACCCATACCGGGAAAGAAGACGAAGCCGTGCAGCGGCAGCACCGGCAGCACCTCGGGCACCGGCATGGAGAGCGGATTGACCGGCCCCTTGGTGGATTCCACCGGCGGACCTTGTTGCGATGTATCGGTATGTTGTTCTTCGTGAGCTTCGGACATGACAGGCTCCTCCAAATAATCCGTGCCTCAGCCGACCTCAATCATCACCTTGCCCTGGGGCCGTACCTTGGGCAGGTGCACGACGAGCATGCCGTTCTTGCAGGACGACGTGGCCTTCTCGACATCCACTGCCACCGGCAGATGGACGGTACGCTGGAAGGGACCGTACTCGATCTCCAGCTGGTGGACGCAGCAGACGTCGGACTCGGGAAAGACCCTCTCACCGCTGACGGTCAACCGGTCGCCGTCCACGGTGATGGCAAGATCACGAGGATCGATCCCCGCCGCATCCATGTACACCAGTACGGCGTCGCTGGTTTCGAACATGTCCACCGCCGGCTCCCAACCGGCACCGGCACCGGAAAAACTGACCATGCTCGTGATCGACATGCTCCTAATCATCCTTCCCAAACGTCGTTCCATTATCGTTCTCCTTGACCGTGGATCCGTTTCCTGAACCCATGACGGAAATTTGATGGCCTCGTAATAATTCGCAGTCGGCTCAGGTCTGACACGATAATCCAACAGGTTACAAAGCGTGAACTCGATGAAATCGCAAAAAATGATGGACTCGTAAAAGATCGCAGTCTGTCCAGGCCTGACACGATAATTCAAAGGGTTACAAACCGCGAACTCGATGGAGGTGGTGAGCGGAGCGAATGACCGATCGC
>CAYRGZ010000174.1:0-5048 GCA_964423785.1 uncultured Desulfobulbia bacterium
CCTTCCTGCACCGTTACGGCGCTGGCAGGCGGTACACACCCGGTTGCGGCCTGCTGCCTTGGCACGATAAAGGGTCTCGTCCGCCTTCTGAAGTAAGGTCTCCTTGGTCATGCCGGGTTGCCACTCCACGAGGCCGATACTGACCCCGAGCCGGCGACCACCGACCTCGACACCCAGGGCCTCGATCTTGCGCACCAGCCGATCGGCCAAGGTACGGGCGGCGGACTGCGGCGTTTCCGGCAGGACGAGCAGGAACTCGTCGCCGCCCATGCGAACCAAAAGATCACTGGAGCGGATGGTCTGGCGCATGACCGCGGCCACCTGCTGCAGCACGCGGTCCCCCTCGGCATGACCGAGGGTGTCGTTGACCTCCTTGAAATGATCCAGATCCAGGGCGGCGACCGACAGCGGCCGGCCGTGGCGGCGGGCATTGTCCATGATCGGCCCGATGCGGTCCTCGAAGACGCGGCGATTGGCGAGCCCGGTGAGAGCGTCGTGGTTGGCGAGTTCGAAGAGATCCTCGTACTCCAAGGCGCGACGCAACGGTTCGCGCAGCACATCCAAAGCGTCGTGGACGAGGGAGAAAGCCCGCCGCGAAAGCGGGGTGCGGCAGACGAGGACGATGGTATCCCGCTCCGCAGGCCGGCTGTCGAGCCGCCACCGGTAGATCAGAAAACCGTCCACCGACTCGCCCATGGAGCCCTCGGAGTCGATGGCATCGGCGGCGATGCGCATCACCTGGCGCCGTAGCGGGCCATGGCAGGAGCAGAAAAAGTGCGACCGGCCGCGGACCGGGTTGCTGTAGGCGATAAGTTCGTGTTCGACGTGGGGCAACAGCCAGACGGAAAAGGCCTCGATCATGCCGGGCAGGTCGATGGCCCGCGCCAGCCGGGCGTGGAGTTCGTTCATCAGGGCGAGCTGCTCGGCCTTGCGACGCTGGTAATCGAGTTCGACCATCAACCGGTCCATGTTCATGGCGGCCGGCGGCGCCGAGGGACTAAGATCGTGAATTCCAGCAACAGGTGCGTTCATGGCTCATCCTTCTTGTCCAGCGTGTTTCTGTTGCCCGGATGGTGTAGCGAGTTTCATGCCACCATGTTCCACGATGTCCGGGACAAAACGACCATAACGAATCTGCTATGGTCCAACCCACACTTTTTCAAGAAGTTACAACCTTCTTATCGACCGGGCGGCCGAAAACTTGACCGGGTTCTCCGCCTTGCCGCGCCTGGTATCACGCGGCAAATCGTGCCGCCCCGGCCGGATACACCGACAAATTTTCCGCCTCACCCGACCCCGGCGTCAAATTCATGACACCTTTCTGATCCCATGGTTCCCTGCTAGAAATGAACACCATGCAAGGAGAAGGAGACCGACCGCGCGCCATCATCCACCTGGACATGGATGCCTTCTACGCCGCGGTGGAGGTCCTCGACAACCCGGAGTTGGCCGGCCGTCCTCTCATCGTCGGCGGCAGGGGACCGCGGGCCGTCGTCAGTACCGCCTCCTACGAGGCCCGCCGGTACGGCGTCTCGTCCGGCATGCCCATGGCCGTGGCCCGCCGACTCTGTCCCGAGGCAGTGATCCTGCCGGTACGGTCGGCGCGCTACCGCCAGGTCTCCGCCGTCATTATGGATATTTTCCATCGCTACACGCCGCTGGTGGAGCCCCTCTCCCTGGACGAGGCCTTCTGTGATGTTACCGCCAGCCGGCGTCTCTTCGGGCCAGCGCCGGATATCGCCCGCCGGATCAAGGAAGAGGTGCGCCAGACCACCGGTCTCACCGTATCGGCCGGGGTGGCGACCTCGAAACTGGTAGCCAAGATCGCCTCAGACGCCGACAAGCCCGACGGTCTCACCATCGTATCCCCGGGCCGCGAACGGGAATTCCTCGCGCCGTTGCCCATCGGCCGCCTCTGGGGAGTGGGGCCGAAAACGGTGGCGCGGCTCTCCGAGTTGGGCATCAAGACCATCGCCGACCTCGCTCAACTGCCCGAATCCTATCTCACCACCCGGTTCGGCAAGGCAGGCCGCTACCTGTACCAGGCCTGCCGGGGCATCGATCCGCGACCGGTGGTGCCGCGTACGCCGCCGAAATCGGTGGGCCACGAGGAAACCTTTGACGAGGATATCCGGGACGAGGAACGGTTGACGGCGATTCTGCTGGAACTGTGCGGCCGGGTGGGACGGCGGCTGCGACAGGCGGAAAAGAAGGCGAGAACGGTGACGATCAAGGTGCGCTATGCGGATTTCTCCACCGTCACCAGGAGCAAACGACTGGCGACGCCGACCAGCGACCAGCGGACCCTATACCGGCAGGCCCGCCGGCTCTTAGCTCACACCGAGGCCGGCCGCCGACCGGTGCGGCTCCTGGGCGTCACGGCCGGCGACCTCGTCGCCGCCGACCGGGGCCAGCTCGCCCTGTTCGAGACCCCGGACGACCGAGCGGAGCGGCTCAACCGGGCCCTGGACGAACTCGCCGTCCGGCACGGCCGTCGGGCGCCGCTACCGGCAACCCTGCTTGGAAAGACGGAAGAATGAAGATGAAGGAGCACAAAATCCTTGATTTTTGATGATGCCATCCTTAATTATCAAGGATTATGTATCACGAAAGGTTGTTAACCGACCGGCTGCTGCGCCTTTTCGACACCTTTCCCGTGGTGGTGATCTCCGGTGCCAGGCAAGTGGGCAAGAGCACCCTGCTGGCCCACACGTTGGGACGACGCATGGACACCGTGGTCTTCGACCCGGTGATCGACGTGGAGAACGCCCGCCAGGACCCGGAACTCTTCCTGGACAACCGGCCGGCGCCGGTGATCCTCGACGAAATCCAGTACGCGCCGGAGCTGATTCCCGCCATCAAGCGCCGGGTTGACCGCGACCGCAGGCCGGGCCGCTATGTACTCACCGGCTCCCAGCAGTGGGGCGTGTTGCGTTCCGTGGCCGAGAGCCTTGCCGGCCGGGCCGTGTTCCTCGACCTCGAAGGCTTCACCCTGGCGGAAGCGGTTCTCGAACGGGGGGCACGGCCGTGGCTCGATCGATGGCTCGCCGACCCGGAGGGATTCATCGCGGCCAGGCCGTCCCGGCTGCCCGGCACGCGCACCCTCTACGAGCAGCTCTGGCGGGGATTTCTC
The DNA here is from genome assembly GCA_964423785.1 of uncultured Desulfobulbia bacterium. Classification (GTDB taxonomy): domain Bacteria; phylum Desulfobacterota; class Desulfobulbia; order Desulfobulbales; family S012-135; genus S012-135. Next base: position 3,134 of record CAYRGZ010000174.1, read on the forward strand.
CCCGAGGCCCAGTTCATTCCCCTGGATACGGTGGCCGATTTCCACGCCGCGTACCAGCGGACCTACATCGAGCGGGATGCGCGGCTGTTGGCCGACGTATCCGACTGGCAGCTTTTCGGCCGTTTCCTGCGTCTGGCGGCCGCAATGACGGCGCAAGAGATCAACGCCAGTCAGTTTGGCCGGGAACTGGGCATCACACCGCAGACAGCCCGACGCTGGTTCGGCATCTTGCAAGCCACCTTCCAATGGTTCGAGGTGCCGTCTTTCAGCGGCAACGCACTCAAAAAGGTAAGCAAGAAACCCAAAGGCTACATCGCCGACACCGGGCTTGCCTGCGCCTGCCAGGCCATTTCCACACCCGAGGCCATCGGCGGCCATCCGCTTTGGGGAGCCTTGTTCGAGACCGCCTGCGTGGCCGAGATCCGCAAACAATGCGGTTGTCTTTCGCCCCAACCCCGCCTCTACCACTGGCGGGCCCACAGCGGAGCCGAGGTGGATCTGCTCATCGAGTACAACGGCCGCTACTATCCGGTGGAGATCAAGGCCACGGCCAGCCCCTCCCGCCGCCACACGTCCGGACTGACCGCCTTCCGCAAACAGCATCCGCATCTCGACATCGCCCCCGGCCTTGTCTTGGCCCCCGTGAACCGCATCCAGCGCCTGTCCGAGCACGATTACGCCCTGCCATGGGATATCGCGGGCTGGTGAGGCAAGGCGATAAAGCCCCTCGCCATTCCGGCCTGACCGGGGCACAAAACCCCAAACGACAAAACCGCCGAAATCGTCCGGCGGCCTTGTTATTTTCATGAGGAACGGGAGCCGAAAAAAACGACCCAGCGGCAGGAACGGGCACTCAATAGCGTAGACCGACCCGCTCCCGGACCAGATCCAGGGTGACGGCAGCCTTGGCCCGTGCCTTTTCCGCCCCCCGCCGTAGAATCTGACGGATACCCTCCGGGTCGGCGAGGATGCGGGCCCGTTCCTCGCGCGCCGACCGGAAGTATTCCAGGAGGATCTCGTACAGTTCGAGCTTGATCTTGCCGTAGGCGGCGCCGCCGTTGACGTACAGGTCCCGCACCTCCGCCACCCGGTCGGCCGGGGCAAACAGCTTGTAGATGGCGAACAGGTTGCACTTGTCGGGATCTTTCGGCGCCTCTACCGGTGTCGAATCGGTGACGATGGCCATCACCCGCTTCTTCAGCTCCTTTTCGTCACAGAAGATGGGGATGGTGTTGCCGTAGGACTTGGACATCTTCTGGCCATCGATTCCCGGCACCGTGGCCACCGAGGCGTCGATCTCCGGTTCGGGCAGCACAAAGGTCTCGCCAAAGGTATGATTGAACTTGGCGGCGATGTCGCGGGCCACCTCGACGTGCTGCTTCTGGTCCTTGCCCACCGGGATGATCTCGGCCTGGTAGAGAAGAATATCGGCGGCCATCAGCACCGGGTAGCTGAACAGGCCGTGGCTGGCCGGAATGCCCTTGGCCAGTTTGTCCTTGTAGGAATGGCACCGTTCCAGCAGCCCCATCGGCGTAAGCGTCGAAAAGATCCAGGTCAGCTCGGTGACCTCGGGCACGTCGGACTGGACCCAGAAGATGCAGCGTTCCGGATCGAGCCCCAGGGCGAGGAAATCGGCCGCCGCATGCAGGGTGTCATAGGCCAGCCGCTCGCGATCGTGGACCGAGGTCATGGCGTGGAAATTAACGATGAAGGCGTACAACTCGCCCCGGTCCATGTTCTCGATCATCGGCCGCATCATGCCGAAGTAGTTGCCGATGTGGAGCTGGCCCGACGGCTGGATACCAGACAATATTCTCATGGTGTCCCCCTCGAAATCGAATGAAAATTGCTGCTGGACCCGTAAAAACTCGCAGTCGGTCCAGGACTGACACGGTAATTCAACGGGTTACAAACC
>CAYRGZ010000175.1:0-1664 GCA_964423785.1 uncultured Desulfobulbia bacterium
ACCTGGGCCGCCAGGGCCATGGCCAGCGCCTCGCGTTCCGCCGGATCGGTGGCGGCGGCGAGCCGGCGCTCGATGGCGAGCTGTTCACGAAAGAGTTCCTGCTGCTCGCGGGCGAAGTCCCGCCGCATGGCGGCTAACACCTCGTCTTCCCTATCCTCGCCGGTTGCGTCTGCTGGCGCCGGCGGTGGTGGCGTCAGGTCGGTGATCGGCGTCGGCGCCGATACCTGGCTCGTGGTCCGGGAAGGCGGGTTGGCTATCTTTGGTTCCCCAGCCGCCGGGATCGCGGCCACCGCCGGTTCGAGCTTCTGGAGATGGCCGCTGAAGGTGCCCTTGGGATAGACCTTCAGCATAGTGATCCGCTGCTGGCCGTTTTCTTCCTTGAGCGATACGAGGTAGCTGTAGTCGCGCAGCAGCTTGGCGACGATCTTTTCCATGGTGAGGTCTTCGAGGGTAACCGTCACCGGGCGGTCCTGGACCTCTTCGGCCAGATAGACGGTCATGCGTTCCTCACCGGCCAGCCGCGCCAGAATGGTGCGCAGGGGCACGCCATCGGCCACCAGGGTCATGTGGTTGCCCTGGGTGTCGATGCGCAACTCCGCCGCCCATCCGGTAAGCGATGGAATGAGAGCGAGTAACACTCCGATGGAGAGAGTCCAGCGCGGCATCTCTAGTATTGTTTGGCGTGGAAAATGGGTCCGGCGTCACGCGAGCGCTGTGTTGCCGGGGCGGTATCCGTCAACGAGAGGGAGAGAGGCGTCTCCCGAGATCAGGCCGGCAGACGCGGGGGCGGGGTGGGAATGTCGGATACGAGGTCGATGGGAGAAAGCGCCCCGATGGGCACGGCGATGCGGGCCGCCGGGGGCGTGGAGATGTCGATGGCTTGCTGCGGGCTGTACTGGTGGCAGCGCACGACCACGCTGATCTTGCTTGCGTCGTCTGCGGCAGGGATGGGGGATGATGCGGTCGCCTGGCCGGCGAGGGTCTGCAGCGAGGCGAGGAGTCCGGCGAAGCGATCGGCGAAGTCGTGGTCTTCGCCGGCCAGCCCCTGGAGCGTGTGGATCACCCGCCGCAGTTCCACCTGGTCGCGGCCGCCGTCCACGGTCTGGCACACGAGCGGCAGGCCGCTCCACGCCACGGCCACGCTGAGCAGCACGCAGAGGCAGGTGCGCAGGAAAGCGCGCATGGTGCACATACGATAATGCATACTTTCTACATTACCGTTCTCGGTGGGGAGGGTCAAGCGATTTTCCACGGGAACAGGCGCGAACTTATGGGTATGATGGTATATAATAAAAAAAGTGGCAGGTGACGGCGATGCCGCCGCGTGGCGCGCCGCCCCTGTATGGCTCCCAACGATGATGATCCTGCCTGATGGAGGTTGTGGAATGCGTTGCATCATGCCCTACATGGTCTGCTTGGCCCTGGTCTTCTTCTGCGCCGGCCCTGTGGCCGCCGCTGTGCCCCATTCCGGCCAGACGCAGTGCTACGACGACACGAAGCAGCTCGACAAGTGCCCCGAGCCCGGGGAGCCGTTTTACGGCCAGGACGGCAACTACGCCCACCTTCGGCCGCCGAAGTACGTCAAGCTCGATGCCCAGGGGAACGCGTTGCCGGACACGGCCACGCTGGAGGACGGTTGGGTGGCGGTGCGCGACGAGGTGACC